>JARFRN010000167.1 GCA_029287195.1 Acidimicrobiia bacterium | reverse complement strand
TGAATCAGCTTGTCGCGTAAGCGTTCTGAGGCCTCCTCGAACCGCTTGGTTTCGAGGTCGATCCTGCCCAGCGCCTTGATCGTCAATGCGCCATCGAGGCTCTCGTGCGCTATTGAGGAGACATGCCCTCGCAGTTCCTGGACTTCACGGAATGCGGAGAACATGCGCCAGGCTCCGTGCATGTTGACGGCGACAATCGCCCCCAGGCAAACAAATGCAGTCAGGGCCAGCCAGCCGTCGATCAGGATGATCAACACGACCGTGCCGACGAGCAGCAGTGAGGAACCGATGCCGAAGGGGAGGGGAGCCAGGATGAAAGTTCCCTGACGGACGTCGGTGTCGCTCACGGCTAGCAAGGTTCCGGTGGATTGGCGCTGGTACCACGCCAGTTCCAGCTTGAGTAGATGGTCGATGAGGTCGCTGCGGGCATCAGCTTGCACTCGGAACTGGAGAAATCCGGCGGCGGTGCGACGGAGGACGATCGCGGCCGCCTTCCAGATAGCAACGCCGATGACAGCCCACATTGCGGGCCAAAGAACGTCGTCGTACTCGGCGCCTTGGTCGAGTACCGGGATGATCAGCTCGTCGGTGACCCACCCGATGACGACCGCCGATGCCACAATTGCGGACACAAAGAGCGCCGCGCCGAGGACTGCAAGGAAGAAGGACCCGGTGCGTGCCTTGGCGAAGCGGACCGCAATGGCGCCACCCTCGCGCAGCATCGATTTAGGAGATGTCTGTGGGCTTGTCACCCAAACCTCGCAATCCGGCCCGCCGCTGATGGTAACCGGCTGATTGCCGGGAAGCTTCGGCCTAGCCCGAGTAGTTGCTGGAGGCCCGGGAAGTCTCGTCGACGTGAACATTGACCAAGGCGGGCAACTCGCTGGCCGCCGCCCGCTCCAGCGCCGGCAGCAGCGCCTCCGGCCGGGTCACCAGCTCCCCGTGACCTCCCAGCGCCTCGACCATCGCGTGATACGGTCGACGGCCCAGATCGGTAGCCACGAGGCGCTCCGGGTAGAACATGCGGTGGAAACTCTTGATGTTGCCCCACACACCGTCGTTGCCGACGACACCGATGATCGGCAAGCCGAGTCGAACGTAGGTGTCGAATTCCATGCCGTGGAAGCCGAAGCCGCCGTCGCCAAACACTATGCCGACGCGTTTGTCGGGGAACACAGTCTTGGCGGCAAGCGCGAACCCGGGCCCGGTACCCAACGTCCCTGCAGGGCCCGGTTCCAGCACGTGACCCGGAGTTGAGATCTGGAGCCACTTGGCCGTGGTTGCCACGATATCGCCTCCGTCAACCGCAGCAATCGAGTCGGTACCAAAGAACTCGGCGACCGTGCGGCCGAAGAACTCGGGGTTCACCAGCTCGGCGGGAGCATCGGCCGCGATATTGGCTGCCTGGAGTCTTTCCGTCTCGGCGGCCTGTAGCCGGCCGGTCCATTCCCTGTCACCAGAATGAACGATCCCCGGGTGTTCGATCAGCTGCTCGACAACCCGTCCAGGGTTGGCGACGATCCCGCGATGGGCGGGGCGATTCCAACCGATCCTCGTTGGTTCGGAGTCGATCTGAATCACAGAGGCGTCTGTTGCGATCTTGCGCCCATATCCGGTGCGGAAATCCCAATCCACGCCAAGTGCAAGCACGACGTCGGCGCCGGCGAACGCCTGCGACCTGGTCCGGTTGCCGAGCAATGGATGCCCGTAGGGGAAGGCGCCTCTCGCTCCGGCATTTACGTAGGCTGGTGCATTGACGGCCTCGGCCAGCGCGACCAGCGCCCCGGCGCTGCGGGCACGGAAGCGGCTGCCGGCGAAGAGGACCGGCCGCTCGGCTCCAGCGAGCAAGTTGGTGATCTCGTCGATAGTGTCTGTGTCGGCGCCACTCGGATCGGTCGGTCGGTAGTGCTTTGGCAGCTGTGTCGAGTCGGCTACGAGTGACGTCTGTACGTCGAGCGGGATGTCCAAGAAGACCGGGCCCCCGCGGCCCGCAAATGCATGCCGTGTCGCGGTAGCGAAATACTCGCCGAGACGGGCGGTCTCCCACGCAGTGGCGGCGAAGCGGGTTGTCGATCGAAAGATCTGCGGATGGTCCATCTCCTGCAGGCCGCCGGTGTGCTCCTGCTGAATCGGGTGGCGCCCACCCAACACGAGCAGCGGCGTACCCGAGTACTGCGCGTTCATCACCGCCGTGAGCGTGTTGGTGACTCCCGGACCGGCGGTGACCGCCACCACCCCGAGCTTGCCCGTCAATCTCGAATACGCTTCCGCGGCGTGTGCGGCCGTTTGCTCGTGGCGGACATCGACGACCCGGATTCCTTCGAGAGCGCATCCGTCGAGGATTCCGATGATGTGACCGCCGGTCAGCGTGAAGATGGTGTCGATACCCTCATTGCGTAGCGCCCGGGCCAGCAACTGGCCGCCGTGGATTTTGTCCATTGCTACAACTCCCAATCGGTGAACAGCCGGGGCTGCAGCAGGTAGGCCAGGGTCCCGGTGGCTCGTGGGGCGTGTACCCACCGGCCCATCGCCATATCGACCCCGGCGACGGTGGCGGTTTTCATGCTGACCTCTGCCCCCGTCAGTGCCCTTACCAGGTAGCCCCAAGCGGGTTGATGTCCGACCAGCATCAAACGTTCGATCTCGTCCGGAGCGGCGGCAGCTACGGCAAGCGCCTCGCCGGCAGACGTCCCGTACAGATCATCAACTTCGACCGTCTCGCAATCCCAACCGCCGGCGTCGCTTGCCAGCAAGGCAGTCTCCCGAGCGCGGACTGCTGAGGACGTGAAGATCAGGTCCGGTGCCTCGCCCAGACGGGTCAAGACCCTACCCATCGTCACTGCCGCGCCGGTGCCGCGACGGTTGAGCGGGCGGGCATGGTCGCTGGCGGCTCCGGCGTTCCAATCCGACTTGCCGTGGCGGAGAATGATCAGTCGTTTCATGCGGTGAACGATACCGTGGCAGCGGAAGGGGAGGCGGAACCATAATGGTGCTGTGCCATCACCCGTCGTCGAGCAACTAGATGTCCGTGATCAAGACACCGCAGAGCAAGTGTTGGCGGTGCAGCGTGCCGCATACCGAGCCGAGGCCGATCTGATCGGCTCTGACCGGATCCCTCAGCTCACAGAGTCGCTGGAGGCGCTACAGGCCCGGTCGCTCGATTGGCTTGGAGTCCGCGACGGAGCCAATAGGATTGTCGCCGCCCTTGCGTACACCGATGATGGAGCAACCGTCGACATAGATCGGCTGGTTGTTGCCCCAAACTCGTTGCGGCGAGGCTACGGCCGGGCCCTGGTTGCGACTTTGGATTCGGTGCGGACAGCGCTGGTCAGTACCGGCAGGGACAACCATCCGGCGCGTGCTCTCTATGAGTCGCTCGGGTTTCGGAAAACCCACGACGAAGAGGTGGTGTCCGGATTGGTGATTACACATTTCAGGCGTGAGGCGGTGACATGAGCGGCAAGCGGGAGCGACGCGGTCTCGAAGATCACCTGCGGCCGGATGAAGCGACCATTGTCGAGCTGGACGGTGTGGTTCCCGGATACACCCGCTGGTCCGCCGTGGGCGGGGTCGTCGGGATTCTGGTGGCGCTGACCCTACCGCGTGTGCTCGAGGTGCCTTTCGTCGTTGGCCTACTCGTGATAGTCGGGGTCCTGCTACTGACCTTCGGGATGGTCTATTTCGGCGCCGGCCGGCCCCTGGGGCAACGTGCCAGGCCGCCGATGAGCGGGCCATATGTATCACTGATACTGACCGACTCGCGGCTGCTCCTCTTCGATCGGGCCCTCTCGGCAGAGCAGCCGGTGTTGGTAGAGGCAACGGATGCGAAGCAGGTGGGGGCGGTGCGCTACTCGGGTGCCGGTCCGCTGCAGCCACAACGCCTCAGCTATGCCATTGGTGGCGCAGAGCACCGCAACTTCGAGTTTGCGCGCTCCGAACCGGTGAAGAAGTTTGTGGCAGCGTTCGAGCGGTAGCGCCGGGGCCGAGCCGCAATGTAGAGCATTGTGGACTCTCGCGATGCGTGGGCATTGCCGGTTCTTCTGCGTGTCCCCGGGGCCTCGAAGCGGAGCTTCGACAACCTGACGCGCCGCGTCAGGCGGGAACTCTGGGTGTAGCCTGAAACGTCACAAGGGTATGAAAGCCATGAGAAACACCTCCATCGTGGTGGTTCTGGTGGCTCTCCTAGCCGCCTCGTGTGGGACGGCGGAGGACACCGGAACGACAACGACGAGCCTCGCTCCTGAGACCACCACTCAGCCCCTGCAGCAAGGAGAGCTGACGAGGGCCGATGTGCCCCGCGCCACCGTCACCGATGTAACCGACGAAGAGATTGCGGCGTTGGTGGCCGGCGACTCCCAATTTGCCTTTGAACTGTTCAGAGCGGCAGCGACCGAGGGGGACAATGTCTTTCTATCGCCTTACAGCATTGCAGCAGCCTTGACGATGACGTACGCGGGGGCTCGGGGAACGACGGCCGAGCAGATCGCCGATGTCCTCCACTTCGGGGTGGATGGTGACCGGATCCACGTGGCGCGTAACGAACTAGATCTGCGAATAGGACAGGTACCGGAACCGCTGCCGGATGATGACAGGGAGCCGTTGGCGATCGAGATCGCCAATTCGCTGTGGGGCCAATACGACTACCCGTTCCTCGACGAGTTCCTCACGACGCTGGCCGAGAGCTATGACGCCGGGATGAACCTGGTCGACTTCCGCAGCGCCGCCGAGGAAGCCCGGATCGCCATCAACGACTGGGTCGAGGAGAATACAGGGGGCCGGATCGAGGACCTGATTCCCGAGGGCGTTGTCAACTCACTGACCCGGCTGGTTCTGGTGAATGCGATCTGGTTCAAGGCGAGCTGGGCGGATCAGTTCGATCCGGATGCAACCGCAGAAGGGACCTTTGTGACCCTCGATGGGGCCGAGGTGACGATCCCGTTCATGAACGGAACCGCTCGCCGCGGTTACATGTCGGGAGACGGTTTCGAGCTGTTGCGGATGCCCTATGCCGGTGACGCATCGATGATCGTGATCGTGCCCGACGAGGGTCGATTCGAAGACGTCGTTGCCCATCTCGACGCCGATTTCGTAGCCGACGCGGTCGGCCGGGCGGATGGTCGGGAAGTCGACCTGGCGTTCCCCAAGTTCGAGTTCACCTCCGAGTTCTCGCTCTCGGCCGTCCTTGCCGAACTGGGGATGGGTGAAGCGTTCATTCCACCGGCTGAAGACGCTGGAGCCGATTTCACCGGCATCGCGGCAGAGCGCGAACTCTTCATCCAAGAAGTTGTGCATGATGCTTTCGTCAAAGTAGACGAAACCGGCACAGAAGCCGCCGCAGCAACGGCGGTCATCATCGGGCTGACGGCGGTGGAAGATCCACCGGTAAGGGTGGAGGTCGACCGGCCATTTGTGTTCCTCATAGAGCACAGCAGCACCGGTGCAATTCTGTTCCTGGGCCAGGTCACCAATCCGGCGAGCTAGCCCGGCCGGTCAGCCGCCGGCGGCCCAGGCGAGTAGGAGCTGGCCACCGAAGTAGAGCGGCAGCCCCATATAGCGGTTGATCAGTCCGGGGGCGGCGAAGCGGTCACGGGCGACGAAGATGTCGGAAACATAGAATGCGATGGCGCCGACCGGGATTCGCCAGTCGGCGTCCATCGTGTTGGTGGATCCTGCGGCGGCCGCCATCAGCGAAATCGCTGCGATGTAGGCAATGACGGGCGCCCTCAGTTCCGCCGGCACCGTAGGCATCAACCATGACCCCACGGCGACCGCAGCTCCAGCAACAGCGGCAGCAAACAGCCACAGGGAGTCATCGACACCGCGGTCGAAGAATGCAATCACGTAGGCGACGTGGCCGGCGAGGAAGGCGGCCAGCCCGGCAACGAATCGGCCGCGGCCGTTGTAGGTGAGGGACAGGTCGCCGAGCCAAGACAGTGTCAGTCCCACGACCATGATGGTGCCAAACGTGGTGTCGAGCGCTCCCACGGCAAGCGCAACACCGACGAACGCAGTCGAGGCGACCATTTTGGGAAGACGCCGCTGCCCGGGGTGTTGCGTCTCGGCGTAAAGGGTGGCGGCGAGCCCGAACAAGCAGATGATTGTGAAAAGCCACGCCACGGCTCCACAATAGGCACAACGGCTATGAGGAGGCTCATGTGGCTCTGACAAAGGAACTCGAACAAGCGTTGAATGCTCAGGTGACTCTCGAACTCGAGTCGGCCCATCAGTATCTCGCGTTGTCGGCGTGGCTCGAGTGTGAAGGTTTGCCGGGGATGGCGCACTGGATGCGTATGCAATCTGGTGAGGAGAATGAACATGCAATGAAGTTCTTCGAATTCCTCATCGACCGCAATGCCAGCGTGAAGCTCGGAGCGTTGCCGGCTCCCAAGACCGAATTCGACTCGGTGATAGATGTCTTTCGTGCCTCGCTCGCCGCCGAGCAGCGGGTGACGGCGGCCATCAACAATATCTATGCGATTGCTGTCGAGGCGCGGGACTTCGCGTCGTACCCGCTGCTCGACTGGTTCGTCAACGAGCAGGTCGAAGAGGAGGCAACGGTCCAGCAGATCATCGACGATCTCGAGCGAACCAAAGGCAGCGGCCACGCTCTACTGATGCTCGATCGCGAGATGGGTGCCCGCCGGCAGGGAGACGAGGGCTGATCGCGGTCCTGTAGCGTAAGCAGGCCCCCCAGCGGAGCGCCCTATCCGGCAGACTGGTCCGATGACTCAGCTCGACTATCCAGATCCCGATCTGGCGGATGATCTCGTGCGGCTCCGTCGCTGGAGGATGTCGGATCTGCCGTGCGTCGAAGAAGCCGCGTCCGATCCGCGGATCCCTGAAGGCACAACCGTCCCCGCTCAGTACACCGTGGCCGAAGGTTGCGCTTGGATCGAGCGCCAGATGTCGCGACAGCCGACCCACTGGGGGCTCTCCCTGGCGATCGCCGATGTGGCGACCGATGAGGCGGTGGGCTTGATCGTGCTGATGCATCGAAAGATGCCTGGTACGGCAGGTCTCGGCTATTGGATCATCCCGCGCGCCCGCCGGGGCGGCAGGGGCACCAGGGCGATCGGGCTGCTGTCGAGGTGGGCGCTCACAGATGCCGGCCTGGCGCGAGTAGAGGCGCGGGTCGAGCCGCGCAATGAGCCTTCGTTGCGGGCGCTGCGCAAGTGCGGGTTTGTCACCGAAGGAATCTTGCGATCCCACCTCTACATCGCGGGTGGGCATCGCGATGTCGTCAGCCTGTCACTGATCCCGGCAGATCTGGCGCTGTGACCGGTGTA
>JARFRN010000077.1 GCA_029287195.1 Acidimicrobiia bacterium | reverse complement strand
ACGGAACAGCTCGTTCACTGCAGAACCCACCAACTCATCGGTACCCCGAAGCGGGCTGATCGAGAAGGTGCCGTAGTGGACGAGAAACTTGAGGTCGAGCGTCGAGATGTTGGCGCACGCATTGCACCCACAGGTGGTGTTGATCACCATCTGCTCGATGGCCCGACGGAATGCAACGTAGGTGTCCTCGATCATCTCGACGAGCGTCTGTCCGCCCTTTGCCACCCCGGCAAGGCTATAGCTGAACACGGCGTCACCTCGAAGTCCGGCAACGCGCAACGGCGGCAGGGTTCGGTCGATGAGCAGCTCCATCAGAGAACGCAGCACCTCCTGGGCGTGCTCCAGCTCCGACGAACTGAGGTACTGGGTGTAGCCGCTGATATCAGCGATGAGGAGATGGCCCGACGTCGTACGCGACATATCCAATCCGAGGAGCTCGAAGGCGGCCTAGCGTACAGCGCTCGAGAAACGTAGGTGGCACCTGCACCGAGGGCCACAGATTGCCATAGGATCCCGTCGACAACGGCATCCTCGCTCTGCCACAGACTACCCCCGCACAGCGTCGGGATATACCCGCCCCAGCGCGCTTCCGTTGGGCGCTGGCGCCGGAATCCCGGGTAGGCCCGCCGGGGAGGTGTGAGAAACGACACTCCCCTACCAAACAGGACAAGACCCGAAAACCACGTCCTGACCCGGGGTGATATCGGGTTCAAGAATCACCAGCGGGCCCGGCAGGACTCGAACCTGCACCTACGGATTATGAGTCCGCTGCGGCCCGATTCGCTGACCTGGGGTTTCTCCCGAATATGCCCGGAATCATTGAGAGATTGGTACGCATCAGGTCGCGTTGCCATGCACTGCGTCGCGCTGCCCGACGGACATGAAACGGACATGACTCGGTCACCGCAACTTCGAAAACTCACTATCTATCACGGCTGGACTTCGCTGATTGGGGAACTGTGGTTCACGCTGTGGCTGCTGCGCAAAGGTGGCAAGAACGCCGAGCTCGCAGCGAGTTGACCCCAAAACCGAGCGCAATCAAGCAGTCCGGGAATCTGGCTGATCAGCCTTTGACCACTCGGGTTGGTTCACGAGATAGTAGAGCCAGGCAAGGGCGGGGACGGCGGTCAGGGCCGCCGCACCGAAGACGATCACGAGGCCAATCTGAGTCGATCGAGCCCCTATGGCATCGGCAATCTCGATTTGGTCGACGAGCAGATATGGGTACTGGCCTACACCCCAGCCCACCACGATCGCTGCCACCGCAACCACCGCTCCGATCCGAGCTCTCCCCCACTCGCCACGATGCAGCCTCCACAAACTGGCGACGCCGGCGCCGGCCGAAATGATGATCAAGACCAGCCCGCGGCCGTGTAACCCTTCAGCAAGGGTTTTGGCGTCGAGTTCTATGGTTGCTGCCGCGATGAGCGCAGCGCCACCGGTGAGAAGCCCGACTACCAGGGTCCGCCTACCGAGCCGTTCGGCCAGGGCCGCATTGCCAGATCGGTAGGTGTCTGCCGCCAGAAAGGTGCCGGCCAGAAACGTGCATGTCAGCACGGCCAGTCCACCACCGATCCACGATGTGGCCCCGGTCCAGCTGGTCCACAAATCGCCGGTGCCATCGATCGGAACCCGCCCGCTGGCAATTGCTCCGGCGATCATCCCCAGGAAGAACGGTGTGATGAGCGATGACGTCGCAAACACGACACCATGCAGCCTCGCTTCTCCGAAGGTCACGGATGATTTGCGGAAGGCGAATGCGCCGCCGCGGAGCACGATGCCAAGGCCGACCAGCAGCCAAGGAATGAAGAGAGTGTTCATCATCGCAGTGAATGCAGTGGGGAAGGCCGTCCACATGAAGACCAGCACATAGATGAGCCACACATGATTGGCCTCCCACACCGGGCCGATGCTGCGATCTATCTGTCGCCGCAGCGACGCCCCGCTGTCGGGACGGCCGGCGAGCAGATCCCACAGTCCGGTGCCGAAGTCGGCGCCGCCGAAC
This sequence comes from Acidimicrobiia bacterium, assembly GCA_029287195.1. Classification (GTDB taxonomy): domain Bacteria; phylum Actinomycetota; class Acidimicrobiia; order Spongiisociales; family UBA5794; genus JAAETI01. The sequence goes on along the minus strand of JARFRN010000077.1, from coordinate 1,127 downwards.
ACGGCGTAGAGGACAACTCCGAGGAACATCAGGACTGCAATGACATCGCTGAGTTCCATCATCCACCGCCCGCCCCGACAGCATGAGAAGCTGCAGGACCGTAAGGAGTGGAGATGTCCACGTCGTCGGATTCCCGCCAGCGCCTGGCCATTCCCCGCAACACCCGGGCGGCAATGACCGCCATGCTTGCGTACACAACAATCATGACGGCCAGACTGATCCAGACTCCTGGGTTGCCAGTGACCGCATCTTCGGTGCGGAGCACGTCGTAGACGATCCACGGTTGCCGACCCACCTCGGTTGCGGTCCATCCAGTCTGCAGAGCTACAACTGACAGGCCGGCGGTAACTGGCGTTGCGCGCAAGAACCATGGGCTGGCGAACGGGTCTTCAGTGCGGCGACGCCGCCACCAAAACCAAGCTGCAATTCCTGCCATAGCCAATCCGGCTCCCACCATCGCCTGAAACGAGAGATGCACTACGTTTGCCGGCGGACGGTCCTCTTCCGGAATTTGGTTCAGGCCCGGCACTTCACCGTTCAGCGAGTTGGTAGCCAACAGGGAACCCAGCAGCGGAATCTCGATGCCGTACCTCACCTCGCCGTCGATGAGGACCCCACCGATCACAATCGGCGCCCTGGTCTCGGTCTCTGTAGCCAATTCCATTGCCGCCAACTTGCTCGGCTGCTCGACGGCGAGCCTTTGCCCGATGAAGTGACCAACGATTGGCTGAGCCAGTGCCGCAACTGTCGCAAAGGCGAATGCCACGGTGAAACCAAGCGAATGGCGCCGGTCCCGTCTGCCCTTGAGCATTCCAACCGCATATACCGCAGCGACGAGAAAACCCGTTACGGCATAGGCTGCCAAGAACATATGGACCGTCTGGCCGACAACCGCCGTGTTGAACATAGCCGCAAGGGGATCGACGTCAGTGACCGCACCCGCCGGATCGAGAGCGAACCCGCTGGGTGCGTTCATCCAGGCATTCACCGCCAGAATGCAGAACGTCCCGTAGGCTCCGGCAGCGATCATCGGGATGAGGGTGCGCAGATGGACCGCCGGGCGCAGGCGGCCCCAGCCATACAGATAGATGCCGAGGAAGACCGCCTCGACGAAGAAGGCAATGCCC
>JARFRN010000292.1 GCA_029287195.1 Acidimicrobiia bacterium | reverse complement strand
ATGGGCCGTCCTGCGCGCCCGCGACATCATCGACGGAGACCCCTACATCCAGGTGATCGAGTGGGTTCCCAACCTCGACCTGAGCCTCCGTTTCCAGGTGGATGGGTACGGTCTACTTTTCCTCATCGTGGTGGCATTTGCGGCCGTGCCGATCTTTCTGTTTGCCCGACGCTACTTCTCCACAGAACCACGAGTGGCCACCTTCGCGGCGACCATGACACTGTTTGGCGGGGCGATGATCGGGCTGGTCGCCTCCGACCATCTTCTCTCGGTCTTCGTATTCTGGGAACTCACCACGATCACCTCCTATCTGTTGATCGGGTTTGACGACCACAAAGCATCTGCGCGCTCCGCGGCCCTGCACGCAGCGATCGTGACCGGAGCCGGCGGGCTCGCGATGCTCGGTGGCTTCGTTCTCCTGGCCGAAGTCAGCGGCAGCTACCTCATATCTGAGATCGTCGCCGCACCACCGGGGGCATCACCTTCAGTCACGGTTGCGTGGCTACTCATCTTGGTTGGAGCCGCCACCAAGTCCGCTCAGGTTCCCTTCCACGCCTGGCTGCCGGGGGCAATGGCCGCGCCGACCCCGGCCAGCGCCTTCCTGCATTCGGCGACCATGGTCAAGGCGGGCATCTTCCTGGTCGGCCGATTGGCCCCCGCCGCCGTCGCCTCTACCGACTGGTGGCAGCCGACGATCATCGTCATCGGGTTCGCGACGATGGCGCTCGGAGGCTGGAGAGCACTCCGCCAGTACGACTTGAAGCTCCTATTGGCCTACGGCACTGTCTCGCAACTCGGCTTCATCTTCCTGCTCACAGGTGCCGGAACACCCAAGCTGTTGTTCGGTGGCCTGGCGCTGCTGGCGGCACATGCCTTGTTCAAGGCCGCGCTGTTCTTACTCGTTGGGGCAATCGATCACGAGGCCGAGACCCGCGACATCCGCCGTCTCTCCGGCTTGCGCAACTCGATGCCGGGCGTCTTCTGGACCGCACTCGCTGCTGCCATTTCAATGGCCGCGGTGCCGCTGACGGTGGGTTTTGCAGCAAAAGAGGCCGCCTTCGACGCCCTGGTCGACTATTCCACGCCGGCCATTCTCATAGCTGCGGCCGCCTCCATCCTCACCGTCGCTTACACGGGCAGATTCTTGATCGGGGCCTTCGGCCGCCACGAACCCGGCCAGGAACCGGCCGGCTCGAGCGCCTCCACCCCTCGCAACTGGATGTTGTGGGGCCCCTTGCTCTTGACGGCCGTGGCGGGTGTGCTCGGGGTCTTTCCCGGTTTGCTCTTCCCGTTGGTCGATGCCGCCGTTGCAGCCGTCACCGGGATCAGCAAAGCCGGCAAGCTCGTGTTGTGGCCGGGATGGGTCGCCGCGCTTGCCTGGTCATCCGCCTCCCTTGCAATCGGGTTGCTTCTCGCATGGCAGCCAACGCCTCTTCGCACTGCAGCGGATGCTCTGGGACGCCTCACCTCCCGCCTGCCGACCGCTGAGGGAACGTTCCGCAAGGCGATTCCGGCGCTGCTCACCTTCGCCGATCGCTCCAGCGGGGTGCTGCAGAACGGTTCGCTGCCGGCATACCTGAGCATCATCTTGGCTGTGGCAATTGCCGCTCCAACGCTTGCCATCGTTGCCGACATGCCGGATCTCTCGGGCCCGGCAAGAGGCACGTTGCTCGAGTGGGCTGTCGGCCTGCTGATAGCCGGGTTTGCGATCTCCCTGGTCTTCGTAAGGCGGCGTTTTGCAGTGGTGATCCTGCTTGGCGGGGTGGGCTACGGCGTTGCCGGCCTCTATGCGGTACTCGGCGGGCCCGACCTGTCGTTGACTCAGCTGCTGGTGGAAACTCTGGCGATCGCACTGTTTGCCTTCGCGCTCCGCCATCTCCCGGCCACGTTCGCCAAGCCGATCACGGCGCGACTTCCTCGCTTGGTGGTGGCACTCAGCGTCGGGGTCTTCATCTTCGTGGGAGGACTCATCGCCAACTCGGTGCGATCGGGCAGCACCGTATCCGAGATCTATCTCGCTGAATCGCTTCCTGAAGCGGCGGGCGGCAACGTAGTAAACGTGATCCTCGTCGACTTCCGGGCCTTCGACACTCTGGGAGAGATCACCGTCCTCGTTGCTGCGGCTCTCGGGGTTGCCGGATTGATCGTGCCGATCCTCCGGGGAAGGCGGGCGGCTCGATGAGAGAGCGCCGTACCTCCTTTGTGCTCGAGACGGGTGTCATTACCGTCTCAGCCCCACTGCTCGCCTTCTCGCTCTATTTGCTGTTCGCAGGCCACAACCAGCCGGGCGGCGGGTTTGCCGGAGGCTTGGTGGCGGGAATCACCATTCTCCTGGCTTGGTCGGCCGGTGGCCTGGAAGTGGTACGTCGCGTCCTTCCTATCAGGTCGACTGTTCTCATGGGAGCAGGGCTCATCGTCGCCGTTACCGTCGGCCTGGCAGCTGCCATCCCCGGATTGGCCTTCCTCGAGTCGGGCTACGTCGAGCTTTCAGTGCCTGTTGTCGGCAAGGTGAAATTGGTATCGGCACTGGTCTTTGATATCGGGGTCTACCTAGTGATCGTCGGCATCACGCTGGCGCTGGTTCGGTCATTCGGTGGTGAGGAGAGCCGGCGATGAGCTTCATCACACTTGCGATCGCCGCTCTGCTGTTCACGGTGGGTACCTATCTCCTGCTGCAAAGAACCCTGTCCCGCGTGATCATCGGGCTCGGCCTGATGTCGCACGGTGCCAACGTGCTGATCATGCTGTCGGCCGGTGGACCTGCTCAGCCACCCGTACTGCCGGCAGGCACCGCGGCGCCTATCGCAGACCCGCTCCCGCAGGCGATGGTCTTGACCGCGATTGTCATCACCTTTGGCATCACGGCGTTCCTGCTGGCACTGGCGCTGCGCAGCTACCTCCTGACAGGGGACGACGAGGTCGAGGACGACATCGAAGACCGGCGCATCGCCCGGTTGCAGCACGCCGCCGAGGAAGCTCAGAGGGAAGAAGACATGCATGAGGTTGCCCTATGAGCTGGCTCCTCCCGGCAGTCGTCGCCGTCCCAATCCTCGCCGCCGGTTTCACAGTTCTCGTTGGTAGAAGGCTGCTGCTGCAACGCGCCGTTGCCATCACGGCAGTTGGCTTCGTGCTCGTCTCCGCGGTTGTTCTGTTGATTCAGGCCGACGCGTCGGCTCCTGCTGTAGCGCAGATCGGCGGATGGCCCGCTCCGGCCGGAATCACACTGCTTGCGGACCGGTTCGCGGCCATCGTGCTCACGGTGTCGGCCGCCATGCTGGTTGCGGTGCTGGTATACGCGATGGCACAGCTGGGGCGCGACGCGATCGATTGGTGGTTTCACGCCAAGTATCTGATCCTCACATCTGGCGTAGCACTGTCGATCGTCACCGGCGATCTATTCAACCTCTTTGTGGGATTCGAGATCATGCTGATCGCGAGTTATGTGTTGCTCACCGTGAAGACCGGTGGGGCCGAAATCAGGGCAACGATGACTTACGTGGTGATCAATCTGGTGGCCTCGGCGTTGTTCCTCGTGGTGATCGCATTTGTCTACACAACCGCCGGGACCCTCAATCTCGCTGACCTGTCGCAGCGCATGCAAGAGATAGACCCGGGAGTGCGGAATGCCCTCGGTATGCTCACGTTGGTCGTCTTCGGCATCAAGGCGGCGATATTCCCGCTGTTCATGTGGTTGCCCGACTCGTACCCCACCGCGCCAACGCCGGTCACGGCAATCTTTGCCGGCCTCCTCACCAAGGTGGGCGTCTTTGTCATAATCCGTACCCAAACGCTACTTTTCAGCCAGGAGGGGCCCTCGACACTGCTGCTTTTCATTGCCGGGGCAACGATGACGATCGGCGTCCTCGGGGCCATCGCCCAGAATGATGTCAAGCGCATTCTCAGCTTCCATATCGTCAGCCAGATCGGCTACATGATCATGGGTTTGGGTTTGCTCTCGGTGGCCGGGCTCGCCGCGGCCATCCTCTATTTCACCCACCACATCGTGGTCAAGACGGGACTGTTCCTGGTCGGTGGGTGGGGGGGGGCGGAGCACG
>JARFRN010000246.1 GCA_029287195.1 Acidimicrobiia bacterium | reverse complement strand
GGCACATCTGATCCTGCGGTATCGGTATAGCCGGCGGAGCGCTGGGCTGCCTTGAGCACGATCACTGTGTCGGTGGAAAAGGCGATCAGATCCGCCGGATCCTCGCTGAACTCGGGAAAGATCTGATACTCCTCGCCGCCGACGAATCGGGTATATCCAGTTGCCTCGTCGTAGCGCCACTCGACGTCGGCAACACCCGAGAAGGGAATTCCGATTTCGGTTGCCGGACTGCCGCCCAGAGGCGTATCGCCGAAGGGAAGGACCTGCACCGGCGGGGTCCCTTCGCCGGCCTCCTGCTCGACGAGCGGAATCGTGGCGACCAGGTGGTAGGGCTGTCTCCGCGGGATCTGTTGGAAGAGGCCGTCGGTCCCCTCATCGAGAATCTCTACGCCTCCGGCGGTCAGTTCCTGATAGACAAAACGTTGCCCCCCGGTGGTGACGAGGAAGGGCTTCCACGGGACCAGTAGATCGGCATCAACGGGACGCACCGAACGGATCGGGCCTATCACGTTTGGCTCGTTTTCGAAGAACATCGCAGTCAGACGGGTGAGACCGCCCTCGACCGGCGCTTCGATGATCAGCTCCGCATCCTGGATGCCGATTGCCGGGCCTGCCTCCGGAGCGTTGTCTACCTTGACTGCGACTACTCGATCGGTGCTGGCCGACGACAGTGATTCTCCGTTGAGGGGATTCCGGTCGATGGCAACGGGAGGTGCCGTGTCGTCGCCGCTCGCAGGCATGGTGGTATCGGATGCGGTAGCTCCGCTGTCGGCAATCGTGGCGGTCGGGGCGACGGCTTCCCCGGAAGCCGCGGCGGTAGTCGTCGTAGCATTCGCGTCGCCTTCGTCTCCCCCGCCGCCTGCGGACAAGAAGATGATCAAAATGATCGCTGCTACGACCAGCGCGGCAATTCCGCCATAGAGTGCCGGCCGGGCTTTGATTGTGTCCATCAGGCTGCTGGTTCCGCCGGACGGCGGCGTCGGATCGTCCACCACTGAGTCCACTCCTCCTCGTTGGAGGCCAGATAGTAGATCGGGCGGCGAAGCTATGCCTCCGCAGGAGGTGCGAATAGCATGACGCGATGGCTCAAGTCCGCCTCTCGATCGTCATCCCGGCGTGGAATCAGATAACTCATACCCGCGCCTGTGTCACATCCCTGCGGGAGAACACAGATGTGAGCTACGAATTGATCATCGTCGATAACGGTTCCGATCCCGAGGAAGCGAAATCCGCTGCCGCCCTCGCCGACGAGTTCATCGGCAACAAAGAGAATCTCGGGTTTGCACGTGCCATGAACCAGGGGCTGGCGATTGCAGCCGGCGAGTTCATTGCGTTCGTCAACAACGACACCGAGTTTCCGACCGCCTGGGCCTCGAAGTTGATCTCAACCTTTCAATCGTTCCCGTCCCCTGGGATCGTGCTTCCGGCGGTCAGCGCGGCCGGCAACCAGGCGTCGGTCCGCACGGGTCCGGCGGAGCGCGTAACGGTATTCGATCCCTTCACCGCCATCCCCTCGGGAGTGGTCTACCTGATGGACCGAACCATCGCGACGGACCTTGGGGGCTGGAACGAGCAGTATGGCGTGGCCAGCTCGGAGGACCTCGATCTGCTGTTCACGGTGTGGAGCAATGGGCTGTCGGTGATCCTCGACGAGCGCGTATTCGTGACCCATGCCTCGGCAGTGACCGCGGCCAAGTTGCCCGGCCGCCACTCGATCTACACGGCCAACCGACTGGCGTTCGCCAAGCGTTGGGCGCGCGCCGGCGCCGATGACGTGCCCCGGATCGCTGCATGCCCTCCCGGCGACTTCGATTCGAACCTTCAGAAGGCTCGCATAGCCGGGACCTGGATGCTTCGCTGGTTCGAGGCCAAGGATGAGCTCGCCGCCGCAATCGCCCATCCCGAGCGGCCTACAACTCGAATGGTTGCCGTACAGCATGAGCAGGCCGGGATATTCCGCCGGTTACTCAACCGGTGGCGCGGCTAGCGGGCACCTAGCCGGCCAAACCTCGCGCAAGCAGTCCCTCGACAACGCCCGGCAAAGACTCCTGCCACGGCGGCAGCGGCTCGATGCCAAGCTCCTCGAGCCGTTCCGACTCCAAGACCGAGTAGGCAGGGCGAGCCGCCGGCGTGGGATAGTCAGCCGTGGAGCATGGTGCGATCTTGGTTTCGTCCAGACCAGCGTCGGCAACGGCGGTTCTGGCAAGTTCGAACCAGGTCGTCGAACCCTGATTGGTCAGGTGGAGCAGGCCGGTTGCGCCGGCCTCCATGGCATGCAGGGTCCCCAACGCAAGATCGGCCGCCACCGTAGGGCGGCCCCGCTGATCTGCGACAACCGCCAGCTCATCCCTGGTTGCAGCCAGCCGCAGCATCGTGGCTACGAAGTTGGGATTGGTCCCCGATATCAGCCACGAGGTTCGGATCACGAGGCTGGTCGGGTGAGCCAGGGCGAGGAGCTCACCCTTACGCTTACTCCGACCGTAGGCATTGATGGGGTCCGTTGGTGACGATTCGACATAGGGCTCGGTCCCGTTGCCAGCGAATACGTAGTCGGTGGAGTAGGTGACGAAGGGGATGCCTTGCGTGGCGCAGAATTCGGCCATCTCTCCCACGGCTACGGCGTTGATGAGGTTGGCGGTGGCTTCGTCATCTTCGGCGGCGTCGACTGCGGTGTAGGCAGCACAGTTGATGATTGCTGTAGGGGCCATGTCTCCCAACGCAGCCTCGATCGATTCGGCGGTAGTGAAGTCGAACGCTTCTTGCGTCGGGTACAGCGCATCCGGAAGAAGCTCTTTGAACGCGGTCCCGAGTTGGCCGGACTCGCCGGTAACCAGTATCACTCGCCCAGGATCTCAGATCGCTCGCCGAGGGTCACCTCGACGAAACCCGCTGGGGCAGAGCCGTGCAGCTCGGCCCCTCTGCCGATCAGCGAGTTGCGGAGTTTCCAGCCGTGGATCTCAGCATCGTCGAGGACGATCGATTCCTCGAGATTGGCATCCGCCAGCCGACAGCCGTCACCGATCGCGGTGTTGGATCCGATGGTGGTCCGCACCAGATGGACGTTGGCGCCGATCACCACGGGACCGGTGATGTCGCAGTCGACCACCCTCGAGCCGGCTCCGATGCAGACCGTGCCGCGCATGCTCCCGCCGATCACTTCACTCTGGATGTCCTCCACCAGATCGGACAGAACGAGTTCGTTGGCGTGCAGTAGATCTTCCTTCTTTCCCGTGTCCTTCCACCAGCCGGTGACGAGGCTGGGCCGCACGTCACGCCCGCTCGTTACCAGATACTGGATGGCATCGGTGATCTCCAGCTCACCTCGAGCCGAAGGCTGGATCGAATTGACGGCTTCGACAACCGAATTGTCGAAGAGATACACACCGACCAGCGCCAGATCGGACCTCGGACTCGAAGGCTTCTCAACGAGCCGCACCACCTCCCCGGCGGCGCCGAGTTCGGCGACTCCAAACTGGGAGGGATCGTCCACCTTGGTCAGCAGGATCTGGCAGTTGGGCCGATCACTTTTGAAGTCCCTGACTACATCGGCAACACCTTGTTTGACCAGATTGTCGCCGAGGTACATCAGCACATCATCGCCGTCTACGAACGGGAGCGCCGTCTTCAGCGCGTGGGCAAGGCCGAGAGGCTCGTCTTGCACTATGTACTCGATGCGCAGCCCGAATCGGTCTCCGTTGCCCACAGTACGACGGATCTCATCGCCGGTCTGCGGGGCAATGATGATCCCCACTTCTTCGATTCCGGCCTCAGCGAGATCCTCGAGCCCGTAGAACAGTATCGGCTTGTTGGCGACAGGTACGAGCTGCTTCGCCATCGAAAAAGTGATCGGCCGCAGCCTGCTTCCCGTACCTCCGGCCAGCACCACACCCTTCATGCCCGCGCCTCCTTGAGTGGCTGCCACCAATCGCTGCGAGAGCGATACCAATCGACGGTCGTGGCGAGTCGTTCCGCGATCGAGTGCTCCGGCTGCCAGCCCAGAGCACGGATCTTCGAGGAGTCGACCGCGTAACGCCGATCGTGCCCCGGCCGATCGGCGACGTAGTCGATGTAAGAATCGTCGCGCCCGGTCAACTCGAGCAGCATATTGGTCAGATCGAGATTGGCTACTTGAGCGTTGGCTCCGATGTTGTAGATCTCCCCCGGTGTCCCGGCGTCGACGAGCAGGTGGATTGCCGAGCAGTGGTCCTCGACGTAGAGCCAATCCCGTTCATTCAGGCCGTCTCCGTACAGTGGCACCTTCTTGCCGTCCTGGAGGTTCGTGACAAACAGCGGAATCATCTTCTCCGGGAACTGATATGGCCCATAGTTGTTGGTGCACCGGGTGACTATTGCCGGATAGTCGAATGTGACCCGATACGACTCGACGAGCAGGTCGGCTCCGGCCTTCGACGCCGAATAGGGCGAGGAGGGCAGCAGCGGCGCATCTTCGCCGGCAAAGCCCTCCGCGATCGATCCATACACCTCATCAGTCGAGACCTGGACATAGCGGTCGACCCCGTGGCGGCGAGCCGCGTCGATTAGCACCCCGGTGCCGACGACGTTGGTTTCCAAGAAGACAGCGGGACCTTCGATACTGCGGTCGACGTGGCTCTCTGCGGCGAAGTTGACGACCACGTCCTTGCCGCCCATCAGCGAGTCGACCAGCTCGGAGTCTCGGATGTCGCCACGGACGAAGGCATGGCGCTCGGAAACATCCAACTCATCCACGGTCGCCTTCACCCCGGCATAAGTGAGCAAATCGAGATTGGTCACAGTGGCGTCCGGCTCCCGATCCAGGACCATCCGAACGAAGTTGGATCCGATGAAGCCCGCGCCGCCGGTAATGAGATAACTACGTCCCAATTCCACTCCTTGGCATCAATCAAACACTTCCGCGACCGCCAGCCGGGGGGCGGCGCCATCCTTCTCGGAGACGATCGGGTCCGCCCCGTCGAGCGGCCATTCGATCCCGATCTCCGGGTCATCCCATCGGATCGATCTATCGGATGGGGGGTCGTAGTACGTAGTTGCCTTGTACAAGACATCGGCGCGGTCGGAAAGCACCAGAAAACCGTGACCGAAACCCGGCGGGATCCACAGCTGATGCTTGTTCTCGCCGGTCAGCGTGGTCGCAACCCACTGCCCAAAGGTCGGGGATCCCCGACGCAGATCGACGGCAACGTCGAAGATCCGCCCGGATGTGACCC
>JARFRN010000196.1 GCA_029287195.1 Acidimicrobiia bacterium | reverse complement strand
ACGAGATCGATGTAGACCATCATCATCATTTCGACTTTCCCTTCTCTCTGGCCTCCCTGAAGGAGGGCTGTTTGTGTGCCGCTCACCTGATGCGGATCGCGGCGGCGGCCTCGTTGACACGTGCGATCTGCTCTGCGTTGGCATCGTTGATCCAGCGCGGCTGGCGCGAGATATCAATGCCGTAGCGAGCTATCGCATTGCTGATGCGAGCGATGGGTGCGTACACCGTTTCCCTCCTTTCTCACATTCATCTGACGGCTCCGTCCCGCCGGAATCCGCGATCTGCGATGGGCCGTGTATGTGTGCAGGTCGCAGACTCCGACGTGACGGTTTCCGCCGTGGGACGGGGAGGATTCGAACCTCCGGGATCCCCTAGTGCGGATCCGCCCCGGTGGTGTTCGGACACGCCTGCCGGGCGGCAGGAAGCGGGTCCGCAGGGGCGAGAATCAAGAAAGCCGCCCCTGGGGCGGCTCCTCGGTGACGATGTGCGGGTGACGGGCTAGAGAGCCGTCGTGCCGGTGTTCCGAGGAGCCTGGCTGCCGGAAACAGCCGCTGCCGTGCCGTCTCCGAGTGGGCGCGGAGACGCGAGGCAAGTGCCGTTTCCAGCAGTGAAGGTGCTGGTGATCATCTGCGTCTCCTTTCTCTCGAAACCAAGAAACTGAAACGCCGCAACTCCCCCGAAGGGGTGTCACGGCCTGTAGGAACACTCCCACATTGCTTGGGGTCTGTCAAGGTCCTTTGTGAGATGAGGACGGAAAGGGACTTTTGTCGGCATCGTGCGGGGACATTCTCTGGCGAAGAACCAGTCATCGGGATACGGTGCAAGTGTGACCAATCACCCGGCGATCAGAGCGAGGGGGATTCGCAAGTCGTTCGGGTCGATCGATGCGCTTGCGGGAGTCGAGCTCGAGGTTGCGGCCGGTCAGATATTCGGGTTGATCGGACCGAATGGTGCCGGCAAGACGACGCTAATGCGTACCCTGGTCGGGGCGCTGCAGCCGGATTCCGGCGAAGTCGCGGTGCTTGGCCTCGATCCTATGGCCCATCGCCGCGAGGTGCGAGCGTGTCTCGGCTACATGCCGCAGGACCCGGCTCTATACGAGGATCTGTCGGCAAGGGTGAACGTCAGGTTCTTTGCTGCAGCCCACGTCCACAACCCGGCTGAGCGGGCAGTTGCCTCCCTTTCGTTCGTCGGCCTGGCCGACCGAGCCGACTATCCGGTGCACACGCTCTCCGGGGGTATGAAACAGCGCGTGTCCCTGGCATGCGCGCTGGCCCACCAGCCGGACCTGTTGTTTCTCGATGAGCCTACCGCCGGGATCGATCCCAAGCAGCGAGAGGTGTTCTGGGACGGGTTCCGCGAGCTGACGGCAGCAGGCAAGACGATGGTCGTTTCGACCCACCAGATGTCCGAGGCGCTCGAATGCGACCGGGTGGCGATCATGCAGGCCGGGCGGGTGCTCATTGCCGAGGATCCCCAGACTCTGCTGGAGCGGGGCCGTGCCACGATCCGGATATGGCGACACGGACGGTCCGAGGAGATCGTGGTCGACAACTACAGCGTCGAGCTACCCCGGCTTCTCGCCGATCGGGGTGGCGTGGAGCGAGTCGAAGTCCAGCGGGAGACCCTGGAACAGATAGTGCTGAGAATGGTCAACGATGACAACGCCGGCCACGCATAGGGCTCGAGCCATCGGCGGGCGGGTACTGCGTCAGCTGCGGGCCGACCCCCGCTTTGTTGCCGTGTCGCTGGTCATTCCGCTCGTGATCATCTTCCTGCTGAAGGTCTTTTTCGACGCGATCGATGTTCCGATGTTCGACCAAACACGGTTTGCGGTGCCCGGCGCCGCGTTCATCGTGCATTTTGTGACTTACATTCTGACCGCGCTCGTTCTGGTGCGAGAACGGGTGGGAGGCACGATGGAGCGCATGTTCATCAACGGCTACCGCCAGCTCGAGATCATCGGCGGTTACTTGGCCGCATACACCGTCCTGGCCACCTGGCAGTCGCTACTCATTCTGACCTGGGTGGCGTTCCTCTTCGATCTGGGCTACCCGATAGTCGTGTACACCCAGATCTACTTGGTGGTTTGGCTGCTGTCGGTTCTTTCGATGGCACTCGGGATTCTCGTTTCCAACTTCGCGAGAACCGAAGGGCAGGTAATCCCCTTCATTCCGCTGATCGTCGTTCCATCGGTCTTCCTCTCCGGGATGATCGTCGCTGTCGACGAGCTACCGGGATGGGCTCAGGTGCTGGCCAGGTTCACCCCGCTGTTCTACGCCAATGAAGTGCTGCAAGAGATCATCGATGGCGGCTCTCTGGGCGACGCCTGGAGGCCGTTTGTTGCGCTTCCCCTCTTGACGCTGGCCGTTCTCGTGGTCGCCTCCAGGACGTTGCGCGAAGGTCGCTAGACGAGGAGACCGATCTCATAGAATCAGGGGATGCTGCCCTACCGTGACTACCTGGCCCATATCGACGCCGATGCCCACCTGCTTGGTGCCGCTGCCTCCCTCGGTTTGGACGCTGATGTTCCCTGCTGTCCGGACTGGAGGGTGGCAGACCTGCTGCGCCACATCACCCGGGTGCACGCCAGTCGCGTCGACATCATCAGCCAAGGCCTCATCGACCGCTGGCCGCCGCGTCGCGAAATCCCTGCCGGCGTTGAACCGATCGATTGGTACCGATCGGTGGCTTCCGAGCTGAGCCAGGTGCTGACGACGGCGGATCCCGCTGCGCCGGCGATAACGCATGTCCGGGAGCGCACGGTTGGCTTTTGGGTACGTCGTATGGCACACGAGACGCTCATCCATCGGGTCGACGCGGAGCAGGCCCACGGCTACGAGAGCGCGGTCGATCCAGAGCTTGCGATCGACGGGGCGGCCGAGTTGCTGGAGGTTCTCGTTTCCGACTTCCCGGATGAGGGCGAGTTTTTACCCGACGACGCCTTGGTGGAGGTCCGCACCGCCGACCGACGTTGGCTGGTACGCCTTGGTGAGCACACCATCACAGAGGGAAACCGCCCGGCAGTCCGGCCCCGACTGACTGTTGTGGCCGGCGGTGAACCGGGTGCGACCATCAGCGGCGAGCCGGATCGGGTCATGCTTTGGCTGTGGGGAAGAGCGTCGCAGGAGCAGGTGACCGTCGACGGCGGAGTCGATCTCGCCGCGCGATTGCGCGAGGTCTGTTCGATCTAGTCCTCCGCCGGCCTGACCCTGCGCTCTTCCATGAGTTTGCGCATCTTCTCGTGCGTCTCGTAGCGGCGCTTCATCCGATCTTCGAAGTGGCGCGAGGCCTTGCTACGACCCTGTCTCCGCATGGTGGGGCGATGCACAGAATCGTGATCGTTGCGTCGGAAACCGCTGTCGTGACTCATGGAGCGACCCTTTCTTCCGCTAATCCCATAATCAGCAATCTGACTGCAGATGTGAAGGGCTATTGGTCATGTGATTCCCGGCTGATTGGGTGTCTGCCTGTCAGACATCCCCATCGATACCGTGAGGCTGCGGCACCACTGTGCGATCTTGGATTGCTCACCCTGGGGGCAGCAGCTGATTTCGCCCGGCAATTCCCGATCGGAGAAGAGCTCGATCCTCACCGGATTCAGCCATTCGATGCGTCGCATCATCCTGATCAGCCGCTTCCAGGATCGGTTGTACGCTTTCTCGCCGGCGGCGCAAGGAGCCGGGATGAACAGCGCAACGTCTCTTGCCAGTAGCTTCTCACGGTGCTGCCGCAGAAATCGCTTGGTCGACCGCTTCCATCTGCCGTGACAGAGCCTGGCTCCGATGATCACCGCGTCGTAGTCCCCGATGTCGCTGATGTCGGAGCTGCATTCGAGGTCGACCGCAACATCCCGGAGCCGTAACTCATTTGCGATGTGGGCTGCTACCTCGCATGCGCTCCGCTGCTTGGTGGCGCAGACGACGAGACAGTTTCGCATCAGCCCTCCGACGGACTCGCTTCTATCAGTTTGCGTTCGCTGGGCGCAGATTGGAAGGGCCAAATGTCGTGCCACAAGGGTCGTCGGGGTCTTGTGAAAAGGGACGGTTGTCGCGCAGTCCGAGCCGGCGGATGATGGGTGAGGTAGCCGCATGGCACGAAAACGCGGATTCGGGTGTCTTCTACTTGAAGGACGGGAAAGGGTCTGCCGTGGATGAGGAGTCCGGGCTGTTTGCTGAGATGTATGGCCCGCTGCGGCGGTTCGCCGCCATAGTTACCGACCCCAGCGGCCGCGATTCGGATGGCGGCAGGCGGGCCGCTGCTGCAAATGTGGATGGCTTGGGAAAGCTTGACCGACTACTCGATTGAGGTGACCGGCACTTTCATCTCGACCGACGGCGAGGCGTACAACCAAGAATGGCCGGGCCTCTGGCCCACCGATGTGGGAGTGCCGGTCGAGGGCCCCCGCGATCCGGCCGGGCCGAGTTTCTTCGAGACCTTCTTGTTCGAGGATGGCAAGGTGGTCCAGAGCGATGTGTGGTGGTATCCCATGGACAACGAGCGTTTTGACTTGGGCTGCTTTGCAGTTGATGGATGTCCCGCACTGCAGGAGATAGTGGACCGATACGTCACTGGCTGGACCAACCGAGACCGGGACGCAGTCGGCGCTCTCTATGCGGATGAGTCGCTTTTTGTGGACAGCCTGCTCGGCCTCCGTGCTTCCGGTCCGGATTCCGTCGGCGGCCTTGCCGATGATCGCTTTGGGTCGGTCGGTGACCTCTCCTTCGAGATCCTCGATCTGTTCTCGTGGACGGACGGGTACGGGCAGCCGAGCGAGAGTGATCCGACGCACGGGAGTCTCATGGGTGTAGCGATTCACTACCGGGGCACGGTCAGCGATGGCGGTGAGGAACAGGTCCAGGAGGCGGTGACCACTCTCGAGTTGTGTCGTCGGTATGTACGGAAGCTGTACACATACACCGACCCTGATCCCGACGGGCTGATTCACCGCGAAGTCGTCTACCGCGAGCCAAACAGCCTGCTCGTCGGTGTCTCGAGCTAGAGCGCTACATGGAGTCAAGCCGTCACCAGGCTGATAGTGGTGCAGAGCTAACCCAGCACCGCTTGCCCCAGACGGTTGACGTCCTCCTCGGTGTTGTAGAGGTGGAACCCGGCTCGAAGTCTCCCCGCCCTGTAGGCGGTGTGGAGTCCGGTCAGCCGGGCGTCGTCGAAGTCGGGGTCGAGCCGCAGCGACACGATGGCCGAATTCGAGTCCTCGAGACCGAGTCGGCGACGCAAGGAATTGGCCAGACCGACGTTGTGGCGGTGAATCTGGTCGACGCCGAGATCGAGCAGCAGCTCGAGCGCAGGGACCAGCGCCACCCAGTTCAGCCATCCGGGTGACAGGTCGAAGCGCCGGGCATTGTCGGCCAACCGAAGTGGTGGTCCGTAGATGCTGTCCCAGGGGTCTTGTCCGGCGTACCACCCGGCATATAGCGGCTGCATCCGATCCTGCAGTTCGGGGCGAACCGCAAGGAATGCAGTCCCCCGCGGGCTGAGCAGCCACTTATAGGTGCCCGCCACCACGACATCAAAACGAGTGGCGTCGAACGGCAGCCACCCGACGGCCTGGGTGACATCGATCATTGTCAGCACGTCGTGCTCTGCTGCCGCCGTCTTGATTGCGGCCGTGTCCGCCACCCGCCCGTCGGCGGACTGCACCATGGAGAACGCGACAACGTCAATGTCCGGGCCAATCGCATCGGGGAGTGACTCCAGCGGGACGAACTCCACTTCGAGATCAGTGCGGACCAGCAAAGGGAAGATCACCGAACTGAACTCGTCGTCCGGGCACAGCACCCGCGAACCGGGCGGAATCGCGGTCACCGCCAGCGCAACGAGTGCCGACACCTGGCTTCCAATTGCCACCCAGTCGACGGGGACCGCGACAAGTTGTGCGAAGAGCCGCCGTGCGGTGGCAACGTCCACGTCATAGGCCGGAGCGTGCGCCTTGCCGCTCTGCCACACCGCAATGGCCTCCTGCAACGCATCCGCGGCCCGCTGGGGCGGGAGGCCGATGGCGGCGGTGTTGAGATATCCCGGGGCTCCGGGGAACTCATGGCGGGCGTCGGCGATTCGCATGGCGACAGCATCGCGGAGAGCCGCCGGGGGTTCAACCCGGCGGCCTGCCTCCTGTTGCGTGGGTCAGTTCGGCGTCCCCACCCAGATGACACCCCACTCCGGGTCGACCGTCGGAGTCTCAGTGGGAGGGAGGTTGAATGTACAGCGAGCACACTGCCCAACGGCGATTAGCCTGCCCTGGTGCTCGATCAACCCAGAGATGTTGACGTCGAGGTCGAACACCGGATCATCCGGATCGTGCCTCAGCCAGCTAGCGCCGTCGTCGTAGGAGTACCAGAGCGAGAACGCCCTATCCCCGCCAGCGGCCACGATCGTATCGCCAACCCAGACGGCATGCGCCCCGGGAGGCGGTTGTGACAGCCAGGTGAGAGCACTGCGTTGGTGGATTGCCGTCCAGTCATATCCGTCGCGCGACCTCCACACCGCGCGATTGCCAAAAGCGAGCAGGCTTCCATCGGTCGGGTCGACCTCGATACTTCCAAGGCTTGATTCTCGCTCGGCGAAAACGTCGACCAGTTGCCAGTCGCGACCGGTACTCGACACGAATGCGACTGCGCCTTCACTACCATCACCAACGGCAACGTAACCCGGCCCGCCGGCGACGACGTCATTGAGGCGAACGCCGGTGAACGGCGTCTGGTCGACGCCCTCCCATGATTCCCCATCCGGCGAGATCCAGATTCGTCCATCCAATTCCCAGCCTCCCCAGGCGATCCATCCGGGCTCGCCCCGAACGGCGTAACTGATCCACTGCAAGCCGTAATCGACTGCGGAGTCCTCGATCGTCAGCGTCGTAAACCCGTTGGATCCCACAACTGCAATCCCGTCGAGCAGTCCTGCGCCACCGACGAACGGCTCCCAGGTGAGGCCGTCCTCCGACCTCCAGACCTCCGGCCTCGCGTCGGCCCAGCCCTCACCCGCAAATGCCTGCCCGAGGGCCACGACACTCGCTCCGTCGGAAAGGATGCCGCCAAACTGGATCCCGTCGACTCCCGTCGGCATGACCAATTCCCAGGTGATATCGGCCGGAATCACCTTGGGGATGGTGGTCGTTGTCGGAGAAGCCGCTGCAGCGGCCGTTGTAGCCGGCCCGGCTGTTGTTTCAGCAGAAGTCTCGGCGACGGTTGTCGAGGTTGACATGGTCGTCGGTGTCGGCTGGTCGACAACGTCGCCACTCCGGCTGCCAACCAGTCCCATGGCCAAACCGGCTGCCGCAATGAGCAACACGAATGCTCCGGCGAATGCCCAGCCGGGGCTCCACCTGTGCCGCGGTGGCTCGAGATCCGTCCTGTGCTCCAGCGTGTCGGTCGAGTTCGGCATGACCCCGCTCCTCTCATCGATCAGATCGAGGAGAACATCGGCCGTCATCACCCCCGCAGGTGGCTCCGCACCGGGCGGCGCCGGGTCGGCGGCCACCATGCGCAGACGAACCTGGTCGAGATCTGTGCTCACTGTTCACCTCCTTGTCCGATGGGTTGGGGATCGATCCGATTGCCTGTTGGCAGCTCATCGATGCCGAGTTGCCGGGCCATGCGCTTGCGCGCCCGCGTCAATCGCATCGTTACCGCGTGGGGATCCAGATTGAGGACTCCGGCGATCTCGGCATTGGTCAACTCCTCCCAGATGCTGAGCCGAAGTACCTCGCGGTCCATGGGTCGCAAAGCATCGAGGGCATGGAGTACCTCATCGTCTTCACTTCGTCTGACCACGATCGTCTCCGGATCCGGCTCAGATGTGGCGCGGACTCCCTGCGCCTTGGCGCGCAGCCGCAGCCGGCGACGGTCGGCACGCTGGCTGTTGCGGATGACGTTGCGGGCGATGCCGTACAGCTGTCTCTTATACACATCTGACGCTGCCG
>JARFRN010000190.1 GCA_029287195.1 Acidimicrobiia bacterium | reverse complement strand
ATAGTCGATCTTGGAGGAAGACATGAAGCGACCGGGAGTCGTCACCTTCGTAGGTGTCCTGCTGGCCATTGGAGCCGTACTCAACGCCGCCGTAGGCATCGCCCTGATCGTTGAGAAGGACGTGAGCGCCCTTCAGGACGTGTTTGGTGTCACCGACGCCAATGTGATGGTCACGACTGGTGTCGTCGAGCTGATCATCGCAGCGCTCCTCGCGCTCGTCGCGTGGGCCATCTTCTCCGGCGCGAACTGGGCTCGCTGGGCCGTCGCCGTCGTGATCGCGATCCGCGTCGCGGTCGCGGGATGGTGGCTCATCACGCATCTCGACGGAGGCATCCACTGGAACGCGATCATTTCGATCGCCTTCGGCATCTTCGTCCTCTGGGCGCTGTTCGGCAACGACAAGTCCGAGGAGTACTTCGAGAAGACCGCCTAGGAGCTTCCTCACACCGAGGAAGCTCGAACAGTCGAGCGAGGGCGGTTTCCCAGAGCCGGGAACCGTCCTCCTCCGCGTCATGGTCATTCGAGGGACTACAGAGAGCAAGGAAGGACCAGATGAGCGAAAAGGACCGGTTCGACGAGGAATCTTGGCGGGCGCTTGCGGAAGCGCCGTACTTTGCTGTGATGGCCACGATGTCTGCGGGACTCACAGGCCCAATCGGCCTGTTCAAGGAGGTGCGCGCGGCTGGCAAGGCGACGAAACACCCGGAGGACGGCAGCGCTCTGATCAAGGAACTGAGCGCCGCAGCTGGTTCGGGCAAGGTCCAGCGGGAGGTCCAACGCAGAGTCGGGTCGCCCTCCAAGGATGAGATGGCGGCCACGGCGATGCCCGGCCTACATGCCGCAGCCAAGACGATCGCTACTCTTTCTCCCGATGAGGCAGACGCGGTCGTGAGCTTTGTGATGGACGTGAGCCGCGCCGTTGCGGAGGCCGTTCCGGACAAGGGCGATTCCGACAGGGTGAGCACCGCCGAGGAAGACATGCTTCAAGCGATCGAGAACGCGCTTCGGGGCGGCTGATCCTCAAATTGCGCGCACTGAGGCCCTCGCAGGCTTTGAAGGTGTACGCCGGTCCTTGTCTGTCTCACACCCGGCGCACATGGACCACGTCAATGAGCGACGCCTGATGTCAGGTATACCCACCGGCGGGAAGCGAGACGGGAGTCGTCAAGTCGTAGGTCGGTCGATACGCCAATGGAGTGCCACCAGTTCAAGGCGATCCCTCATGACGCGAACCCTCGCCTCCGTCACAGTGGCGCCCGTATCGGCGTAGCCATGGCCGGCGTTGCCGTCGATTGCGGAATACAGTGCATCAGGTTGCCTGATGTGGATCCGTGTACACGGGTGGAGCTCGAGATGGGTCTCGCCCACTGCGGTCTCCCTTCGGTAGATCCGGATGGCGCTAGCATCGACCGTCTTGCCGTGACGTCGACTGTGGCAAGGAGAAGATCGCAATGGACCCCGGGAGCGGCGGCGAGCCGTCAGATGGTTCGCCGGCACACGCTGAGAGTGCTGCTTCGCAGCTTGGACGCGCCCTCGATGACCTAGCGCAACGGTTCGATCAGCGCGACTGGGTCGAACTGGCTGCCACGGTGGTTCTGTCGTTGGCAGTGCTCGTTGCTGCGTGGTCCGCGTATCAAGCATCGCTGTGGGGTGGCGTTCAGTCTGCAAACGCGAGCCAATACACGGGACACCTGACCGAGTCGAGCGAAGTTGCGACCCTCATCACGGCACAGATGGAGTCCGACTCGCAGGCGATGTCGACCTGGCTGGTCATGGCGGCCGAAGGCAATGAGCGCGGCATGCAGATACTCGAAGAACGGTTCGAGGGAACGCTTCGCCCAGCATTCGACGCCTGGATGGCCGGTTCGACCGGTGGTGACATTCCCCCGGGGCTGCCCCAGGACTTGCCCGAGTATGTCGAGGGCTTCGACGAGCTGCTTGAAGTGAAGAGCTTTCACGTCACCAATGCCGCTGTGGCCGCCGAGGCAGCTGCCGATGCGAACCGCACCGGCGACAGCTTCGTGCTCGTCACGGTGATCCTGGCATCTGTGCTGTTCTTCGCCGGGGTCGGAACGAAGCTCAAAGGTCAGGCGATGCGGATCACCATGCTCGTCGTCGCAAGCTTCCTCTGCGCAGCAGCCATCGCAGCGATGCTTTCCCTACCGCAGCAACCCGTGAGCTTCTGACCGCACACCTCCACGCGAGACAACAGCAACTCTCGCCAGAAGGCGATGTAGCAACTACCCGGAATCACCCCGGACGTAGGAGGTCGTTGTCGTCGTACCTTGCCTATTGGGTCACGACAGAGGTAGCGTCGCTGCTCGCGCAACGGGGAGTGTCGCGCTCGATCGAACGAAACGAAGGAGACACAGAATGTCCAAGGAAGAGAAGCTGCTGCGAGCTGCTGTCGAGGCAACCGGCGACGATGCGATCATCGATGTTGCGGAGTTCAATCCGAAAGGGTCGGCTGGGGCGTCCGCGGCTGGAGCTGCGGTTGGTTCGCTGGCCGGTGGGGCAGCGACCGGCGACTCTGGTTGGGGTCACACAATAGGTGCGGTGGGTGGCGGTGCGGCTGGCCGCGCGATGATGGGTCTCAGTAAGGACTTGCCGCCCCGCATCTGCGTCGCCGTCTCACCCGCCGAGGTCTACCTGCTTGGGATGAATGCCTACGGCTACCACGTCGATCCGATCGCCAAGATCGATCGCGACAAGCTCGGTGTCGAGGTCCATCAACGTGTCTCGGTTCGGACGGTCGTTCTGGAGGATCTCGAGACCGGTCACAGGTTCCCTCTTGAGGTGAAGCGCCTCAACTTCTATCACGCCAAGGCGATCGTGGGGCTGCTCATGATGAGTGACGAACACCACGAAGCGGAAGTCGATGACGAACCGTCCGCGATCGGCGACCTGAACTGATCCCGTGCGGTCTCTACTCGTATTCCGGGCGTGACGAAAGTCGGCGCACCAACGGCCGAGATTCGCACGGCAGATCTCCGAGTGGCTGGTCTGTGGGCGCGCCACTCCGATCGCCGCCACGTGGGTATGGGGACACAACCAGGCCACCAACTTGCGATAGAGGAGCTGCCGGCTTCCACGCCTGTTGCAGGGCGCCCAGCAACCCTGAGGTCTGAATCACCCCGGGTTTGGTGGAGGCTGTGGGGTGGCTGCTCGCGCTGTGGCCGCAGCTCTGGTAACTTGTCGACGGCCTCGAGCACGGTTTGAGGATGGTCTGAGCGGAGAGATTGAGCAATGCGTCGGTTCATGCTTTTGGCGGTTGTTGGGTTTGTGATCGTGGTTCCTGTGGGTGCAGCGTCCGGGCAGACAGCGTTGAGTCCAGGCTGTTCTGAGTTGAACAATCCGGTCTATGACGAAACCGGAATCTCCATCTTTCGTCAGTTGACTTCGCAGTCGTATCTGCCGGGTGAGATGGTGACCGTCACCTACGACTTTGATATCCAAGACACCGGTGTAGCGGAGCCAAACTCCGCCTTCTTGTCCCTTGCAGTGGCCGGGCAATTCAACAATCCCGCCTACACAATCTCCCCGGCTGGTGATGGTTCGCTTTCCCATGTGTTCACAGGCAACGAGGACGGAATCGGGTGGGAACTCAATGACGAGTTTGAACTTGGTTCTGTGACGGTTGTGTGCGTTGCGGCTCAGGTTCCGCCAACAACGACGACCACGA
>JARFRN010000072.1 GCA_029287195.1 Acidimicrobiia bacterium | reverse complement strand
GTTCTGAAGCTAAGCAAACGAGTGAGGCCGCAAGCCGAATTCATCTTGATGACCGCTTACGCGTCGGTCGGGACGGCGGTGGAGGCCTTACGCCTTGGCGCGTATGACTACTTGATCAAACCATTCGATCCGCAGGCCGGTCGAGCGGTGGTCCTTCGCGCGATGGGCCGTGCCGCCACGGCATTGCCGGGAACGGAAGCAAGCAATGAGGACGATGAAGTGCTTCCCGATATGCTGGCTCGATCGTCCGCCATGCGCGATCTCAGCCAGCTGGTGAAGCGGGTCGCCGTCAGCGATGCGACAGTTCTGCTGCTCGGCGAGACCGGTACCGGAAAGGAGCGGGTGGCGCGCGCTCTCCATCGCCTCAGCGACCGATCGTCGCAGAGATTCGTCGCGGTGAATTGCGCCGCCATTCCCGCGGAGCTCCTCGAGAGCGAGCTCTTCGGCTACATCAAGGGGTCCTTCACAGGCGCAAACAAGGATCGGCCCGGACTGTTCGAGGAGGCCAACAAGGGAACGCTCTTTCTCGATGAGATCGGCGAGATGCGTCTCTCGCTGCAAGCCAAGCTCACGCGGGCCCTCGAAGAACGAGCGATCCGGCGTTTGGGCGAGTCCGCAGAGCGGCCGATCGATGTTCGGCTTATCGCAGCGACTCACCGAGACATCGAAGCGATGGTGCAGAACGAGAGTTTCCGTGAAGACCTTTGGTATCGGTTGAACGTCGCAGTCGTGCGAATACCCACTCTTCGCGAACGACGGGACGACATCGAGTTGTTGGCGGCCCACTTCCTACGCGAACTTCCTCCCATGCGAGATAGAAGGCTCGCTGGCTTCACTCCGGCTGCGGTGGAGGCGATGGAGCAATACGATTGGCCGGGCAACGTAAGGCAGCTTCGCGCAGCCGTCGAGCGTGCCAGCGTCGTCAGCACAGCGGAACGAATCGACGTGGGGGATCTGCCCCCCGAAGTCGTGAAGGTGGCGGCATCTCGGGTTTCCAATTCCAGCCTCGGCGCACTCACGTGGGCTGAAGCGCAGCAGCGAGGCCGTCGGGAGACTGCCCGGAGATACCTCCAGGAAGTTCTGCGCCGCCATGGCGGACAAGTTGGAGAAGCGGCAACCCATGCGGGCGTAGAACGGGAAAGCTTCTATCGGTTGCTCCGGCGGTACGGCATCGAGCCGGATGAGCATCGCGGTCGAGCCCCAAAGGACGACAAGGACTAGGTGGAACGCCTCTGGCGCTGCCGAAGGCGGCGCTCCTCACCAATGCTGTACAGCACAGGGACCGTGAACAACGTAACTAGTGCGAATACAACTCCGCCGACCGATGGAAGAGCCATGGGTACCATGAGATCCGAGCCTCGACCTGGCGAGGTCACCACCGGCAGAAGAGCCAACAAAGTCGTCGCGGTGGTCATCACACAGGGCCTGACGCGGCGTTGCCCCGCCTGAATCACGAGCTCGTGCACTTGGCTCACGCTGGTCGGCGATTTGCCGCGGAACAGCTGCATCAGATAGGTGGCTACAATGACGCCGTTGTCCGTAGCGATGCCGAATAGGGCAAGGAAGCCTACCCAGACCGCCACTGTCATTCGCGTGTCACCCACGTGGAAGAGATTCCTGAGATCGACGCCGAAAGGTGCGATGTTCACGAACCAGGACTGCCCGTAGGCCCAAATCAGAAGAAATCCGCCGGAAGCCGCAAGCGCAACTCCTGCAAAAACCATGAGGGCCGTGGTCGTGCTGCGGAACTGTAGATACAGAAGCACGAAGATGATTGCCAAAGCCAGAGGCACTAGGACCATCAGGCGCTTGGCGCTTCGGATCTGGTTCTCATAGGTCCCGGCGAATCGGTAGCTGACGCCCGCTGGAATGACGAGCTCGGCGGCCTCGATGCGCTCCTGAAGCGCTCGCTGAGCCGCGTGCACGCTTTGCACCTCGCCCACGCCTTCGGACGGATCAAAGGTCACGTAGGCGTTGAGAAACGTGTCCTCAGATCGAATCAGCTGGGGCCCACGAACGTATCGAATGTCGCTCACTTGCTCGAGTGGGATTTGACCGCCGTTCGACATGGGCACCAGAACTCGTTTCAGCGATTCCACACTATCGCGCTCTTCCCGCATGTAACGAACACGTACGGGATATCGCTCGCGACCTTCGACGGTCCTGGTCAGCATGCGCCCGCCGATCGCAACTTGAATGACGTCTTGCACGTCTGTAATCGTCAGGCCGTGGCGAGAAATGGCCTTCCGGTCTATCGCGATCTCGATGTAGGGCTTGCCCACAATTCGGTCAGCGAGCACCGTGTTGGTTTCGATCTCCGGGACCTCTTTGAGAATCCCCTCGACCTCCAATCCGAACGCCTCCAGGGTTTCGAGGTCCGGCCCCTTGATCTTCATACCAACCGCCGAACGCATCCCGGTCTGCAACATCACGATACGGGTCTTGATGGGCATGAGCTTCGGTGAGCCGGTCAGACCGGGGTGTTCAGCTGCTTTTGTAACTTCAGCCCAGATGTCATCTGGGGAGCGAATGTGGTCACGCCACTGCCGGAAGGGACGACCATCGGAGTCAGCAATGAGCTGACCGTGATCGTCTCGCACGAATTCCTGCGAATCCTCGTCGTACCGGAACGTCCCAATGTGCCCGGCGTCGTCGAGAACGTACTCCGAGTGGTAGTTCACCACCGTCTCGAACATCGAAATCGGCGCCGGATCGAGGGGGCTTTCGGCCCGCCCGAGCTTGCCGACTGCGCGCTCAACCTCGGGAATCGCAGCGACGGCCGCATCGATGTTGCGCATCATGTCTAGCGCTTGCCCGAGAGACGCATGTGGAGTTGTCGTCGGCATTAGGAGGAATGACCCCTCGTCGAACGGCGGCATGAAGTCTTCCTGGAGCCCGGGCGCCAGGTTCTCGGCCGTCTTGTACGGGCCGAGGTCGCGCATCCAATCGGGCACCCATCCAAAGACGGTCGGCACGCCGAGCCAAACCGTTGCGCCCAGGACCACGAAGGCCACGTTGCTTGTGAGAAATGCGATCTTGTGACGGAGACTCCACGCCAAGATCCGTTGGTAGAAACGCTGGAATAGCCAGAAGACCAGCATCAGGATCGCCACCATGAAGACCACAAACAGCAGGTTCGCCAGCAGAGTTCGGCTCGGTCCCAAAGGCATCCAATAGTCAGTCAGTCCAACCCCGACGGCAACAACGGCGATGGTAATTGCCGTCAAACGAGTGCCTGTTTGGTATCGCTTCGGCAACCATGGAACAGCAAGCTCCAGGCCGCCGACGACAATGGCCAACAGGCCGGCGATGACGCTACCCGTTGCAAGCAAGGCGACGCCGCAGGCAGCGATGACCCAGTTGAAGATCATGCTCCCCTGGAACAGCAGTCCCCAACGCCCGCGCGCCGGGCTGTCGTCTTGTTGCTTCGTCGATCGCAGAACTAGATGAGCAAGAGGGGGCAGAATGACCACCGAAACCAGGAACGCAGCGACGATGGCGAACGTCTTGGTATAGGCAAGTGGTGCGAACAACTTTCCTTCGGCAGCAGTCAAGCCGAAGATGGGCAGGAAACCGACCACCGTCGTCATCACCGAAGTCATCACGGCGGCAGCCACTTCTCCGGTGGCGCCCGAAACAACGCCTATACGGGATGCATCCGGGGACGCCTCGTCCAGGCGCTGCGAGATGTTCTCGGTGAAGACGATGCCCATGTCGACCATCGTGCCGATTGCAATGGCAATGCCTGACAAGGCCATCACGTTGGCATCGACGCCCACGTACTTCATGGCCACAAACGTTCCGAGAACACCCAATGGCAGTAGGACGGAGATGAGGAGCGAAGTCCTCAGGTGCCGCATGATGAGCAGCACCACAATGACGGTGATCAGAACCTGCTGAATCAGAGCCAGCGACAGGGTATCGAGCGTCTCGTGGATGATTTCCGTGCGGTCGTAGAAAGGCACCACTTTGACCTGGGCCGTCGTACCGTCGTCCATGATTCGTCGGGGCAGTCCGATTGAGATCTCATCAATCTTCTCCCGGAGGCGGTCGATCACCGCCAGGGGATTGTCCCCGAAGCGGACTACGACGACCCCGCCAGTCGCTTCAGCTCCACCATCGTCGAGTGCGCCCCGGCGGCCTGCGGGACCGAAACTGACGTTCGCGATATCGCGAACTCGGATCGGTGTGTGATCCCTACTGGTGATGACCACGTCCTCGAGATCCGAGAGCTGTTGGATGAAGCCGAGGCCGCGGATAATGTACTCCGCGCGATTGATCTCGATCGTGCGCGCGCCCGTGTCCAGGTTTGCGTTCTTGACGGCTTTGGCGACCTGCCCGATCGTGACGTTGTGTCCGAGCATGGCCTCCGGATCGACGTCGACCTGGTACTCCCGGACGTAGCCGCCGACAGAGGCCACTTCCGAAACCCCGTTAACGGCTTGGAGGGCGTATCGAACGTTCCAGTCTTGGATAGAACGGAGCTCTTCCAAGCTAAACGCACCGGGAACGACCTTCCCGTGCTCGTCCTGGGCCTGCAAGGTGTACCAATACACTTGCCCGAGAGCTGTGGCGTCGGGGCCCAGAGTCGGTGTTGCGTCGTCAGGCAAGGTGCCCGCGGGGAGCGAGGCCAGCTTCTCGAGCACGCGGGATCGCGACCAATAGAAGTCGATCTCATCTTCAAAGATCACGTAGATGCTAGAGAACCCAAAGACCGACGCGCTTCGAACCGAGCGCACACCCGGGATTCCCAGTAGAGCGGTCGTCAACGGATAGGTGATCTGATCTTCGACGTCGCGGGGGGATCTGCCGGGCCAGTCAGTGAATACAATCTGCTGATTCTCGCTAATGTCGGGGAGCGCATCGACGGGAACGGGATCCCGAGGAAAGCCCCCTAGATTCCAATCAAACGGAGCAACGGATAGCCCGGCAGAGATCAGCACTCCGAGCAAGATGAAGACGACGAGTTTGTTCTCGACGAAGAAGCGCGAGAAGCCCTCCCACTTCTTTTCGCTCGTGCTTTGTTCGTGTTGGGTCAAGCGGTTTGCTCCTTGCCAGCAAGGCTAGTGCTGATGGCCCCCGGCGGCGGCGGGAGGCGGGGCGTCCTGTTCGACCGACGCTCCGAGACGTTCGGACGGGAGCACCGTCGTGCGGAACTCGCCGCAGCGCAGCATCGCTTTCCCGTAGTACGGATTCTCGAGCGGGCCGTCTTCCTGGATCCACTCGGCACCTTTCGAGTCGAAAGCCATGGGGCAGAACGCCAGGCGAAGGGCTTTGTCGAGCGGGTTGCCGAAAACGCGCAGTAGCTCACTCAGCTCGATGCTGACGTTCTCAAATGCGCTGCGAAGATCTCCGGCGTCACCCGACGATGCCCCATGACGTGCGTGTCCAACGAGCTTGGATGCGACTCGTTGCCACGCGTCCATCGCCTTGCGAGACCCCTGGGGTTCGGCTTCGTTGGCGCGCTCAGCCAGGCGGCCGAGGCTTTCGCGGGCCGAATCGAGGTCATCATCCGCCAATTGGGTCCGGGCCTCGAGATACGCTTGTACGACCGGGCGCAGAGCCTCTCGAAAGGCCGAGGACACCGGCGGGGCCGGGGGAGGCGCCGAAGAAACGTCGTCGGACATGGTCATCATGCTGCGTCCGCCTCGCAATTGGAGATCGGCGTCCAACACGAAGGCTCCTTCCACGACGACTCTGTCCCCTTCGTTGAGGCCCGCGAGGACTGGATATACGGGG
>JARFRN010000009.1 GCA_029287195.1 Acidimicrobiia bacterium | reverse complement strand
GGTTCGGTGTTCGAGGCCGACATCGAATGGCTGGCGGCGGCCGGGATCACCAAGGGCTGCAACCCGCCGCTCAACGATCGCTTCTGTCCCGAGGATGCGGTGACCCGGGGGCAGATGGCGGCGTTCCTGGTGCGCGCGCTGGGTCTCCCGGCGGGGGACTCGGTGGATTTCGTGGATGACGATGACTCGGTCTTCGCGGCGGATATCGAGAAGCTGGCGGCGGCCGGGATTACCCGGGGCTGCAACCCGCCGGTGAATGATCGCTTCTGCCCGGAGGATGCGGTGACCCGGGGGCAGATGGCGGCGTTCCTGGTGCGCGCACTGGATCTGCCGGCGGGGGACTCGGTGGATTTCGTGGATGACGATGACTCGGTGTTCGAGGCCGACATCGAGCGGTTGGCTGCGGCCGGGATCACCAGGGGCTGCAACCCGCCGGCGAACGATCGCTTCTGCCCCGACGACCCAGTCACCCGAGGTCAGATGGCGGCGTTCCTGCACCGGGCACTGACGCTGGGCGGGTAGCAAGTCCCCGCGCCTGTCATGCAACCTGTGCCGCTCTCTTTGCGGGCAGGGCGGTCGATGTGGACGGTTGAAGACGCGCCGCGCCGCTGTCTAGGGTCGCACCGTGGAAGTGAAGTTCGGCCTCCAGCTGTGGAACCAGGTGTTCTCCTGGCCCCAAGCCCGCGCCGCCGCGGTGCGCGCCGAAGCCCTGGGTTACGACCAGCTGTGGACCTGGGAACACGCCCTTGCCTGCATGGGGGCGCCTCACCAGGACACCTTCGACGCCTACACCTTGCTGACGGCCTGGTCGCAAGCGACATCACGCATCAGATTGGGTGTTCTCACCGGGGCCAACACCTTCTGGAACCCGGGCCTGCTGGCCAAGAAGGTCACGACACTCGACCACGTCTCCGACGGGCGGGCCATCCTCGGGCTGGGCGCCGGATGGTTCGAAGCCGAGCACACCGCATTCGGGATCGAGTTCGGGCAATCACCGGGCCGGCGGCTGGCCTGGCTCGACGAGTCGGTGGCGGCGATCCGGGCGCTTCTCGACGGCGAAACCGTCATCTCGCCGGAGGGCGGCCGCTACTCGATTCAGGAAGCGGTCCTGTTCCCGAAACCTGTGCAGAGTCATCTGCCGATCCTCATTGGGGGAGGCGGCGAGCAAAAGACCTTGCGGACGGTGGCCCGCTATGCGGATATCTGGAACTGGGTTGGCTTGGAGGACCTGGAACGGATGCGAGCCAAGCACACGGTGTTCGAGCAGCGCTGCGAGGAAGCCGGCCGTGACCCCGCCGCCATCGAACGATCCGTCTTCTTCAGTCCGGTCATTCGCGACAGCGAGGATGAGGCGCTGCGGTTCTTCCGCACCCAGATGGAGGCGAACCTTCTCGACGATTCCGTCCTCGGCGATGCCGACATCTATGTGACGACACCGGAACGCATCACAGAGCTCATGATCGCCTGGAAGGAAATCGGGGTGACCAGTTTCATCATCGAGATTGCAGCGCCTTTCGACGATGAGACCGCCGCACGCTTCGCTACCGAGATCCGCCCTTTGGTGGAGGCTGCCTGACCGTTCCAAATCCAATGACGCGGGGCCCAATAGGGAATGCGAATTGGCGGCACTCGACATGCGCGCCGCTAAGCAGAAGTTCAATCGTGCGGTGACGGCGCAGCCGATCATCGAGACGGGCACCTAACTGGGCCAATCGCCCGCGGTGACACTCACCGATCGCATCGACAACTTCGACCGGGACGGCAACATCGATGCCGCCTGCGGCGGCGCACGACTCGACGTCGTTGAGCGCCGCCCCGATCGCCTCGGCGATGTCCTGCTCGAGAGCGGGGGCGGCCGCCCGCGACTGTGGTTTGAGTAGGAACTTCTTGCCGCAGTTGCAGGTCAGCCAGACCCGGCGTGTCTGTCGGTGTGGCGGGGGCAACGGCTCACCCGAGGGGTTGGTGCCGTAATCGTGAGCGATCTCGTGGATGCACGCGCGGTCGAACTCCAGCGGGTCGGAGTCGTCATCGTCGAACATCTTGACTGGCCTCCCCGATTCGCCTACTCCAGTAGCTGCGCCGGGTCGATGGTGACTTCGGCCGGGCCGACGTCGAGCGTGATTTCGGCTCACGGGCCGTGGCGACCCTGCTCGACGAGGACGCCGTCGACGAGCCGGTGCACGACTATCTCGGGGCCGTCGGGGTCGATGATCCAGTATCGCCCCACCCCTGCAGCAGCGTACTTCCGAGCTTTGCGAATTATGTCTCGAGCCCAGTCGGTGGACAGGATCTCGACTACCAGGTGCGGTGTGCCGGTGAGGCGATTCTCTTCGTCGGTCGCGTCGAAGACCATCATGTCGGGGATGAACTCGTCGGCATCGGGCTTCCAGGCCCAGCCTTCGATCACGTCAACGCCGGCCGGCAGGACGCCGTCCAGTGCCTTGTGGATCTGGTAGGCGATCCGCTGATGGCCTTGTGTGGCTGTCGGCGTCATGACGAACTCGCCGTCGATGTATGCGCCTCGGGCGTCGAACTCGAGGTCCTGGTATTCGTGCCAGGACATCGGGATCCGGTACCACGGATACCGCCGTTCTCGTCGCCATGTCATGCACGATATACCTCCCTCGTCCCCCGCGGTGGAACCTCTTGGTCATGATGACGGTTGGGTGTGACACGCCTACAACCCTCATCGAGGGAGGTTCTAGCGAGCGTGTCCGGCGAAAGGAGGAGGACTCAGTCGAGCAGCTGCGCCGGATCGAACGTCACTTCTGCCGGGCCGACGTCGAGGGTGACTTCGGTCCCTGGTCCGTGTACGCCCTGCTCGGCGAACACGCCGTCGACGAGCTGGTAGACGGTGATCTCAGGCCCGGCCGGGTCGATGATCCAATAGCGTTCGACTCCTGCAGCGGCGTACTTGTGTGCCTTGCGGATGATGTCGCGTGCTGGGTCCGATGACAGGACCTCAACAACGAGGTGCGGTGTTCCGGTGAAGCGCTTCTGCTGCTCGGTGCTGTCGAAAACCATCACATCGGGCCCGAACTCGTCGGCTCCTGGCTTCCAGCCCCAGCTGCCAATGACGTCTACTCCTGCTGGTAGGGCATGCTTGATGAGGGTCTGCAGATTGAACGCGATCCGTTGATGATTTTGGGTTGGTAGGGGACTCATCACGAGTTCCCCGTCGATGTACTCACCGCGAACACTGGGCCCAAGGGCGTCGTACTCGTCCCAGGACATTGGGATACGGTCTCCGGGCTGCATTGTCTCGGTAGCCATGTCATACACGATATACCTCCTCGTCCTCCGGCGGGGCGCCACGGTCATCGTGTCAGGTGGGTGTGACACGTCATGTCGGGGGTAGCTGCCACAATGTGAAACCGTGGCGAGTAACTGGACGGCAACGTTGGAATGGGGGACACGGTGGCAGTCTCCGTTCATGTAGCGCCGCATCCCGATGCGCTTGTCGCCAGGCTGTGTGACACGCTGGCCGAACCTCCCGAGGATCCGTTCGCTCCCGAGCTGGTCGCTGTGCCCACCCGGGGCATCGAACGCTGGCTCACCCAGCGTATCGCCTCCGAGCTTGCTGCCCGTGGCGTCGGTGACGGTATCGCTGCCAACATCGAGTTCCCTTCACCCCGGCAATTGGTCCGTGAGGTGCTCTTGGCTGTGCCGGGGCTGGCCGGCTCGGTGGAGGCGTGGCAGACCGACCAGCTCATCTCGAACGTTCTTGCGGCCATCGACGCCCATTCCAACGCACCCTGGCTGCGCCTCATCGAGCGCTACATCGAAGCCGACGAAGCCAACCGCCTCGCCGCCGCTACCAAGATCGGCCGCCTCTTTGCTACCTACGGCCGACGCCGGCCCGAGATGATCCGGGCCTGGGCTCTTGGCGAGGACATCGGCCCCGATGGCGCATCCATTGCCGCCGGTGATGCCTGGCAACCCGGGTTGTGGCGGCTCGTTCGGGGACAGATCGGCATCCCGTCGCTGGCCGAACTGCTGCCCGCAGGACTCGAACCAATTCGATCCGGCGATGTGCAGCTCGACCTGCCCGACCGCCTCGCCGTTTACGGGCTCACCGCTACAGACCCCCTCGATCTGCAGGTGCTCACCGCCCTAGGCGAGCAAAGGGACGTAGACCTCTATGTCCTGCACCCGTCGCCTGCGCTCTGGGAAGCGATGAGCGGGCAACCGACACCCGCCGCGTCATCCCGAGAAAAGGACCCGACCGCCGCCCTCCCCGAACATCCTCTGCTCGCTTCGTGGGGCCGGGACAGCCGGGAGCTCCAGCTCGTCTTTACCGGTGCCGGGCTCGCTGGGTCGACCACCGCAATCGATCAAGCCGACGACGACAGCCTGCTCCACCGTATCCAGGCCGACATCGAGGCCAATCGCCTGCCCGCCGCGGCGGTCGCCGACCGGTCTATCCAGATCCACGTCGCCCACGGCGCCCGTCGCCAGGTGGAGATCACCCGTGACGCCATCCTCCACGCCCTCAAAGCAGACCCGACGCTGCAACCGCGGGACATTGCCATCATGACCCCCGACCTCGCGACGTTTGCTCCGCTGCTCGAAGCGGCATTCCCCACCGACAGCGACGACCTGCCCGACCTGCGCCTTCGCATCGCCGACCGCTCGCCGGCGGCCGTCAACCCGCTGGTCCGCTTTGCGGCGACCGTGCTCGACCTGGCCGACTCCCGTCTCGAAGCGGAACGCATCCGGGAACTGGTCACCCGCCCCGTGGTGCAGAAGCACTTCGGCTTCGACCTCGACACCGCCGCATTGATCACCAAGGTCATCGACGACAGCCATATCAGTTGGGGTCTCGACGGCGAGCATCGAGAGGCATGGCAGGCCGGGACGGGCGACGAGCGCACCTGGAGCCGCGGCCTCGACCGGGCACTCGCCGGCGTCTTCTACAGCGACGACCCGGTGCGCGTGGTCGCAGGCAACGCCCCGCTCGCCGGCATCGAAGGCGGGGAGGCCACCCCGGTTGGGCTGCTGGCCGCCATCATGGACCGGGTCGTTGCCATCCGGGAGACGTTGACTGACCCGATGCCGGCGTCGCAGTGGGGGAGAGCAATCGCCGACGGGGTGCGGATGCTGGCCAGCCCGGGCTGGGACGACGAATGGCAGCTCGGCCAGCTCGAGCGGCTGCTCGCCGAAACCTTCCCCGAGCCAGCACCCGGCAA
Organism: Acidimicrobiia bacterium; assembly: GCA_029287195.1. Taxonomy (GTDB): domain Bacteria; phylum Actinomycetota; class Acidimicrobiia; order Spongiisociales; family UBA5794; genus JAAETI01. The sequence goes on along the minus strand of JARFRN010000009.1, from coordinate 166 downwards.
CCCCGACCCGGTCCTCAGTCTCGCCGAAGCCCGGCTTGCGATCTCCTCTTGGATCGAGACCCGCCCCAGCCCGCTCCACTTCCGCACCGGCGACGTCACCGTCTGCACTCTGGTGCCGATGCGCTCGGTTCCGTACCGGGTGGTGTGCCTGCTCGGCATGGACGAC
>JARFRN010000293.1 GCA_029287195.1 Acidimicrobiia bacterium | reverse complement strand
ACCATGATCACGTTGGGGTCCTGACGGAGCACGCGATAGAGACCATCCGCAAACGAAACCACATCGACGCCGACCTCGCGCTGGCTGACGATTCCCATCTTGTCGCGATGCAGCATCTCGATCGGGTCTTCGAGGGTCACTATGCTCACTCTGCGGTTCGAGTTGATTTCGTCCAGCATGGCGTTGAGGCTCGTTGTCTTACCCGATCCGGACGGCCCGGTGACCAAGACCAGGCCTCGGTCTTGCCGACATACTCGACCGACGGCCTCGGGCAGGCCGAGTTCGATGAATCCCTTGCTCCCGGCTACGACGGCACGGACCACCAGGGCAATTGATCCGCGCTGGCGATAGATGTTGACTCTGAATCGTCCGAGCGTGGGGGTGCCGTAGCCGAAGTCGACCTCGCCCTCCTTTTCGAAGATGCCGCTGTTCTTCTCATCGAGGAGTTCCTGAGACCACTGCTTTGTGTCCTCTGGCTTTACCTTCGGTAGTTCGGAGAAGTGCAGGTTGCCATCGATCCGATAGGCGGGCGGAGAACCCACTTTGAGGTGGACATCAGAGGCGCCGATCTCGGCGAGTTTGCTGAGAAGGGCATCAAGATTCGGCAGTTGGTCCATCACTTCCCCGATTACTAGATGTAGTCGCTGCAACCACACTCGGTGGCATCACCAGCCTATCGGTAGCTGAGAGCGCCAACTTGAAGCGAATCGAAAGAGCCAAGTCATTCCATATTGGTGGGATGGCGATTTGGGCCCATCCCAAGCCGGTTAACGTGTCGTATGGACCGCCGGAGGGGCGGGACCGGCGGATGCGACTTCGATCCGCCGCCACCGGAAGCGACCAGGATTCTGATGGCTCTTGCCGATCAGCATGTCTATCTGAACCAACGAGGCACATGGCCGGGGAAGATAACGTTGCGCAGAGGTTGGGCACGCGCCGAAGCCAGGCCCTGGAACGACGTCGAGCCCATGGCCAGCTTGCGGCTACTTCGCGGAGGGTCATCCTTCCTGGAAGCCTGCGCGGGCCGTTTGATGGCCCTCGGAGCGCCCGGAGTGATCTCGCCGCCGCTCCCCTCGTCGGCGCGCCGCTCTTGGGAGCAGGCCGGCTTCACGACCTACGTCGACCTGGCCTTGATGCGGAAATCGCTCGACGAAGCCGGCTCGGCTCCAGATCATCTCGTAGTCGAGAACGCCGAGTGCCCGCTCGAACACCTCCTTGCCATAGACACGGCCGCGTTCCCGCCATTCTGGCGTTTCAACAAGGAGGGTCTCGAAGAGGCCATGGAAGCGACGAGCAGATCGACCACACTCACGATCCAGGGCAGTGATGGCAATCCAATCGCCTATGCCGTGGTCGGGTTCGGAAGCGCGATCTCATATCTGCAACGCGTGGCCGTCGCCCCCGAGTGGCAGGGTCACGGTATGGGCCGCTCATTGATTCGAGTAGCTACCCGCAAGGCCCGTGCCACCGGAGCAAAGGTTCTTCTGCTCAACACCCAGACCGACAATGAGCCCGCCATCAAGTTGTACGAGGACGAGGGATTCGTCCGGTTGCCCGAGCCCCTAACCCTTCTTCACTGCTGCGATTAACCTCCTGGGCCAGTCGACGACTGACAGGTTCCTTTGGCCCCACAGCTCCCTGATCGCTACCAGACTCAAGTCCGACTCGGACGTGACGGCGATATCGATGAGTGGCTCGCAACCGACACCGCTCTGGACAGACCTGTTCTCATCCGCGTCCTCGATTCCGACGCCAGCCAATCCCGGATCGCGGAGTTCGTCACCGCTACCAGAGGAGCTGCCCAGGTAGAGCACGTACACCTGGCCGGGGTGTACGAAGTGCTCGAGTCCCCCGCCGGTGGGGCCTATGCCGCTATCGAATGGAACGGTGGCGTGTCAATCGCCGATCGGCTGGCCGCCGGCGAGACCCTACCCGTGTCGGAGTTCCTGCCAAACGCAGCGGGACTGGCAGAAGGGTTGGCCGCGCTGCATGCTGCAAACGTGACCCACGGGGCAATCGACCCTGGGGCCATCGTCTTCTCCGCAGCCCATCCGGCCAAGCTGAGTTCATTCGGTCGCCAACGCGCAACGCGCCGCGCCGAGGACGACACCGCAGCCCTGGCTCATGCGCTGCGCATCGCCGTAACCGGTTCCGCCAGCCCGGTCATCCGCCCTTCCCACTTGGTCGAGGGATTGCCCCCTGCAGTCGACAGCGCGCTGCATCGAGCTTCCCGCGGGGATTACGACGCCGCGGGACTGGGAACCGCGCTGCGGGCCATCCCTTCTACGCCACCCCCGTCGCGCCGTCCCGGCTGGTCCTGGCGTTGGCTCATCCCAGCGACGATGCTTCTCGTGAGCGCCATTGTGCTGGCCGGGGTGGGGTTGGCAATCGACGTCGATCCGGATTCCCCGTTCCTGTTTCCGGCGACACCCCCGATTGCTCGCGAGGTGACGACTACGACCACAACGCTTCCGACGGCGACAACCCTTCCCGAGGCGCCTCCCGGGACGCTCTCGGCACAACCCTCTGTGTACGACCCGTTCGGCGATCAGAGCGAACGCGAGCGAGACCTACCGAATCTGGTAGACGGGGACCCGGATTCGACCTGGCGAACCGAGCGGTACTTCGACCCGCTGCCCCTGATAAAGGACGGCGTAGGCGTTACCTTCGTGGTCGGTGGGGCGCCCGGAAGGATGGAATTCCGAGCTACGCCATCGACCGGCTACTCCATACTCTGGGCCGAAACGGTGCCTGCGGATTTCAGCGGTTGGGAGCCCATTGGTTCCGGGACTGTGCTCGATGCTCCGGCCACCCTGCAACTTCCCGACAGAGATGGCGGGGTGTGGTTGCTGTGGTTCACCGAGCTACCGGAACAGGCGCCGGACGAGTTCTATACCGTGGTCTCCGAGGTGACCTTCGTTCCGTAGGACGACCCGCCGGCTCACTGCACGGAGTCTGCCGTCCTCGCCGAGAGTGACACGTCGAGGCTATCGCGCTTGAATCACGCGCATGACGAGCAGGGCGGCCGAGGACATCGAGCTCCTCAATCGGTATCTGGGCGGTGATGTCGCCGCCTTCGATGAACTCGTCCGCGCTCACGAGGACCGAGTCTTCGGAATCTGCTTGCGGATGATGCAGGACCGCGATGCCGCGCTCGACGCTGTTCAGGAAACGTTCATCACCGTCTTCCGCAAGGCCGACAGGTATCAGGCCAAAGCCGCTTTCAGCACGTGGCTCTACCGGGTAGCCGTCAACACCTGCTACGACCAGCTGCGCAAGGCGAAGCGGCGCCGCACGGACCCGCTCCCGGAGACGATCGATCCTGCCGATCCCCGCAGCGACGACCCCATACGTGCCGCGGAACTGCGACCCGATATCGAAAGAGCGTTGGCGGCTCTTCCCGACGAGTTTCGGTCGGCCGTGGTTCTCGTCGATATCGAGGGCTTGGCACTAGAAAGGACGGCCGAGATACTCGATGTGCCCACCGGCACCGTCAAATCGCGCGTGTTCCGCGGAAGAAAGCTCCTAGCCGAAAGCCTCGGGAACCTCAGAGCGGGCTCGCAGCATCCAAGGGACGAGTGAAGATGCACGAACACGATTACGACATCATCATGGCTCTCGCCGAAGGATCCCTCGATTCCGGGGCAGCTGCGCGCGCCGAGGAGGCGATCGCCGCGTGTGATGACTGCCGCTCTGACCTCGAGTTGCAGCGGCTGGCACTGGAGGCGTTGCGCGATTCTCCGCAGGTCTACCTGACTGCGGCGGAGTCCGCCCGGCTCCATGACCGGCTGCGCAGCGAACTCAGTGTTGTCCCTGCCGAGCCGGCCAGAACCCACCTCCGACCCATATGGGGCAGGTGGGCAGCTCTGGCCGCCGGAACCGCTGCCGTCTTCCTGGCGGCGTTTCTGGTGCTCCCGGGTCTCCTTGGCGGCGGGGATGATGCCGACACCGTTGCCTTTGAACAGACCGCAGATGAGCTTGGCGGGGGCGCCGATGCCGAAGGAATGGCTACGACCGATGCTGCAGCCGAAGCTCCCCGTGCTGCAGTGCCGTCTGATGATACGGCCGAAACGGATTTCGCACTGGAGGAAACCGCACCAGCAGCCACCGTTACCCCGGTTGAGACAACGGCAGCGACCGACGTCACCGGGGATGGGGCCGCACCCGGCTACCTGGTCCAAGGTGACCTGACCGAAGATCTGCGCCTCGAGATAGTGGACCAACTGCGAACGGACGCCGACTATTTCGAATCTAACTCGGCGGAGATCGTTCGATCCGCCCCAGACTGGCTTGTGTGCTCTCCTGCGGTGTTCGGGCTCGACTACCTTGGCCTCTCGTATAGGCCTCAGCTCGTGGGACTGATAGTCGATGACCTCGGGGAGGAGCGGCTCCTCGTCGCTCTGGTTGACAACGAGGATGTCACCCAGGTAGCGCTGATGTCGATAACCGTCCCCGGCTGCGAGGTGTTCGAAACACTCCCCTAGGAAGCTTGCAGATCGCGGCTGTCTCCGACTGACTAATCTCCATGGGGATGAACGACTACCCAAGCCAAATCGCCGACATGCTCGAGAACGCGGCCCATCAGGTCCGCTCGATGACGGTGGATCGGGTTGCAGGATGGGCGAAATGGACCGGAGCGGGCTTCTTTGCTGCGTTCCTGGGTCTCGTGCTGGTCATATTCATGACCGTGGGCCTGGTTCGTTTGCTCGCCGGCCTGGTCGGGATGCAGTGGGCATACACCATCATCGGGGGATTATTCGTGGTCATCGGGATGTTCCTATGGAGGCTACGCCTTCCGCGCGAGGCCGCACAGGATTAGACCTCGAACGACGTCGAGCCGTCGCTAGAAAAGGACTGAAAGATGACTGAGAAGGTCGTGATCATCGGTTCTGGGCCTGCCGGCCTGACCGCTGCCATTTATACCGCACGGGCCGACCTGCGTCCGCTGATGATCGAAGGTATGGAACGCGGCGGCCAGTTGATGTTGACCACCGACGTCGAGAATTACCCCGGATTCCCCGACGGAATCATGGGACCCGAACTGATGGAGGGTTTCCGGAAGCAAGCGGAGCGCTTTGGCACACGAATCATGAGTTCTGATGTCACCAAGGTGGATTTCTCGTCACGGCCGTTCACGATCTGGGTCGATCAGGACGAGTACCGGGCGGAGTCTGTGATCATCTCAACCGGCGCCTCAGCGAGGTGGCTCGGCCTCGACAGCGAGACCAGATTGCGAGGACATGGCGTTTCGGCGTGTGCGACCTGTGACGGATTTTTCTTCCGCGGCAAGGAAATTGCGGTTGTCGGCGGAGGGGACAGCGCAGCCGAGGAGGCTCTCTTCCTGACCAAATTTGCCTCCAAGGTGTACCTGATCCATCGACGCAACGAGTTGCGGGCCTCCAAGATCATGGCCACTCGAGTCCTCGAGCACGAGAAGATCGAGGTGATCTGGGACACTGTGGTCGAGGAGGTTCTCGGAGAAGAACTCGTCACCGGACTCGAGCTCTTCAACCGTGTCACGCAAGAGAAGTCGGAGCTTGCCGTCGAAGGCCTCTTCCTAGCGATCGGGCACGACCCCAATACCAAGATCTTCCATGGGGCAATCGATTTGGACGAGAAGGGGTACATCCTCACCGGCGAGAACACAATGACTTCCGTCCCCGGCGTTTTTGCGGCCGGCGACGTCACCGACCACGTGTACCGTCAGGCGATCACTGCAGCCGGTATGGGTTGCCAAGCGGCAATCGATGCCGAGCGCTGGCTGGACGAGCAAGAGGACTAGTGTCCCCTCAGACGGAGTGAACACTCGGGGAATGCGTCGGCAGGTCGCGGAGTTTGTATCTGCAGACCGCAGACAGGGCGATCTTTAGGAGGTGACGGCCTACGGGCGCAGTCATGGCAGATATGACGGTTACTACGAACGATGGAAGCTTTGCCGAGCTCATCAGCGCCGATACGCCGGTATTGGTCGACTTCTGGGCGGAGTGGTGCGGTCCATGCAAGATGATGGAGCGTCCTCTTGCTGAGTTGGCGCAAGAGAAGGCCGGGAAGCTGACAATCGCCAAGCTCAATGTCGACGACAACCCACAGACTGCGATGAGTCATGAGGTCATGAGCATCCCAACCATGATCCTGTTCCAGGGCGGTCAAGAGAAGAAGCGCTTCGTCGGCGCCCGCTCCAAGAGTCAGCTCGAAACGGAGCTTGCGGATTACATCGGTTGATCGACAAGTGTGAGACGATGGAGCCGTGAGGCTCTATCGATCAGGTGACGATGGCGAGGCGGTCCGGGACATCCAGGACCGTCTTGCTGTGCTCGGGTTCGATGCCGATGAAGACGATCGGGGCAGCTATGGAGCGGCGACCGCGGCGGCCGTATCCGCCTTTCAAGCCAAGCGAGGTCTATGGGTCGACGGCATTGTGGGTCCAGACACGTGGCGAGCCCTGGTCAGCGCCGGGTACCGGCTCGGGAGTCGGATTCTCTACCACCGCGTGCCGATGATGCGCGGCGACGACGTCGCCGATCTGCAGCGACGCCTCAATTCGCTCGGATTTGATGCCGGCAACGTTGACGGCATCTTCGGACCAGACACGCTGCGCGGATTGCTCAATTTCCAGTCCAATCGCGGTCTTGCGGAGGATGGCCTACTCGGTACTGAAGTCGTCGATGAGCTCAACCTGATGGCACGAGCCACGACCAAGCCGGGTCGGGAGCTGGTGCGCGATCATCAGTGGCTCGACTCGCTCCCCTCCACTATTGCCCGGCAGCGCATCTACATCGATCCCTTCTGCCGCGACGAGGAGGAAGCTTCGGCTACGTGGGGACCCGCCATATTCCTTTCCACAATTATCCAGGCACATGGCGCCCAGATAACCCTGTCACGCAGCGTCGACACCGCCCCTCCCGAGCGCGTGAGGGCATTGCGCGCCAATCGGCTGGGGGTAGACGTGGTCATATCCTTGTGTCTGCCCCTGGATGGCAGACCCGGGGTGTTCTACTTCGCATCTGAATTGAGCAAATCGCACGCCGGAGAGGCGTTGGCGGACCGCATCGGGGGCCTGCTCGACGTGGCTCGCTCCGGACGAGCTATCCCCATTCTCAAGAACACCCGCTCTCCCGCAGTCGTGGTGGCCGTGCCCGATCCGGACGAACGCGTCGCAACCGGCATCGCCCAAGGATTGATCAGCCTGTTCGCCGAACCGAAGCCCGACGGCAGAGATCCTGTCACCTGAGCTCGGTCGGGTCACACTCAGCTGAGCAAGCGATAGATTCGCTCCAGGTCGTCGAGCGAGGCATAGCGAATCAGAACTCTCCCGCCTCGTTTGCCGTGAGAGATCTGCACGGCAGTTCCCAGATGCTCTCCGAGACGGTCTTCGAGCTCGATTATTGCAGCCGGCCGCGGGGGCTTGACGTGGGCGGTGGGCGCCGCTGTTGCAGAGGCCGACCGCTTCCGAACGGCGTCCTCGACCTGACGCACCGACCAACCTTCTTCGACTATCCGTTCAGCGATGTGAACCGCATACGCCTCGTCTTCCAGGCCGAGAAGAGCACGCGCATGTCCCGCGGCGAGCGCCCCCTCGCCAACCATGAGCTGGATTGCTGCCGGCAGCTGCAACAGACGGAGAGTGTTGGTGATGGCACTCCGACTCTTGCCTACTCGCTGGGCCACCATCTCGTGAGTCAAGCCAAAATCTTCCAAAAGCTGCTGGTATCCGGCGGCCTCTTCGAGCGGAGACAGGTCCTCCCGCTGTACGTTCTCGATCAGCGCCTCTGTCAGACTTCCTGTGTCATCTACGTCCTCGCCCTGGATGATTGCGGGAACGTCGGTCAAGCCCGCCATCCGGGCTGCCCGACAACGTCGTTCCCCGGCGATGAGCGCATAGCGGTCCTCCAGCGTCCGCACGACGACCGGCTGGAGAACGCCCACCGCCTTGATCGATTCGGCAAGCGAAGCAAGCGCCTCCTCGTCGAACAGGGTGCGCGGTTGTTGTGGGTTCGGGTCGATCAGATCTAGCGGGATGTTGCCAAAGCCGGACTGTGGCCGATCTACAGGCAGCAACGAGTCGAGGCCCCTCCCCAATCCACTCTTACGTACGGCCATGACGCCTCCTGAACTCTCGAGCTAGCTCGCGGTAGGCGATGGCGCCTCGAGACATGGGATCGTACGCCTCTATCGGCTCACCATAAGATGGCGCTTCGGATAGTCGTACGGTCCGGGGAATGACCGTCTTGTAGGTCGTCTCGCCAAAATGCTCCCTGACCTGCTCCACGACATCGGCCGACAGGGTCGTTCTACCGTCGAACATCGTCAGGATGACACCTTCAACCTCAAGCTGAGGGTTGAGAGACTGCTTCACCAACTGCACGTTGCGCATCAACTGGCTAACGCCCTCCAGTGCGTAATACTCGCACTGTATCGGGATGGCCACTTCGTTGGCAGCCGCAAGCCCGTTGACGGTCAGCAACCCAAGCGACGGAGGGCAGTCGATCAGTACAAAGTCGTATTCGTCTGTGATGGGTTTCAAGGCTGCAGCCAGCCTCATTTCGCGCGAAAATATCGACACAAGCTCGATTTCGGCCCCGGCAAGTTCGATTGTGGCCGGCACAACGTGTAGATCTCCGACGGATGTCGGCTCGATAGCATCATCGATCTGCACTTCGTCGATTAGCACCTCGTACGTCGAAAGCTCGATGGTGGATCTGTCGATGCCCAAACCCGACGACGTGTTGCCTTGAGGGTCTAAGTCGACAATCAGCACTTTGTCCCCTTGCAGGGCGAGCCCCGCACCGAGGTTGATGGCCGTTGTCGACTTACCCACACCACCTTTTTGGTTGGCGATTGCGACAATCGTCGCATCAACCTCGGCCATGCAGTCAACTCCCGTCTTGAATCGCCTCAATCCTAAGGAGTTGCACTCCCGTGTCAAGGACTCTGTGCGGAACAGAGATCCTGGAGAGCCCTATACCGGTGGGGGGACATACCCCGGATTTCCAGTCGCCCGTCCTCGAAACACTGATATTGGCGATCCCGCCTTGTTCGAGCAGATGTTTCACGTGAATCAACAGCTGGTCGGCCGGCATGGCGGCTCGCGAAACCACGAATGGGTATGTCCGCTCCAACTGCGCCACGTCGCTGTGGATAACCGAACAGTTCCTTAACCCAAGCACTCCGATTGCCCGCCTCAGCAGATCGCAGCGCCTCCCCGACTTATCCACAAGATCGAAATGTGCCTGTGGATGACTGATGGCCAGCGGAATCCCCGGCAGACCAACGCCACTTCCGATATCGAGACAAAGCTTTCCTTCCCCAAGTCCGCTGCCAAAGAGCAAAGAATCGGCGACATGTCTCTCCCAAAGGCGGTGACCCTCATTAGGACCCAATCCGCCGGCCGGAATCGCCTCGCCGGCAAGCCACGACCGATATGCTGTCAGCAAGTCCATCTCACCCTGCGTGAGGCTGACCCCCGTCCATTTTGCAGCTGCAATTGCCATCTGCAACGAGTCGGGCCCCGCCTCAGAATCACGGGGCCCTGGATGGTTCACTTGCGTAATCGCCTATTCGTCAAGCGGTGCGACCACAACCGACCTATTGGGCTCTTCGCCCTCAGAGTAGGACCGCACGCCATCAATCTCAGCAATGGCGTCATGCACCACCTTGCGATCGGCGGCGTTCATGGGCTCGAGCATTGCCTCCCGGCCGTCCTCCCTAACTGTCTCCGCCAGTCGACTGGCATAAATCTTGAGCGCTTCACGCCGACGAGCCGCATATCCGGCTATATCCAATCTCATCCGAGGAGCACCAAACGTCTTCCTCTGGATAACGG
>JARFRN010000291.1 GCA_029287195.1 Acidimicrobiia bacterium | reverse complement strand
AGTGAGAGCGGCCAGGCCGGCGACATCGATGTGATCCGAGGCGACGTAGTACTTCGTCTTGCCGCTCGGCGCGGTGAAGCGGCCGGTTGCGCCGTCAAAGGTCCCGTCGGTAAGGAACTGCAGGGTGAGGAAAGGGTGAGTAGTCCCACCCTTGCGCAGATTCAGCTCTATCGCGTAAACCCTCCAGTCCTCACCCGGTTCCCGAGCAACGACGAAATCGATGGCGAAGCGGCCGATGACCCCGCGTTTCGCGAGGAGATTCCCTACGGCACGGGCCCGTGCGCTGATGGCAGGACCGTATTCGAGGTCCGCAGGGAAGCGCGATCCGATGAAGACCTGGCCGCTATCGCCGCCAAGAATCTGGTCGTGGGTCGACAACAGCTCGACGTCGCCCAGAGGAGTGATCCGAAGTTGCACGCTCGGCGAACGGATCTCGTTTGCCTCGATCATCTCTTCGACGACACCGCCCTCCTCGGCGAGCAGTTCGTAGTACCGCTCGACAGTCGTGATGGGGCCGTCGAGCCTGAGGTTCTCCAGACGTCGTCGCAGCTCCTCGTCTGTCGGGCTGCCGCCGGGTTTGGGTAGGCCCTCGAGGGACACGATGGTATTGCCGAAGCCGGATACGCCTTCGTTGTGTTTGATGACGATCCGTCGCAACTCCGGGTTGCTCATACGCAGCTCGCCAACTGCTGCCACGACATCGTCGACGGTTTGAACATCCTCCCGCCCGGCCGGGTGGGTTACCTCGGCCGCGGCGAAGAGCCGGCGGCCTTCAGACTTGGTGCCGAGACGGGAGTCCTTCGGGTCCGCTGCATACATCGGTATGCCGAGCCGCATTGCCAGCTCGCGGTCTTTCCAGCTCGCCATGAACGGAACGAGATGCGCCCGATCAGGATCCGGAATGAGCGCCCGGATCTGTTGGACGAGCCGGGGCCGCTCCAGCAGCTTCTGGGTCAGCGGGCGCGGCGAAGCTTCTTGTGGTGATACGAGGAAGAGGCGCTCACGGGCATGACTCGAGATGACCCCGGGCATGAGGTCGAAGTAGTAGTCGATGACCTCCGGATAAATGGGCTGACCGGTCACGTAGATCAGACGGGCTCGAGGCTGTCGCAGGAGGAGGAGCAGAAACAAGTAGCGCTCTTCGTACGCCTGAAGACGGCTGGCGGTCAGCTCGAAGTCGACTTCGGCCGACGGAACAACCACGATTGTCTGCTCATCCTGGTTGAGCTTATTCAACGATTTCCACAGTGGTACCAGCTTTGCCTGGAGGGCGCTGTAGGCATCCTGATCTCTGACATCGAATGCGTCCGTGTTGTGCATGAGCGTCAATCTACCGAGACATGGCAGCGTTCGCCGGGCGGATTCTGAGGTGGGAAAGCGCGCCACCAGGTCGCGCACCCGTTCAGGAGTACCTGGGGACGGGAGTTGGAACGAATTCAGCTAGAGGTGAGCCAATGCTGTTGGGGTTCGAGTCCCTTCACCCGCACCGCAGTGCCGAGGGAGTTGCCACATCCGATCGGCCGGGCATGCCCTCCGCCGTCCCGGCGAGTCAATCACTGTGCGTTCGCATGTCGGTTGCCCGCCCGATCCCCGACGGTCCATGGCACAATGAGTGTGTGACGGTCGAAGAATCGGCGGAGTTGCGCGCCATCACATTGCGCTGGGTGAAAGCGTTCAACGACGGTGACGGTACGGCCTTGGCGAACCTGTATTCCCGGGCGGAAGCGGTGCGCTACATCGGGACCGACCCGGAGGAGTGGTGGCGAGGCCGCGACGTCGCCACCGTCGTTGCTCGGCATCTCGAAGAGCTCATCGAGTTCGGAATCGATATCGACGTCGCCCAGATCGAGGCTTTCGAGTATGGCTCCGCCGGATGGTCATCGATCCAGACGTTTGTGACGTTTGGCGAGGGCGCGCCGCTCCCCATTCGTATCACGCTCGTCTTTGCACTCGAACACGGTATGTGGAAGATCATGCAATCCCACAACTCGGTCGCAGTGAAGAACCCTGAGGTTCTCGGGGTGCACCTCACGACCGGGCTTTCCGAGCTCCTCGATGCACTTGGGCTTGAACCCGAGGCTGACCTGCGGGCCGCCCTCTGCGAAGGCACCGTAACCCTGATGTTCACGGATATCGAAGACTCCACGTTGTGGGCCTCCAACCTCGGCGACGAGGTGTGGGCCGACGTGGTCACCTGGCACGATCAAATCATCCGCCGGATTGTCGAAGCTCACTCCGGGATCGTGGTCAAGACCCTCGGCGACGGTGCCATGGCGGCGTTCGAATCAACAAGGCTAGGTGCCAGGGCCGCCCTGGAGATCCAGCGGGTGATTGCCGCCCGCCCAAATCAGCCGAAGATAAGGGTCAGGATTGGCCTCCACGTCGGCGACGTGGTCCAAACCGGTGATGACTACTTGGGGCAAGCCGTGAACAAGGCAGCCCGAATCGCCTCGGCCGCCAACGGTGGCCAGATCATGGTTTCCACAGCCGTCAACGCTCTCCTCGCCGATATTCCCGAGTTCTCTTTTGGCACACCTTTCGATATCCAACTCAAAGGCCTCCCGGGCGTGCACCAGGTCGCAAGCCTGGAGATGAGTCCTGTGGTGGCCGTCGGTGATGAGATGTAGCGGCGCTTCCCGTGCCGGGAGCCCTCGCAGCGATTCTTCGGCATCGCTGGCAGCCTCACCCGCTCTGCAAGACGCACAGGGTTGTGGTGAGGAATCGCGTCTACTCCCAAAGAAGGAAGAAGAGCGTCTATCGTCCGGGGTGGTAGGACAGACCGCAGACCGCCACCTGCGAGCGTCGGGGTCTTGTCTCGGCGGCTGCCCAGTATCCAACAACGATGATGCGGTCGAACTCGATCGGCTGCTGGCGTCGCCCCATGAACGGCAACAACGACAAGGCGAGCAAGGCCGAGCGGTCCGTGGCGTGGCAGAACCGCTATCTGACGCCGATCCGGCTCGTCGTCGCTCTTGTCGTCATCGCCGCATCGTGGGCGTTTGCTGCGATCCCGTGGTGGCTCGGCGCGCTCCTGGTTGCTTTCGGCGGTTTGACGCTGATCAACCAGTTCCGAAACCACCGCACCTAGCCGGGAGCACGATGCCTGCTGTTCCGGTCGTTCCATGTCGAGCACGACTGAGGCGGTCTGCTCGACCCAGACAACACCGCTAGCCCATTCCGCGTAAGGGACGGAGAGTAGTCGTTTCACCTACTTGTGGTGGTCGCTAGAATTGGCCTAGCTTTAGGAAGCGAGGTTGGCATGCAGGAAGGCATCTTCCAGGAAGGCATCTTCACCGCAACCGAGTACCGCGAGCCTGCTCTGGAGCCGGGTATGCCTTACCAAGGACCCATCGAAACGCTCATCGGTACGTTCTCCGAGGAGAGCGAGGCCATCGCGGCTGCCCGACTCGAGTGGAAGGCATTCCGGCAAGGGGATTCCCACGACGTTGCTTGGTGGATAGTGCGCCGCCGAGGGGAAGACTTGGCGCGGTGGATTGCAGAGAGTCGAAGCTCTGTGGAGCGCGTTCTCGACCTGACCAGCAACGAATTGGTAGAAATCGAGGCCTGAGCCGACCACGGCGGTCGAGGCCTGGTGAAGGCGCCGCACGAAGGCGCCTCCCACCGCTTTCGCATGCTGCAAACGCTACAGTTGTGAGATAGCGCACGCGAGGAAGGGGCCCCAATTGCCGGTTGAGACTATTCCGCTCAAGGTTCTCAGGAACGGTGAGTTCCATGGTGCCGATCCCGCCTACTACGTCAAAGAAGGCGACCAGTGGAAAGCTACGACGTGGCGCACCTACGCCGACGAAGTAGTAGCTGCGGGTAAGGCCATGATCGCGCTCGGGATCGAGCCGGGGAACGTTGTCACCATTCTCGGTTTCAATCGGCCCTCCTGGGTGATCTCCGACGTGGCAGCGATGGCGGTTGCTGCGGTCCCGGCAGGTATCTACACCACGAACTCGCCGCGGGAGTGTCACTACATTCTCGATCATTCCGAATCGCCACTTCTCGTCATCGAAGATGAGGGTCAATGGGCCAAGATCGAACAGATTCGTGGCGAGCTACCGAAGCTGCGCCACGTTGTGATGATGCGCGGCGGCCCTGAGATCGACGATCCGATGGTGATGTCGTGGGAGGAGTTCAACGCGACCGGAGTCGATGTGCCCACCGAGGAGCTCGATGCTCGGCTGGCGGCGCTCGAGCCGAACCAGCTTGCCACGCTCATATACACGTCGGGTACGACCGGGCCTCCCAAAGGTGTGATGCTGTCGCATGACAACCTGGTGTGGACCGCGTCGCAGGCGATTCACGCCACCGGTATCAGCAAAGAGGACACGAGCGTTTCGTATCTGCCTCTGTCGCACATAGCCGAGCAGGTTTTTTCGGTCCATGGTCCTGCAACCTCAGGATGGGCCGTGTACTACGCCGAATCGATCGAGAAACTTGCCGACAACCTGAAAGAGGTGCAGCCCACAGTTTTCTTTGCGGTACCGCGTGTTTGGGAGCGATTCCACGCAGGGGTTACCGCCGAGCTGGAGAAAGCGACGGGTGCCAGAGCCAAGATCGCCGAATGGGCGATGGGCGTCGCTACCAAAACCAGCAAGCTCCGCAATGAAGGCAAAGAGCCGACGGGTTTGCTGGCGGCGCAATATGCCGTTGCCGATCGGCTGGTTCTCTCCAAGATCAAGAAGGCGTTGGGGCTCTCCAACACCGTGATCATGGTCACTTCGGCTGCGCCGATTTCCGTCGATCTGCTCGAATTCTTTGCCTCGCTCGATCTACGGATCCAAGAGGTCTACGGCCAGTCGGAGGACTGTGGACCGTCAACCATGAACCAATCCGACGCAATTCGGTTTGGCTCAGGCGGACGCGCGTTCCCGGGGGCCGAGGTCAAAATCGCTCCGGATGGCGAGATCCTGGTGAAGGGCCGCAACGTTTTCGTGGGTTACTACAAGGATCCTGAGGCAACGGCAGAGACTCTCATCGACGGGTGGCTCCACTCCGGTGACCTGGGTGAGATCGACGACGATGGTTTCGTCTGGGTCACAGGCCGCAAGAAGGACATCATCATCACCGCCGGCGGTAAGAATATTGCGCCGAGCCCGCTGGAGGGGGGACTCAAGAATCATGAGTTGATTTCCGAGGCAGTTGTCATCGGCGACCGACGGAAATTCCTGTCGGTGGTCTTGACCCTCGACGAAGAGGCTGCTGAGCGCTACATGCTCGAGCACAACCTCGACGGTCCGGCTCACTTGAATCCACAGATCCACGACGAAGTGCAGCAAGCCATCGACGAGTTGAACAAAGACTTTGCACGAGTCGAGCAGTTGAAGAAGTTTGCAATCCTGCCACGGCAGCTTTCGATCGAGGGTGGCGAGCTGACGCCGACGCTGAAGGTGAAGCGCAACAAGGTGAACGAGCACTTCGCCGACATCATTGACGGGATGTACGCGGGCTGATTCAGAGCGAGGTTCCAGGAGCAGGCGTTATTGAAGCGCGGCCCGGTCTGTAACATCCCCCAGATATGGACGCATTACAAGTCGTGGAAATTACGCCGGAAGCTCTCGAGCAGATCATCGCGCTGCGCAATCAGGAGTCGATCCCGGATCTGCATTTGGGTTTGCGGATCGCCGGTGTCGGCGCCAACGGCTTCATCTACGAGACCGCCTTTCTACGCGGTTCAGATGTGAGCGAAGAAGATCACGTAGAGCGGCACGGCGAGCTACCGGTGGCAATACCGGCCGAGAGCCTGGACAATCTACGAGGGTCTGTGCTCGACCTTGCCGGCGATCCCGAATCTCCCGGCCTGGTGCTGCGAAATCCGAACCCGGCTACCCCGCCGATTACAGAGGGCGACATCGAGTTGGATGGGTCCGTTGAGGAGCGGGTGCAGCAGCTCATCGAGATGTACATCAATCCGGCGATTGCAGCACATGGCGGGTTTGTGACGCTGGCAGGAATCGAGGGCGACCAAGCCCTGGTCGAGCTCGGTGGCGGTTGCCAGGGTTGCGGGCTTGCGGCGATGACCCTTCGGCAAGGCATAGAATCGTCGATCAAGCATCACGTTCCCGAGATCCTCGAGGTGGTAGACGTGACGGACCATGCCGCCGGCGAGAACCCGTTCTTCGCATAGGTCGAGCATCTTCGGTGGCCTCGATGTGGCCGGATTAGATCGGTTGTGACCGAATAACGAAGTGGGCGCCCCTTGCGGGGCGCCCACTCGGCCTGAGGGAGTTGCGTGTGAGTAGCCAGGCGCGTGCGGGCCGCTGGCGTCACTCCCTCAGGCAGTTCGAACCGCTAGATCGTCGTCGCCCGCGGGGGGAGACTCGTCTGGCTCACGGTTGAGATGAGCTTGCACCGTTGGTGCTGCGGCTTGGGCGCTACGGTCGGCTCCTTCGCCGATCCGCGGGAGTTCTGCCGAGCGGTGGCCGAAGAACGATCCATGAGGCCGGCCGGCGATGGGCGCATCGTCGTCGTCCTCCTGGTCGGGCGTGTTCTCGACCGGCGGTGCATCTGCGGTTCGCCCCTCGTTGGGGGAGGGGGGAGCTTGGGAGGTTTCGGTATCTGGAGGGGCCGGGATGCGCACATTCAGCTCGTCGGACATGGAACGCAGTGTGTTGATGCGATCCATCAACATCGCACACTCGGCCTCGTATGATGCCTGGAGCTTGGCCAGTGTCGCCTTGCGCTCTGTCACCAGCCGTGCGGTATCTTCTTTGGCGGCGGTCACGAGACTCAGCGCTTCGGTTCGAGCCATATCGACCAGGGACTTGCTTTCGGCGATGGCACGGTCTGCGTCGTTGCGGCTTTCAGTCATGAGGACGAAAGCAGCGCGTCGGGCGTCGGCAACCATCTCCTCGGCGTCCTGCTTCGCCTTCGCCAGCAACTCGTCGCGCGTCTTCGTTGCTGCCATCATCGTAAGTTGGATGGCGTCTTCGCGTGCATTGGCAGCGCTCAGCTCATCCTCGAGTTCGGCAATGCGGTCGGCAGCGGCGTCGACCTGCCTGCCGAGCTGGAACACCTGGGTGGCGACGTACTCATCGACCTTCGACGGGTCGTAACCCTGCTCGACGAGGGGAAAATCTACTGTCGCCTCATTGCCCGACAACTTTGCACCTCTCGTTGAGTCCAGCTCTACCCTGGCAGCTACAGAGAGTGTATAGGCGACCACCATAAGAAGTCAACTAGCTTTCTGACACACAGAATGGCTAGTCACCTGCCGGAGGATTTGGGGTGGTTGCAGGTGGGGAAGAGGCGCTAGCTGCGGCGCTGCTGCAGCCTGGATAGCTCCTCGAGGTGTTGCACGGCATCGCGCAACTCGTCGGCGAATGCCATGCGATCCTGGACGGTCGTGGGGCCATCGGTGAACAGCCCGCGGTTGTCGGCGAGGCTGAGCGCAGATTCAAACAGGACCTTTGATACCGACTCCGCTTTGGCCACCAAACCTTGGAGAACGTACTGCTTGCCGAGCAGAAGCGCGTCGCGTCGGATCTGGTCCTTGTCGAGACCGGTCTGGTAGGCGTTCTCCTCCAGCAAGTCTCCAACGACACGGTATGCCTCGAAGAACGGACGCAGCAATGCTGGGGAGACAAAAGGACGGAAACGGTCGAGTATGGCGGCAGCATCGCGGTCCTCGAGGTGCTGCTCGAGGTCGACATCGTGATCTTCGAGTTCGAGCCGGATCTCTTGGTTGAACTCGTCGGTGGCGCTGAAGAAGAACTCGAATTTGAGCAGATCGCGGAGCCGCTTCGTTTCCTCTCTCATGTGTTTGCGGATCTTGCCGGTGACGCCGGTCTCGGCAAGGTGTACCAGGGCCATCTCGGTGATCGCCCGGTTGATGAAGAAATGGATGATGGTGTTGCGGTAGTAGGCCGCGGCGAGATGTTGGTTCTGCCGGACGCGGTAGACCTTGGCGGTCTTTCCGGCGAAGCTCTCCACCACGCCGTGCGATTCCAACTCGTCGAGGATCTCAGCAACCTTGGCAGGTTGGTCGAGCCCGAGTTTTTCCGATGT
The DNA here is from genome assembly GCA_029287195.1 of Acidimicrobiia bacterium. Lineage (GTDB taxonomy): Bacteria > Actinomycetota > Acidimicrobiia > Spongiisociales > UBA5794 > JAAETI01. The sequence continues at coordinate 3,338 of JARFRN010000291.1, read as the reverse complement.
AGGCAGGTCACGGCGTGTAACGAAGTCGACGTACGGACCGAGCACCGCAACCGTCTCATCCACGCTGAGGCTGCGCTCATCCGCACTTAGCAGAGCCAGGGCGACGAGTGATGTAGGCGTGATGGGTGTGACTTCGTTCAGTCTGACTGCAACCTCGAACGCCAACTTGGGGATGGCCGGGTTGTGGGTATCGTCGGGGTCCTCGGGGATGTCGTCCTGGAGGGCCAGGAAGCCCTTCACCGAGATCGGTGCGCCAAAGCGGAGGTGGATCGAACCCGCCCTGTGCCGGACGCCGCGGACACTCGTGACCAGCCATCGGAATGACTCTCTCTCCTTGGCCCCTCCGGCCTGCTCCCTCGCGTAGGAGCCGACGTCCTGGATCTGGTCGTAGGCGATCGAAACAGGGATTAGCACTATGTCGTCGGCCGATCCACGAACGTAGGAGTCGACGACGTAGGCCAGCATCCCATAGCGCGGGGCGCGCAACTTGCCGGATCTGGAGCGCCCCCCCTCGATGTACCACTCCATCGGGAAGCGCTTCTCGAGCAGGTAGTCGATGTAGCGACGCAACACGAATTTGTATGGCTCGTTGTCGCGGAACTCGCGCCGTATGAAAAACACTCCGCTGCGGCGGAGGATCGGCCCGATGGGGAAGAAGTTCATGTTGATCCCGCCTGCCGTGTGGTTGGGCGGGAGACCGTTCTGGTAAAGGACGTATTGCAGCACCAAGTGGTCGAAGTTCGACTTGTGGGACGGCAGGAAGACCAGAGGGTGGCTCTGCCCGATGGCGTACAGCGCGGCGAGCTCATCTTCGTCGTAGTCGAGGCCGGTGTAGGCCTTGGCTATCAGCCAGCGAATGGCCCCGGTGACCAGGTCGATCACATACGGGCTGTGGGTTGCCGCAATCTCCTTGGCATATCGGCGGGTCTTCGTCGCCATCGCCTCGTATGACGTGTCGGCGGTGTGGGCGAGCTCGGCAACGCCGGCAGTGAAGGCAGGGGACTCGACCAACGTCTCCCGGGGGAACTTGGGGACCTTGTAGCGGCTGCCGCGCAGCTTGCGCTCGGCCCGCTCCAGCTCCACCCAGGCACGCTGGGCAGCGAACTGAGCGAGACTGGCTCCAGAGCTGCGCCCCCGGCCCTCGGGGTCGTCCCACTCTTGCCTGACCTCGTCGGCGCGCTCTGGTTCGCCGACGACGATGCGGCAGCGTTCGGGCCGGAATCGGCATATAGCGTATTGCCTGACCGGATCCGGGTCGCGCGGATCGCCCAAGGTGAGCAGCTCCCGCCACCCCACGGTACGGCGGCCATGTCGCTTCTCCGGCAACCAGGAGATTCGCAGCGGGATGAGGAGCGGATTGGCTCCCGCGTGAAGGAAGGCCTCGATACGGGGGTCGAGTCGACGGCGTCGTCTGCGGCGCCGGGTCGTAGGGAGATACGCCACCTGGACCACGCCGGCTTGGCTCTCCGCAGGCTTGCGGCGCTGGATCCAGGAGTTGAGCAAACGGCGCTCCAGAGGCCCGCTCGATTCGAGTAGGACGAGATAGGGGCCGGATTGCCTGGGCCAGCCGGGTTCATTGACGAGCGGAACGCCGGTGTTGTTGTTCCCTCCCATACCATGAGTCTAGAGGGGGCGGCCGCGTCGAGAAAGGGAAAGCCCGGGAGCAGGCCCGGGCTTCCTGCTTGGTGCTTGGTGGTGCTTACTTGCCGCCGCCGAGTAGGCCACCGAAGCCCCCGAGGGCGTCCTTGGCCTGGTCCATCAGACTGGCGCCACCAGACTCTCCTCCTTGGTCGCTTCTGCCGAGGAAACCTCTGATCTGATCACCAATCGGGCCGGGGAGCTTATCGGCGATGTAGTTGACGACGGTTTCGATGACGTCTTGTGCCTTATCCACCGGCAGGCCGGTCTTCTCCTGGATCGTTTTGACTAGATCGTCCTCTGAGCCCTCCAAGATCGAGCGAATTCGGCGCTGGGACACGGTAGTGATGCGAGGAATAGGGCGGAAGGTGGAACTCGACGCGTTACGAACGCGAGCGCTGGGGACGAGTTCTCTCCGAGGGTCGGCCCGGTGGCCGACTCGAAGCAGACAGCAATTCTGTGATGGTGAGGCCAGGGGCGAGATCGTGTCTGCAGCGCTGCATCTCACAACGCCGGTACGGGTCACGCACCTGGTCCATGTGGGGCTTCCCGGCCATAGGGAGTCTTCGGCATGTGGGAGGCGCTGCTGAGGGTTTTCTGTCAGCCCCAACCGATTTCGTGGAGGCGGTCGTCGCTGATGCCGAGATGGTGGCCAATCTCGTGGAGGACGGTACGCCGGATCTGACGGCGCAGGCGGTCGGGGGAGAGACGCATCGCCAGGTGAGGTTGGCGGAAGATGGTGATCTTGTCGGGCATGGCCCCGAAGTAGTGGTCGCCCCGGTCGGCCAGCATGACACCTTCGTAGAGCCCGAGCAGGTTGCCGTGTGCTTCGAGCTGCGCCCGAGTGGGCCGTTCCTCGACGACGACGTGGAGGTTGTCGATGCGCTCGATGACCCATTCGGGTAGCTCGGCGAGCACCTCGTCGACTACTGCTTCGAACTCGACCCTGTCCATGGTCGGATGGTAAGCAGGCGTTGCTACACTCCGAGCCGGTCCGGCTAATCCGAGGGACTCGGGCGCTTAGCTCAGCGGGAGAGCGCTGCCTTCACACGGCAGAGGTCACTGGTTCGATCCCAGTAGCGCCCACCACACGAAACCCCTGTCAGCGAGGGTTTCTCTATGTCAGGCCTCTTCCTGTGTTTCTCCTTTCTCGGTGCCGCGTGCACAACGCGTGCACATCAGAATCGGTCCACGGCGGCTCGAGGTTGTCGGCGGCGTCCCGGTCCAGGCCTTCGGATAGGTGGCCGTAGACGTCGAGGACGGTCTTAACGCTGGTGTGTCCGAGCCGGGCGGCGATGACGGCCGGGTGGGTACCTTGCTTGATCAGTAGGGCAACATGGCTATGACGAAGGTCGTGGAACCGCATTGGTAGGCCGACTGAGTCGGTGACGGCGGGGAGCCAGAATCGGCTACGGAAGGTGTTGCGGCGAATAGGTCCTCCTTCGGGTGCGGTGAAGATCAACCCATCCTGGCCAGCTGGGTGCTTGGTGAGGTGTTCGGTGAGGACCTGGGGGAGCCAGGCTGGGATGGTGATGGCTCGTCTTGCGGCGGGGGTCTTGGGCTCTGTTATCCGGAGGTAGCCGCGGACTTCACTCAGGGATCGGTCGATTCGGATGAGGCGACGGTCCGGGTCGTAGTGGTCGATATCGACGGCGCTGACCTCACCGAACCGACATCCGGTGTATGCCGCAGTGAGGACC
>JARFRN010000260.1 GCA_029287195.1 Acidimicrobiia bacterium | reverse complement strand
GCCCTATGTGGCGATGCTCGACGGAGCCCGGTTGCTGGAGCGCGTGGCCCGGGACACGCTCTAGTCATTGGCAGACTCTGTCTCGGCGGGGCACGGGTAGCCGGCGTATGCCTCGCATTCCTCTGCGGTGAATGTCCGGGTCAGGTGGCTACCGGCAATCTCGACAAAGACGTCCGCTTCGAGTGCCCAAACCCGCACGAATCCCTCGAGGTTGCTGAATGGACGGTCGTCGGCATGCCAACGATGCGGGGCTTCATCAGGCTCTCTCCGGGATGCGGTCGATCATCAAGCTCACCGCTTCATCGAAGCTCTCGTCGAGATCCACCGGCATCCCGAATCCGGCTTTCCGCTCGAGATCAACAAAGCCGTGGAGCATCGCTCGCAGCCCTCGAATCACATGGACCGCTTCCTCCTCAGCAAACCCCAGGTCGGCGAACTCGGCGAACAACACCCGTACCGGAGCCGCCATCGCTTCGTACAGCTCGTCGTCTTCACCCGGTTTCGGCGCCGGCAGCATCGACTCATAGAGACCGGGATGCTCGATGGCGAAGCTCCGGTAAGCCACCGCCGCAGCTCGAATCGCATCCCGGGGTTCGCGCCCGTCCGTGGCCTCGCGGAACAGGGTTGTCAGCAGCCGTGAAGCGTGTAGAGCGAGCTCCCGCCGCAAGCCGGCCAACCCGGCTACATGGTTATACAGCGAAGGGGTCTTGATCCCGAGATCAGCTGCCACCGCAGACAGCGTGGCAGCCGCCAAACCGTCGCGATCAGCGATGGCGGCGGCCGCCGTGACGATGTCGTCAATCGAGATTCCGGCTTTGCGTCCCATCAGCCCCTTTCGCTGACCGTGGCTTCGGCGCGCTCCTTCAAGGCGTGGTTCATGGCCTCAAAACCCTCCCGGGTGGCTTCACCGATCATCCAGAAAAGGAGTCCGGCCAAGACCCCGGTGAACTCCTCACGCTGGATGAACTTAGTCCCTTCGGTGGTCGGCTCCAGAACGTACTGATGCCGACCGTCGAAGACACCGCTCACTCCCAGCTTGCCCAACCACTCGAACTTGCGCTCCTCATCCGCCACGGTAACTGTGGGACGGAACGTCTGCGCCCTCTTGCCGGGCATCTGGATGCTCACTTCCAGCTTCTCGCCGACGACGACCTCACCGTGCGCCCCAATGACAAATGGATTCCAGTACTCGAAATCATCCAGCCCCGTGAGGATCTCCCAGACCGCCGACGGTGCGGCGGCAATGCCGATCTCGCTGTTGATCTGCTTCATTGTCTCTTCCTTCCGAGGCTTCCCCGGGCTCGTAACTAACTACTTTAGGTAAAGTAACTAATACCTTTAGTTATGTCAAGTGCCCGCTTTGAGATGTGCCGGGTCACAACCGGGTCGGGACATAGGTCCCTTCCCCCAGCCGACTCCCGCGGCGTACGTTGGGGGGCAGAGATGCTCCCGCGAGCCGGGAGAGAGGCTATGGCTCAGATCGACACGGCCGACGGTGCGGGGCTTCATGCCATCGCCATCACCGACCAGGTAGAGCGCTGGTCGCGCCGCATCGCTCGGGCCTGGTCGGTTGCCGCCATCGCACTATTTGTCGCCCTTGCCGTCACGGTGGGCGTCCCCCACGGACCCGACCTGGAGACCTGGGAACGCGGGATTCAACTCGGAGCGGTCGTCCTGCTGATTGCAGCCACCGTCCTGGCGTGGCGCTGGGAAGGCTGGGGTGGCGGAATCATGCTGGTGGGCGCGATCCTCCTGGGACTGCTCACCGCGCTACAGCACCAGCCGCTCGTGGCCTTCCTCCCCACTGCCGTCTTCCTAGTTCCTGCAGTCGGATTCCTCATCGCCTGGCATCGCACCAAGTCAGCCGCTTCCGTGGTTGTGCTGGCGACAGTGATTGTGATGGTGCTGTTCACCGGCAGCGTCCTCGCCCAAGAATTCTATGACCGCGGCTTCGGGCCGGCGCATCCCCAATCGACGTTGCCGGCTCTGCCCGATACTCCCGTGACGTGGATCTGGTCGGGAGGAGTGACCGACACCTCAGCCGTGGTTGTCGCTCGGGTAGCCACATCCCAGGAAGCGGCGTTGGTCGTCACCGATCCCGGCGGGCAGTCAACTACCCACCCCGGTGTGCGCAACGACGACGTCTGGAGGTTCGCAGTCTCCGACCTAGAGCCGGCTACTCCCTACCAGTACGCCGTCGCCGTGGGTGAATCACCGGTGGTGGAGCGCTTGGGTAGCTTCACCACTCGCAGCTCCGGTCCAATGAGCTTGAAGGTGGCCGTCGCCAGCTGCGCTCGCCTCGGCTCCAATGGCCGCGTATTCGAGACAATCCTCGAGACGGATCCGGACTTGTTCATCTCGTCCGGTGATCTCTTCTACGTCGATCATGCTCGGACCGCAGACCACTTCACAGATGCCTACCTGCAGACCCTGACGCAACCGGCCCAGGCCGCGCTGTACGCGGCGGTTCCCATCGCTTACGTCTGGGACGACCACGACTACGGCGGCAATGACTCCGACTCGACCGCCCCAAGCCGGCAACAAGCGCTGGACGCCTACCGCCGCAATGTGCCCCACTACGCCTTGCCCGCGGCCAACGCGATCTATCAATCCTTCGCCATCGGCCGGGTGCAATTCGTCTTGCTCGACGACAGGTCACAGCGAGATCCGAAGTCAGAACCGGACGGACCCGACAAGACAATGCTGGGGGCGGCGCAGCTCGAATGGCTGCAGGAACGATTGCTGGCCTCGGACAACTTCGCCCTCACGGTGATCGTCAGCCAGGTTCCGTGGATTGCCTCCCAGCAGGACGGCGCCGACCACTGGGCCGGGTACGCGTACGAACGGAGGACCATTGCCGATCTCATCGCCGAGCACAAAATCGACAACATTCTCATGGTCACCGGCGACGCCCATCTGGTTGCGGTCGACGACGGGACCAACACCGATTACTCCGCCGCCGGGAATGCATCCTTCCCGCTATTGCACGCCGCGGCGCTCGACCGGCCCGGGAGCGTCAAGGGCGGCCCATTCAGCGAGGGAATGCACCCCGGCGGCGGCCAATTCGGGCTGATCGAGGTAGTCGACACCGGCTCGGATCATGTCACGGTTCATCTCCGCGGTCTTGATTGGGAGGGAAATGAACTGGTTGGCTACTCGTTCATGGTTCCGGCTGCAGACGAGGGTGCACCATGATCCCGACGCGGACTCGAGGGCGTCGTCTGGTCGCTTACCTGGATGGATCCGACCACCGAGTCGAGGACATCGGAACAAAAGGCCTGGCGCTGAATCTGTTGCGCCGCCATCGCTATCCAACACCTCCCGCCGCAATCGTGACAACGGCGGCGTACGAGACTGCGCTCGGCGCGGATCCCCTCGCCCTCCTGGTGCGCGATCTAAATACGTGGAGTTCTCCGCCCCCGGAGCGTACCGAGGCAGAGAGTGCCGGAATCCAACGCACATTCCTTTCCGCGAAGATTTCCGACGACATCAACAACGCAATCGATCGCATCGGCTCCGAATTGCTCGACGCCGGCCCTATTGCGTTGATTGTGTCACCGGTGGCCACCGCCGCAGCCGCCGGCTGTGGCGACGAACCGGTCGTAGTCACCAACCTGGCCGACCTTCACGTGGCCATCCGTAGGTGCTGGGCGTCACCATGGATGGCTGCGACTCGGACCTACCGGCGGCGCAACCATCTTCCCGAGGCCACCGCTGCAGTCGCCGTCATTCTGCAGGTCATTGTGGAACCGGTGTGGTCGGGCACGGCGATGACCACCGATCCCGACAGCGAGGGTCATCTGATTCGAGTCGAGGCGCTTCCCGGCAACCCCGCCCAAGCTGGACTCGCTCCTGCTCGCTTCTTGGTGAGACGCGACACGCTGGAGATCGTCCCGGAGCCGGGTACTCAACATCTCGAGTTTGTCGAAGCTCTGGCACGTATGGGTTTGCGGGTCGAGCAGGACCTCGGCGGTCCGCAGCAAATCGATTGGGCGATGACGCAGGACGGAATCAAGCTCCTGACAACGGCACCGATCTCGAAGCCTCCCCAGCCGCTGGGAACCGACGATGGACTCGACACGCCGGAACCACCGGATCACACCTACACCCCGCACGGCGTCGTGGAGATGATTCCCGGAGTAGCCGCACCGTTGCTGTGGACGATCAATCGGCCGATGCTGGAGGACGCTTTCCGGACTACCTTTGCCGATCTGGGCGCCCAGGTGCCTCCCGAGGAGCAGCCGATTGTCGCCCGGTTCCGAGGTCGGGCGGCTCTCGACCTGAGCGCGATCTGCGACGTCACCAGTTCCCTTCCGGGCGGCGATCCGGCCGAGGTGCAGCGACAGTACCTAGGCGAGGTGCTCGATGCCGCCGACTCCACCCCTGGTCGAGCGCACGTAGCAACCGCGCTCAAGGGTCGCCGCATCCACAAGCGGATCGTGGACGAGGTCGACCTCATCGCCATCGCTGCCGATGGCGTCGTCCGGATGGAGATCGACCTGTACGACATGCCGGTGCGGCGCCTGGTTGCGTACCGGCAGCGGATTCGCGATTTAGCCTGGCGCGGGTACGCGTCTGAAGTTGGAGCATCGAGCGCTGCAGGTGCAACTTACCGGGCGCTCGAGCTGTTGCTGCAGCGCTGGCTCCCCGCAGAGGAGGCTGGCTCGTGGACCCAGATGCTCACAAAGGGAGCGCTCGATCAGAGCCCGGTCGGGGGCGCCCGCGCCAGGGGGCTCGAGCAGGTTCTCGACCGCTACGCAACAGATTCGATTCGCACCGAGATCAGCGGGGCCGGGGACGGCAAGCGGGCGCGAATTGCACAGCTGGGACACGACGGCACGCGCTTTCTCGAAGCCCTCGACAGAGCCGTGCGCGCCATGGGGTCCAAGACCGTATACGGTGACGAAACCTGGGGCGAGGACGAGTCGTGGGTGTGGCGGCAGCTCCAGCTGCTGACCAGCAGCGGGAGACGACCAACCACTCCGACGGGCTGGAAGGACGACTTCGCCGCACTGTGCCGGCATCTCGGCACCAGCAAGCGATGGCGCCGTACCCGCGTCATCACCGGTCAGGTCGTGGACTTGCGGGTGCGCTGGTTGCGGCGACAGGTCCAAGAGACCATTCGCTTCATTGAACTGAGGGAACGCGCCAAGAACGCCCTGCTGGTACTGGGCGGGGAGGAGCGCAGAATCATCGTCGAGGCGGCCCGGCGACTGGTGGCCTCCGGGCAGATCCCGAACCCAGACGCGGTGCGCTTCCTTACCGACGCCGAGCTGGAGCGAATGCTCTTCGGCCAATGTGGAATCGGCAACGATGAGCTCGGCAAGCGGCGCAGGATCAACCACAACTGCGCGACCGCCGGTCCCCTGCCCGACTGGTTCGTCGGGGAGCCGGCGGCGCATCGCGAAGTAACGGTCCATGAATCCGGGCACCTAGAAGGGTGGGCCGCCAGCCCGGGCAGGTACACCGGCCCCGTTCGCATCATCACGTCTCTTGCCGATGGAACCCGACTGCAGCCCGGCGAGATACTGGTGGCGCATTCGACGGACCCCTCGTGGACTCCGCTGTTCCTCGTCGCCGGCGCAGTCGTACTCGAGGTAGGCGGTCCGTTATCTCACGCCGCCATCGTTGCCCGTGAGTTCGGCCTCCCTGCCGTGCTCAACGTGCGCGGCTCGACCCGAGCACTCAATCAGGGCGAGACGGTCACCGTGGACGGCAACGAGGGCCGAGTAGAGCGCCACGACCACAGGAGCGTGCCGTGACTTTGGCAGTCTTCTTCCCAAGCCTCATGGGAGTCGGGATCCTGATCTCGGGGGCTCTGCTCCTCTCTGATTGGGTACGCCGCCTCCTCCCGCAGGGAAGCGTCCGCCGCAAACATCACGTCGTCATCGGCACGTACGGAGCAATTGCGGAGACGGTGGATGCGGCCGGCTATCACCTGGAAGAGCCCTGGTTCCTGAGCAGAGGGCTGCGAGAAAGGCGAACCTATCTGCTGCTCGCCTTCGGCCTCGCCCTCGCTGGAGTCGCTTCGGCGTGGATCGGGATCGAGTTCTACAGAGACCCGCTCGGCCTTTTCTACCAGAGCCCTTGGGCAGTGGGCATCGGCTACGGCGTAGGAGCTGCCCTCGTGCTCGTGGCGCTGCTATGCGCGTTCTTGGGTGCGGCCTATCGATCAAGCCCGAAGCTGGTCATGCGTCTCGTCACCGACACATCACTAGGACGAATCATCCTGCCCACCGAGGAGGACCACGAGGCCGCCCTGGACAACGTTGCGAAGGAGTGACATATGAAGCGAGTTCTCGCCATGATTGCCCTGGTTATCTTCCTCGTGTACACCGGGGCCTACATCTTCGTGTACCTGTTCAGGGCGTTCCGGTTACCGGAGCCGGCGCCGGGGACCGTACAGATATGGCATGGGGACCCGTTCGCCAGGGCCATCTTGGTATCGGTGTTCTTCCTGATCGGGTTGTTGATTCTCTTGTTCATCATGCTGATGAGGCCCGGGGCGCACCGTGCCGGAGTCATCCGGGTACGACCCGATCTCTGGGAGTGGTTGGCGGCTCAGGGCGAGTTGACCAATGAAGCCCCGGAGCGCATTGGGGAGCGCGCGCTCGCCACGTATCGGGCTCGTATCGAAGGGTCCGACGCGATGACCCACCAGTAGACGTCATTCGAGTTCGTAGGCCGGTTTGGAACACACGGTCCGCAACGCAAAGCTCGACTGGAGTCGCGTGACCCCGGGAAGTCGGGATAGATGGTGGCGATGGATCCGTTCGTAGTCCTCGACATCGGCACACAGGATCTGCACCACATAGTCGGCGTCGCCCGCCATGAGGTGGCAGCTCATGACACCGGGAACATCGGTCACGGCGGCCTCGAAGGCGTCGAGTAGCTCCTCTCGCTGACTCGACAGAGAGATATCAACGAATACCGACGTCGGCTTGCCGATCTTCTCCGGTGCAATGACGGCCGCATAGCGCTCGATCACGCCGCTCTCCTCCAACCGGCGAACCCTCCGCAGACAGGCAGAAGGAGACAGGTGAACCTTGGCGGCAAGCGCCACATTGCTGACACGGCCGTCGGCCCCCAGCGCCGCCAATATTGCCCGATCGGTGTCGTCGAGCTGGCTCATAGTAGATTCCTTCGCCAATAGTTCCTTCTGCGCAACATTATTGCACCAGATTCCAATGTTGCACTCCAGTTAGCAAGCACATTCGACCCGATTCTCGATATCGTTACAGAGCAATCTCAGAGGGAGCGGATGCAGTGATCGTTGGTGTCCCCAAGGAAATCAAGGTCGCCGAGCGGCGCGTTGGTCTCAAACCTCCGGCCGTCAGAGAACTGGTCAGTCACGGTCACGAAGTACTCGTCGAGGCAGATGCCGGTTTTGGGGTAGGCGCGTCCGACGCCGACTACGAAGCCGCCGGAGCACGGACCGTCCCGCTGGCGGCGGACGTATTCGAATCGGCCGACATGATCGTAAAGGTAAAGGAGCCACAACCCAACGAACGGGCGATGCTCCGCAACGGCCAAATCCTCTTCACGTATTTGCACCTCGCTCCGGATCCTGAGCAGGCCAAGGATCTCGTTGCCGGCGGAGCCGTGTGCATTGCCTACGAAACCGTCACTGATGGGAACGGCCACCTTCCCCTGCTGGCCCCGATGTCTCGCGTCGCCGGCCGGCTTTCCGTCCAAGCTGGAGCGACGGCCCTGGAGAGCGTTCACGGCGGAGCCGGGATTCTGCTGGGAGGCATCCCCGGGGTAGTCCCGGCAAAGATCGTCGTCATCGGCGGCGGTGTGGTCGGCGAGAACGCAATCGACGTGGCCCTCGGGATGGGCGGTGACGTAACCGTTCTCGACAACAACGTCGATGTCCTGGACCGTCTCGGCCGGCATTTCGGACCGGCATTGACCACTATCTACTCGACGGCGGCGGCGCTAGAGGATGCGGTGATCGGCGCCGACTTGGTGATCGGTGCTGTGCTGGTGAAAGGAGCCCGGGCTCCCAAGCTGGTGACGGCCGAGATGGTATCGAAAATGCACCCCGGTTCCGTGCTGGTGGACGTCGCGATCGATCAGGGCGGCTGCTTCGAGACGGCCCGTCCCACTACCCACACTGCGCCCACCTACGTTGTCGATGACGTGGTCCACTACTGCGTTGCCAACATGCCTGGTGCCGTGCCTCGGACTTCGACCGCCGCACTCAACGCGGTGACTCTCCCCCGGGCACTGGCGCTGGCGAACAAGGGCGTGGTCCAGGCGCTGACCGACGATCCGCATCTGCGCAATGGGCTCAACGTGTGCGGCGGCTTGGTCACCGACGAGGCGGTGGCTCGCGACCTCGGGTACGAGTACGTCGACCCGATGGAGGCGCTGGCGGCGCTGTAGCGGGTCCCCTCCGGTTCTTGCGTGTCGCCGGACGAGATCTCGGACGAGAGCCCGCAAGAACCGTTTGGGGGGAGTTGCTGGCCGAGCCCGAACAGGGCCATGTACTCAGGCAGCCGCCCGCAGCGGCAGCATATCAAAGCGCTCTGGCGTACATAGGACCCCTGTAGGGCCTCATTTACGCCAGACGTCGTCTCAGTTCAGAGAGTTGCCTACGGACGGACTCCATCGACCCGCCGCCCGGCGTAACGCGGGCCGCAACCGACGCCTCCGCAGTCAATTCATCGAGGTCCTCCGGGACGAGCTGAGGCTGAGCCGCATACAGTTCACCGGCAGAGGCATCGAGCAATGTACGTCCTTCGGCTGCAAGCCCCGCCACAAGACCTCCAATCGCCTGGTGCGCCCGGCGGAACGGGACACCCCGCTCCACGAGCAACTCAGCCAGATCCAGGGCGGTCACCATCCCCGAAGGAGGTGGCGGATGAAAGTCGGCGCTCTCCACCATGCCGCTGAGCGCCGCCAGCGCCAGGGACAGCGTGTCGTCGGCATGGAAAACAGCCCGCTTGTCTTCCTGGAGATCGCGGTTGTAGGTAAGTGGCAGGCCCTTCTGCAGAGTCAGCAGCGCCGTCAGATCGCCGATCACCGTTGCAGTCTTGCCTCGCACCAGCTCGGCGATGTCGGGGTTCTTCTTGTGGGGCATCGCCGAGGAACCGGTCGTGAAAGCGTCACCGAAGGTAACCCAGCCGAATTCATCGCTGGCCCACAGCACGAGTTCCTCGCTCAAGCGGGACAGCGTCACCATCGTCTGCGAGCAACAGAAGGCGTACTCGGCCACGAAATCTCGGGATGCAACCGCATCCATCGAGTTGGTGAACGCCGATGCGAACCCGAGTACTGCCGCGGTCTGCTCCGGGTCCAACGGCAACCGGCCTCCTGCGGAGGCTCCGGCACCCAATGGGGAAACGTCGATGCGCGGATTGACGTCGAGGAAACGATCTCTGTCTCGCTGCAGCATCCAGGCATACGCCAGGAGATGGTGTGCCAGCGGTACCGGTTGCGCCTGCTGCACGTGGGTGTAGGAAGCAACCACGGTATCGCCGACTTCCTCTGCAACCGCCACCAGCACCTTGGCAAGATCGCTGATCTGCCCCGCCCGCTCCTCGGCGGCGCGCCGTAGATACAAGCGAAGATCGAGGCAGACCTGATCGTTGCGGGACCGGCCGGTGTGGAGCTTCCCTGCGGTCTCTCCAATCAGTTCGTACAAACGCCGCTCCACAGCGGAATGGACGTCCTCGTCCCCATCGGACCACTCGAATTCGCCGCCGGTTGCCTCCTCGAGTACGGCTCGCAACCCCGTGACAATGTCGACCACTTCATCCTCAGAGAGCAGCCCTACATCGCCGAGCATGGCGGCATGGGCCAGCGAGCCCGTGACATCATCCACCAGCAGCCGCCGATCGGAGTCATCAACGGTGAAGCGCCACAGGACCTCGGCCGGACCCTCCTCGAAACGCCCTCCCCATAAGGTCATGTCTACTCCCCTTCCCCGAGTCGCTTCTCGGCGAAAGTACGCAGCCGCAGCGATTGCAGCCGAATGAAACCAGTGGCGTCACCCTGGTCGTAGACGTCGTCGGCTTCGAAGGTAACCGTGGCCTCGTCGTAGAGACTGTGGGAGTCGGAGCGGCGGCCATCGACGATGACGTTGCCCTTGTACAGGGTGACTCGGGCTTCGCCGTTCACTGGTTTCTGGATCTCGTCCATGAACTGCTGCAGCGCCTCCCGCTCGGGTGAGAACCAGAAGCCGTTGTAGACCATCTCTGCGTAGCGAGGCGAAAGCTCGTCCCGTAGGTGAGTCACTTCCCGGTCGAGCGTCAACGACTCCACAGCACGGTGGGCGTGATGCAGAATCGTGCCGCCCGGCGTCTCGTAGACGCCTCGCGACTTCATGCCGACGAATCGGTTCTCGACTATGTCGACCCGTCCGATGCCGTGGTGACCCCCTACATCGTTGAGCGTGGTGAGGATTTCGACGGGGCTCATTCGTGCCCCGTTGACGGCCACTGCATTGCCGTGCTCGAACTCAATCGACAGAGTCTCCAGCATGTCGGGCGCTTCCCACGGATCCACCGTCATCCGGAACATGCCTTTGGGCGGGGCCTCCCACGGGTCCTCGAGCACGCCTCCCTCGTAGGAGATGTGCAGCAGATTGGCATCCATCGAATACGGCTTGTCCGGGGTGACCGGGATGGGGATACCGTGTGTCTCGGCGTAGGCAACGCAGTCGGCACGGCCTTGCAGATCCCACTCTCGCCAGGGAGCAATCACCTTGATCCCGGGATCCATGGCAAAAGCCGCCAGCTCGAAGCGCACTTGGTCATTGCCTTTGCCGGTTGCCCCGTGAGCAATGGCGTCGGCGCCGGTGGCTTCTACCGCTTCCATCATCCCCTTTGAGATCACGGGTCGAGCAAGTGAGGTACCGAGCAGGTAGTAGCTCTCGTAGACGGCATTGGCGCGAATTGCCGGAAAGACGAAGTCGGAGACAAACTCGGCGCGCCGGTCATCGACAATGGCTCTGCTGGCCCCGGTTGCCAATGCCTTCTCCTCTGCCTGAGCAACTTCCTCGCCCTGGCCCACGTCGCAGGTGTATGCAATCACCTCGGCCCCGTATTGCTCGATGATCCAGCGCAGGATTACCGAGGTGTCGAGGCCGCCACTGTAGGCGAGCACCACCTTTCTGATGTCGCTCATCTGCTCTCCCCTATGCTTTCGATCCTTTGGGCGACCCTCGCTCCGCCGAGATCCGGCGAGGCGACGATCAACAGAGTGTCGTCCCCGGCCACAGTACCCAGGACCCCTTCGAGCTCCGCCCCGTCGATGGCACTGGCTACCAAGTGGGCCGCCCCCGGGGGTGTATGC
>JARFRN010000252.1 GCA_029287195.1 Acidimicrobiia bacterium | reverse complement strand
CCCTGGTCGCTCACTGCGGTGGATCCGTCGATACCGGGACGGTAGTAGTCGAGCACCTCTCGCATGGGGGAGCCGGTTAGGTACACGCGTTCGGGGTGGATCCCTTCCTGGAGCAGGTTGCGGCGGGCGTGCTCGGTGTAGACCAGGTTGTAGTTGGAGATGTGATCGGCGATCCGCCGGTTGGTCTCTTCGGGGACGTTCCAGTCGAAGCAGCGGTTGCCCGCTTCCATGTGGAACACCGGGATCTTGAGGCGGCGGGCCATGATGGCGGCGATGCTCGAGTTGGTGTCGCCGAGAATGAGCACCGCATCCGGCTGCTCGGCCCGCAGCACCTCCTCCGCCTTGATCAGCACCTCGCCGTAGACCCGGCCCAGCGTGCTCGTGTCCACCGCGAGATAGTGATCGGGCGGCCGCAGTTCCAGATCGTCGAAGAACACTTGACTCAGTTGGTGGTCGTAATTCTGTCCCGTGTGCACGGTGACGTGATCGACGTGCCTGTCGAGTCGGGCCATCACCCGGGACAGCCGGATGATCTCCGGCCGGGTTCCGACGATGGTCATGACCTTCATGTTGAACGGCTTTCTCTCACACCGGTGCGGGGATGGTGTCGGGGTTCTCTGGGTCGAATAGGTCGTTGGTCCAGAACTGCGTCACCAGCTCTCCCGGGCCGACGTTGGTGATGTTGTGGGGATGGAGGGTAGGCATGTCGATCGCCACCGGCTCGTCGCCCGACACCCGGTACTCGTGCACCTCGTCGTCGAGCAGCCGCCGGATGCGGATCATCGCTTCCCCGGACACGACGACAAATCGCTCGATTTTGTCGAAGTGGAAGTGCTCGCCGCGGGTAACTCCCGGGGCCGTCGTCGAGATCGAAGCCTGACCCTGCCCGGTTGATCGGATGGTCTCGAAGAAGCGTCCCCGCGGATCGCTATGCACGGTCAACGGAATGGGGCAGTGGGCCGGAAAAAGCTGCGAACGGAACATGTTGAACATGCGAAGCTCGAAGTCGCTCTCTGTTGCCGGCACGAGACCCGATGCCAGGTAAGGGGCGGAGAGACGTTGCAGCAGCGCCAGGGCGTCGGACACCATGATTCGAGTGCCGGCCGGACGAAGCCGGACCGACTCGCCGCGCACTGCCGCCTCGACAATGGCTCGCGACACCTCCTGGGCGTGGACCAGCTCCAGCTCCGAGTCGACCATGATCTCGGGCGTGCCTCCGGTAGCGAGCTGGTGGGCAAAGGTGGCGACTGCGGAGTTGTAGAACGGCCGGCCGTGCTCCCCGAACAGGTGGGGGAGTACGAACTCGACGAACGGGTCGCCCGTCTGCTGCTGGGCCGCCGCCAGAATGTCGGCGGCCTGCTGCTTCGACTGACCGTAAGCGCTGTCCTCGCCCGCCTTGACCGAGTTGGAATAGGCCAGCAGGAAGCGGGCTCCGGTTCTTTCCTTGGAGGCCACCAGATCCCGGGCGGCGTGGATGTTGCCGGCCGCAACGTCTTCCGGCTCGCCCCGATTGACCCCCGCCAGGTGGAAGACGACGTCACAGCCGTCCAGGAACGCATCCAGCGCGGCCGGATCGGCAAAGGTATCCAGGTCCGCAGTGCGGACCTCCGTCGCCGGGAGGGTGAGCAGCCGGCATTGCAGATGCCAGCCGAGGAATCCATCGGCGCCGGTAATGCCGTACGTTGTCACTGCGCCTGCCCCCGTTCACTGATCACTGTGTTGCTCCCATCCAACTCCCACCCAACTGCGTAGTCACTCTAGACAGGCGCTGGTGCCGCCAACTGAGGCATCTGACCGAGGATCGGTGGTCCGATCAGTGCTGCGGCGCGCTAGCCGAGAAGCCGGTCGAATACCTCTGCCTGCTGGCGGTCGATCTTCGATTCGGCAAACCAACGCACCGCAAAAGCGTGACTGCGATATGCCAGCTCCCCATACTCGGCTTGGTCCATGTCGACGCAGTGCTGCAGCGTTTCCACCCACGAATCCGTGTCCTCCAGGGCCAGGTCCCACCCGGCTCCCTCGGCTGCCAGGTTGCGCCACGGGGTGCGGTCGCTGATCACGGCCGGCCTCCCTCCCTGCAGCGATTCGTAGATGGCATGACCGAAGTTCTCCCCGAGCGTCGGCAGGACGGAAAAGTGGCACTGCGCCAGCGCATCATTCACTTCGTCGTGCTGGGGCACGCCACCGTAGGCAACCCGGATGTGATCGGGGAGGGACCCGATTACCCGCTCCACCCGACTCCACTCCTCGGCCTCACGGTGGCCGTAGAGCGTCAACTCGACCTCTCCCGTCAAGGTGCTGAGCCGCTCCACGATGAACGGCAGGTTCTTCATCGGCGAGATCCGGGCGATGGAGACAAAGGAGCAAGCACCGGGTTCCTTGCGAGGAAGTGGCCAGGGTTGTGGCAAGGGTTTGGCCGGCAGGTCTGAAGCCACGTACGGGCTGGTGCCGGGGAAGACGCTGCGGACTCGCTCCGCCTCGGCTGCCGTAGTCGCCTGCCAGTCGACACCCCTGGTGAGACCGAGGATCTTGGCAAACCGGATGAAGGCGCGCTTCTTGAGGCTCTTCAGGGCCAGGGCGTCGGTGTCGAATTGGCCTTGCGGCAGGATCACCGCCGGGGTCTGCACGATGCGACGCAACCGCCGGAGGAACAGGTAGCGGATGGTGAGCAAGGGGAACAAGCCGGTGAGCACCACCAGGTCGGGTGCCGTTTCCTGGATGATGCGTCCCAGGCTGCGCCACCTCAGGGTTGCGGGTCGGCCGTAGAACACTGAGGCGTCGCCGACCTCGGTCCACTCGTCGAACGCCACGCCGTCGAACGGTTTGGTGTCGCCGTGATCCCGGTCCTGGGTGATGATCCGGAACTCGAATCGGTCACCCAATGCCGCGACGAGATTGACGAGGGAGCGGATCGGCCCTCCGGCCTTCCAGCCGGGGACGTACCACTCGGCCAGCACGAGGATGCGGGGCCTGGTTGCGGGGGTTGACATGTCGCGGCTGCTCCTTGGGCTTCCCTCGGCTGAGGCGTGTCACGCACGGGAAGGCCGGTGCGGATGATGATTGACCCCGCCTCCATGGTCAACTCGCCTGCTCGATTATGGGGACGGTGCTTCCAAGCCCGGCTGATGCTGTGTCGCCCGGCGACTCGAATTGGGCCAGTTCCGGTCAGGATTGTCGACGCGGCGCAGTGCGCCCCACCCGGCGGCTCGTTCGGGCCCTAGGATTCGACCGCTTTGGAACCGCAAACCCCGACTCCACCAAGTCTCGCCACCCGGCTGGC
>JARFRN010000227.1 GCA_029287195.1 Acidimicrobiia bacterium | reverse complement strand
AGCCCGTCGCATCAGCGCAAGATCCTCGCCAACCTGGCGGCATCGTTGATCCAGGAAGAGCGGATCACGACCACGGAGACGCGAGCCAAGCAACTCCGGCCCTATGTCGAGAAGATGGTTACCAAGGCGCGACGTGGTGATCTTCATGCGCGTCGGCTCGTTCTGCGCAAGATCCAAGACGGCGAAGTAGTGACGAAGCTGTTCGACGATGTCGGACCCCGCTACGCCGACCGGCCCGGTGGCTACACCCGCATCGTCAAGCTCGGACCCAGGCGGGGCGATGGTGCCGAAATGTGCATCATCGAGTTCGTTTAGTTTCTGAGCAGCCGCCTGGAAAGCCTTCGCCTTCTACTCGAGGGTTATGCCGCGCCTGCTGTGGAAGCATCTGCGGTTCAGGCGATCCTCGCCCTCATCGATAGCGGGGAACCGGCATTCTCAGCCGACTATTTCGCTCCGGGTCATGTTACAGCCAGCGCGTTCGTGGTCGACGCCGGTCGTCGACGTTTGTTGCTGATCCATCACGCCAAGTTGGGAGAGTGGCTGCAGCCGGGGGGCCACATCGATCCCGGGGAAGATGTGCTCACAGCTGCAATACGCGAGGTGTACGAGGAGACCGGGGTCGTCGGCATCCCGATCAGCGAGGGTATCTTCGACGTCGACGTTCATGCCATCCCGGCCAGCGGGGACAGGCCCGCCCACACCCACTACGACGTCAGATTTCTGCTGGAGGCGGCAAACGAAGATTTGGCCCCATCGGATGAGGTCCTCGGAGCTCGCTGGGTGCCCATCGCGGACATTCCGGCCGTCGCTACAGATCCATCGGTGTTACGGGCATCCTCGAAGCTCCCGTAGTGCTCCCGTCGTTGCCAGTCGCCGTGGCGGATTGAGCCGGTTCGCGCCGGCGCACGACAGACATGTTTCGTTGCCGTTCGGCTCGAGCAGCCTTGCCTCGCGCCACAACCACTGCGTATCGTCCGGTCCCGCTTGAAGGGGAGCCTCGAAACGCAATTGGGCAACCTCTGTGTCGAGGCCGGGGCACCCCATGTAGACGGTGGGGTCGTTTGGGAGACAACCCTTGGTATCCGATGTCGCGAAAGAGTCGAGCCGCCGTCCGGATGCTCGAAGCGTGCTCAGTCGTCGCCACCGTCGACGATTTGGATCAACCCAGGCGCAGCCATAACTCGACCGAGCGTGCGATGTCGGCGACCGGAACGGTCACCCGGTTGATACCCCATATGCGTCTTGCCGTCCCGGCTCAGTTGTCGCTTATCGCCAGGTAGAGGTCTATGTCCCAATCCTTCTCCGGTAGGTCGATTGGATTCAGTACCTCTTCCAGGCACGGCTCACGGCTTGTATCGATGGCCACGGAGTGGTTGTCACACCAGTCGACGAGATACTGCCAAGCGTCCCCGATCATGTCGAGGCCGTGGATGTGCACCCTTGCGTAGCGACCACCGGGGGTATCCTTCACCTCGAGCCCGATTGCCGGAGACACGGCATCGTCGACGGTCATCCACTGCTCGTAGCCGTAGGCCGCTCGCTCCGGAGACGGGTCCGGGTTGTTGAACCCAAAGAAGCGATGCGTCTTGTCCCAGGGGTCGATTCGCCTCTCCTCGGCGAACTCGAGAATGGAATCCCAGGCCTCGTATTCCGGTTCTGTCCCGTAGCCTCGGGCCGAGACAACGTGCATTGGTTCGAGCTCGACCATTTCGACGTCCAGATCCAGCATCACGCCTCCTCTCACCCGTCAAGATTACGCGAAGCGGGCCGCGCCCGCGGGCCTCTAGATGGGGTGTTCCCTTACACTCGCGGCATGCAGATTCGCTACGAATGGCGCGGCGACGTCGGCAACAACGCGCTAAATCGGCTGCATGCAGCCGGGTTCGATCACCCCATCTACGAGGACGACTGGCGGACGCAGCTCGCCGAGCACAGCCTGGGCTGGGTATGCGCCTATGTGGGACAAGAGCTAGTTGGTTTCGTCAACGTGGCCTGGGATGGTGCATTCCACGCCTTCATACTCGACACGGTTGTCGCTATGGAGCACCGTCGCCAGGGCATAGGCAGAGAGCTGGTTGCCATCGCCGCGGCTGAGGCGCGTCGCACCGGCTGCGAATGGCTTCATGTCGACTTCGATCCCGAGTACCGCGCGTTCTACTTCGATGGGTGCGGCTTCGATCCAACCGACGCGGGGCTCATTGCGTTGTAGCTATCACAGCCGGCCTCGCTTGGTGCGTAGCTCACGCCGATACAGCCCGGCACCGGCTACGCCGCTTTGGTGGCGACTGTGAAATCGGCGGACGGTCGCTCCCGGTGGGGTGCCGTCCTGCGGAGTTGCGGCCCTGATCGGGCTGATGAGGGGAGGGATCCAAGCATTGAGCGGAAGCCCGTAGTGATCGATGATCCTCGAGGAAGCCTCTGCGGAGTTTGCGGGCTATATTCCGTCTTCTCGAAGTCCTCAGCGATGAGGGGACCGCTGATCTTTGCACTGATCAGCGGCGATACCGGCTCGGGCCGTCCCGCCGTCCTCGCCATCATCGTCTCCTTTTTCGTAGGATCGTTCATCCTGTGGCGGGTGGGCATCGAGGCCGTCCGCGCCTCGAAGCACCACTGGGTCTTCTCAGGCGGACGGAGCAGCGATAGGCCGGAGCATCGCCTGAGTTGCGGTTCCGGGGTAGGTCCCAAGAGTTAAGCTCCGTGGCCACGGTCGAATCCGAGAGAGGCAATGGGTGAGATAGCCAACAGGTTCCTACAAACGATCCGTCTCCAGAGGGAGGCGTTTGTTTGGATGGACTTCAACGATCGTGCCACCGGCGACGCATTGATCCTCGTCGCCATCACCGGTCTACTCCAGTTTGCGGGGTTCTTTGGAGGATTGCGCTCGCTGTTCAATGTGGGAGCGTGGGATCTGCTGATTCGGTTCGTGCTGGCCGCACTGGTGCAGTGGCTGCTCTACTCGGGGATTGCGTGGGCGATCGTGCGCTACATCGTGCAAGGCTCGGGTCAGTACGCTACATATCTGCGGTTCACCGGCTTTGCCTACCCGACCACATTGCTGACTCTGGCGATTGCGATTGCGATGAACTCAGCCGGTCTGGTCCCGTTTGCGCTCGGGTTCGCCTGGTTCATCTTCATCATCGCCCGTGGGATCCAGTACGAGAGCGATTTGCCGCGCGAGCGAGCATTCGTTGTGGCCGTCGGGGCGCTCGCAGGGTTGTTGATCGTCGATGCCATCTTCGGATTCTCACCCATAGTTTGACATGGCGACGTATCGGATCGATCTGGCCTACGACGGCTCCGGGTTCCACGGCTATGCACGCCAGCCCAACGTTCGCACGGTGCAGGGAGAACTGGAGTCGGCGCTCTTCAAGCTGACGGGCGAGGTCGAGACGGCCGTGGCCGGCCGCACAGACCGAGGGGTGCATGCCCGCCATCAGGTTGTGTCGTTCGACGGCGAAGCGGGGTTGGATCTCACGCGGATCAAGCGTTCGCTCAACCGGCAACTGGCACCCGAAATCGCCGTCAGTTCGGTGGCTATGGCACCGGACGGTTTCAATGCTCGGTTCTCGGCCACCCGACGCGCATACCAGTATCTGGTGCTCAACCGGGAGGAGCCTGATCCGTTCCTCGCCAAGACGTCATGGCACTACGAGACCCCCGTCGATGTTTCGGCAATGAATCGGGGGATGAGCCCGCTGATCGGTGAGCATGACTTTGCTGCATTCTGTCGCAAGGCGGGCGAGCGCAGTACGGTGCGTCGGCTCGATGCCGCCGAGTGGACGGACCGTGGCAGCGGTCTGCTGGCATTCGAGACGAAGGCCGGTTCCTTCTGTCATCAGATGGTTCGTTCGCTGGTTGCGCTATCGGTTGAGATCGGTCGTGGGAAGGTCGCGCCGGAGCTGGCTTCTGAAATACTCGTCTCACGGGACAGACAGCGCGCCAAGGGGGCGGCACCTGCACATGGTCTGACTTTGGTTGGTGTGAGCTACGAATAGAAGAGCCAGTTGGCGCAATCGTGTTCGATGGCTTATCATGCGCAAGCTCCCGAGTTCCGGGGGCTCCTCTATGTGCCCCTTTTTTCGTTCGAGGACTGTCTGATGAAGCCGAAGCTGCAAAGAACCTACTCCCCCAAGCCGGGTGACTTGAGCCATGATTGGTTCGTGGTCGACGCCGCAGATGTGCCGTTGGGACGGCTGGCTTCGAACGTGGCCCAGATACTCCGCGGCAAGCACAAGCCGACATTCGCCCCTCACGTGGATGGTGGCGATTATGTGGTGGTGATCAACGCCGAGAAGGTTGCCATTTCCGGCAAGAAGGAAGACGAAAAGGTCTACTACCGGCACTCCGGTTTTCCCGGCGGTCTGCGCGCCTCTTCGTTGCGACAACTCCGGGAAACCTATCCCGACCGGGTCGTCCGCAACGCCGTCAAGGGAATGTTGCCGAAGAACCGGCTGGGACGTCAGATCCTCGGCAAGCTCAAGGTCTATGCGGGACCCGAGCATCCGCACGCCGCACAGAACCCGCAACCGCTTGATATCAGAAAGGTCCAAGCCTGATGGCAAAGCCGCTCGTTCAAGCCACCGGCCGACGCAAGAGCTCCGTGGCGCGTGTTCGTCTCTACCCGGGCAGTGGCGAGGTGAAGCTAAACGGCCGCTCGCTCGACGACTACTTCCCCCATGCAGCACTGCGCCAACGAGTCCTCGAACCACTGCGAGCGGTGGAGGTAGAGGGCCACTACGACGTCGTGGCCCAGCTCCACGGCGGTGGTACTACGGGACAGAGTGACGCGCTGCGACTGGGGATTGCCCGAGCTCTGGTTGAGGTGGATACCGAATTCCGAGCCACCCTGAAAAAGGGCGGCATGCTCACACGTGACGCCCGCCGCGTCGAGCGCAAGAAGTACGGCCTGCGCAAGGCCAGGCGCGCCCCTCAATTCACGAAGCGCTAAGTGGCAGGCGTAGACCGTCTCTTCGGCACGGACGGGGTTCGAGGCCGCGCCAATACCGACCTGACCGTTGATATTGCCCTGAATCTGGCCCGCGCCGCCGGGGAGTCGATGGAGGGTCCCGTCGTCATAGGTCGCGATACGCGCCGCTCGGGGCCGATGTTCACTACGGCGCTGCACGCGGGCTTCAGCTCGGTCGGGGTGGACACGATCGACGTAGGCATCCTCCCCGTTGGAGGAGTCTCTCGGCTCATCCGGCAACTCGAGGCACCGCTCGGTGTCATGGTCAGCGCCTCACACAACCCGGCTCACGACAACGGCATCAAGTTCCTCGGTCCCACAGGGGGCAAACTCAAGGACGAACAGGAAACTGTCATCGAGACCCGTTACCGGCGGGGGGCTCCGTGGAAGCATCCCGACGGCGCACTCATCGGTATGCGGAGCAATATGCTCGATGCGGTCGACCGCTACGTGGAGAACCTGACCGCCAACACCGACTACGGGCTACGCGGACTCGAGTTCGTGATGGACACAGCCAACGGTGCGGCCTTCAAGGCAGCCCCGCAGCTGTTCGAAGCACTCGGGGCGACGGTGGAAGTCCATGCTGCAGAACCCGATGGGATGAATATCAATGCGGGGTGCGGGGCCACCCAACCGGAGTATCTTGCCGGGCTGGTCAACGGACGGCCCGGCCTTGCCTTCGACGGTGACGCCGACCGGCTCATTGCCGTCGACGAGGAAGGCGTCGTGGCCAACGGCGACGTCCTCATGGCGATCTTTGCGAAGCAACTCAAGGAACAGGGCAAGCTCCGCAACAACACCGTGGTGACGACCGTAATGGCCAACCTAGGTTTCCGGCGCGCCATGGAGCGACTAGGGGTCGATGTGGTCGAGACGGCAGTCGGCGATCGTTACGTCTACGAGGCGATGCGCGAGGCTAAGGCTGCACTCGGCGGTGAGCAATCAGGTCACATCATTTTCTATCGCGGCACGACGGGCGATGGTCTCCGCACCGCAGTCCGGCTTGCCGAGGTCATGGCGGCTACAGGGAAACCGCTCGTCGAGCTGCGCAAGGTGATCACCGAGTATCCGCAGGTGCTGCGCAACATCACCGTTGCCGACAAGGCGAAGTTGGACGGGTCGGCCGACGTTTGGAATGCCGTGGCAGATGCCGAGCGCCATCTTGGAGACGACGGCAGGATTCTGGTTCGGGCATCCGGTACAGAGCCGCTGGTCAGAGTCATGGTCGAGGCGGCTACTGCAGACATGGCTGAGCGGATTGCAGATTCAGTCGGCGCGGTTGTCGCCGAGTCGCTCGGATGATGTCCTAGTCGACCTAGCCGATTCTGGGCATGTGATTCAACGCCTGATTCGCCGACCAGTTAGGCTTGTCGCCAACAACTGAACCGACCGGAGAAATCTCAAGCGCCAGCCCTCGCCCGAATGCAAAGCGGCCGAGGTGACGAGGTGGAGGGAGTATCGATCAGTCGGCGGGTGCCCTCTCGGTCCTCCACGACCGTGACGAGGTGAAAAAGCCCGGGAGCGATTCCGGGGACAAAGTCATCTCGAAGTGGAGCAGAGTCTCAGATTCTGCAGCACTCCTCCGGTCCCAACACATGGAGGTTCGCGCGTGTGCGGAATCATGGGCTATGTCGGCCCACAACAGGCAGCTCCGATTCTGCTGGATGGGCTGAGGCGGCTGGAGTACCGCGGTTATGACTCCGCCGGCGTCGCCGTCACCAACGGCGACATCGATGTTCGCAAGGCGGAAGGCAAGATCGACCGACTTGCAGACTTGCTCAATTCGAGCCCGCTGGTGGGCACGATCGGTATCGGTCATACTCGCTGGGCTACCCACGGTGAGCCCAGCGACGTCAACGCCCACCCCCACACGGATCCATCCGGCGAGTTTGTCGTGGTTCACAATGGGATCATCGAGAACTTCCAGAGCCTGCGGGAAGAACTCGAAGACCTCGGCCACGGGTTCATGTCGGAGACGGACACTGAGATCCTGGCCCACCTCGTAGCGCGGGAGTACGACGGCGATCTGCGAGCAGCAGTGCGCGCTGCCGTTGCCAAAGCCGAAGGTGCTTACGCCCTCGTCGTAATGACAAAGCGAGAACCCGGCAAGATCGTCGCCGTGCGTCGGATCAGCCCCCTTATCGTTGGCCTCGGCGACGGAGAGACTTTCCTTGCGTCCGATATTCCTGCCGTGCTCCACCGCACCAGAGATTTTCTGATCGTGGAAGACGGCGAGCTGGTTGTCGTCACCGAAGACGGGGCGCAGATCGAGAAGATCGAAGGTGGTGTGATCGATCGTGAGGTCATGCACGTCGACTGGGATGCGGAGCAGGCCGAGAAGGGTGGATTCGAGCACTTCATGCTCAAAGAGATTCACGAACAGCCGGCCGTAGTCACCGAAACCCTGGCAGGACGACTCGACGAATATGGGAACGCCTGGTTGGAGGACGTGAAGTTCGACGACGAGTTCGCCCGAGACTTCGATGAGCTGTGGATCACCGCCTGCGGGACGGCGTATCACGCCGGATTGGTCGGCAAAGAGATATTTCGCAGGCTGTTGCGCATTCCCACCAATGTCGAGTACGCCCATGAGATGCGCTACAACGATCCGCTCATCTCGGCCAAGAGCCTCACCGTGGCGATCAGCCAGTCAGGGGAGACTGCCGATACGTTGGCGGCCGCACGGCTTGCCAAGGAGCGGGGCTCACGGCTGCTTGCCTTGACCAACGTCGTCGGCAGCACCCTGTCGCGCGAGGCCGATGACATCCTGTACACGCGAGCCGGACCTGAAATCTCGGTAGCCTCGACCAAGGCATACCTGGCGATGCTGATTGCGCAATACCTGCTTGCGCTACGGATCGGCCGGGTGCGGGGCGTGGTGGACGAGGATCTCGCCGGTCGCGTTGCTCACGGGCTCAGTCAACTGCCTGCTCAGGTGGAGGAGCTGTTACACCAGGAGAGCGAGATCTCGGCCGCAGCTGAGGCGATAGTGGATGCCGACGACGTGTATTTCATCGGTCGCGGCCTCGACTATGCGGTTGCGATGGAAGGCTCGCTCAAGCTCAAGGAGATCAGCTACCTGCATTCGGAAGCGATGCCGGCCGGAGAGCTCAAGCACGGGACTCTTGCGTTGATCACCGAAGGTACCCCAGTGATCGTCGTGCTTACCCAGCAGGCACTCTATGACAAGACGATCTCCGCCGTGCAGGAGGTAAAGGCCCGGGGCGGGAAGGTGATTGCCGTTGCTTACGAGGACGACGATCAGATCCACAAGTTCGCCCACCGGGTGTTGCGGGTCCCCCGTGCCGACGACCTTCTGGGCCCGGTAGCGGCAGTGGTTCCACTGCAGTTGTTGGCTTACCACGTTGCCCGGCTGCGCGGCCACGACATCGACCAACCCCGGAACCTCGCCAAGTCGGTT
The DNA here is from genome assembly GCA_029287195.1 of Acidimicrobiia bacterium. Taxonomy (GTDB): domain Bacteria; phylum Actinomycetota; class Acidimicrobiia; order Spongiisociales; family UBA5794; genus JAAETI01. The sequence continues at coordinate 43,921 of JARFRN010000227.1, read as the reverse complement.
ACCGTCGAATAGTCGGGAACCCGGCGTATCCAATAGAGCGTTTCAACTGCATGGGTGCGGAGGCGCTGGGCCGCGCCGACTCGATCCAAGGGGACGATCATGTCGCAGACCACCAACGAACGAGGCGCCGCCGACGGCTGGGGAGTGTGGGGGGCCCTCAGCGCGCTGGCCATTGCAACCGTCATTGCGGTGGTCACGTTTGCTCTGACCAGCGACGGCGAGGCCACCGTGCAAGCCGTAGGCGATGACAGCACACAGATCGCATCCACGACAACTATTGCACAGGCTGAGGCTGCGGCTCCGCCGTCTTCCGACGGCACCGAGGGCGGACCTCCTGAGGTCGCAGCAGTTGAAGAACCGCCCGAACCCGAGGATGCAACCAATACCATCGATCTACCGGCTGGTCCCGCCACCCGCGCCGGGGGAGATGCTGCCGGTTTCGAGGCCGGTATGCGGTCGGAGCCATTCGCCGCGGCGACCCAAATCACCAACATGGGCCCGACCGAGGTTGGTTTCACCACCAACTTCCCCACAGTCGATTACACGTGGGATCGGATCGAACTCGCGGGGTCGGGCTTGACGGAAATGGCTTGGCTGGGAATCCTCGACGGGCAACTGGTCGCCATCAGCCCGACCTGGGGTCCACCCGGTGACGAAGCTCAGGCGCTGGTGACGAGCGTATCCGACGATGGCATCTCTTGGGAGCGAGCCGGTAGCTATCAGACACCCGACAACTGGTGGATCTCGCGGGTTGTCGGCGATGGTGACCGAGTGTTCGCGTTGGCCCAGGCGAGTGAACCTCTGAGCGAAGGCGGTATTGCGGTTTTCACTTCCGCCGACGGCGTCGAATGGTCGATGACAGACGTGCCGCTGGCGGCAGAACCAGATCAGCACATCTACATCCAGAACGGCGCGGCCGGACCTGCGGGGGTCTTGTTGGCAATCACCCTGGAGACCTATCCGGAAGAGCCGCCGCGGGTCCTGGTCTTCGAGGGCTACGAAGTCACGCTCGACTACATGCGATCGACCTTCGTATTGGTCGACAGCAGCACCGATGAGGAGCTCATGAGTGGGATGCTCGATGAGCTGTTCAACTGGGGCGGAGAAGGTCAGCGGATCTGGGATCCAGACACAGGTGAGGTCATCACTATCGTTCCATGGGAGATCTGGGAGAGGGCTTGGAGCGGCTATTACGGCGGTGGATCTCCGCTTCCGATTCCGATCTACGAGCCGGAGCAGGCCGCCGGTCCGATTGTCAGTGTCGAGTACGACGGCTATGTGATCACAGTCAACGAGCGCGACGGCAACTTCACCGTGGCCGATGCCGATACCGGGAACGAGATCGCCTCCGGCTCCCTCGACGACCTATACCAAGGTCCGGCGCCTCAGTTCACCGACCCGGACACGGGCGAGGTCTATCTGGCGGTTACCTGGGATGAGTGGTACCAGGCTGAGGAGCGTTCATGGGAGACCGTCGAGTACCCCGAAGGGGACTACTACTACCGGAGTAGAACCGCTCTGGTTACCTCTCCCGACGGCGAGAGCTGGTCGGTCGAGTATGCCACCGATGGTGAGGGAGGGCACGTCTCGTTCGTCGTCGCCACCGCAGATGGGTTCATCGCTCGGGTCAACGACTTCAGTGAGTTCGGAGAACGTGCTTCGACCTGGAAGATGTCGAATGGCACCTGGTCCTCTACCGATGCCGACGGGACGGATCTGTGGCTGCACAGCGTCGTTGATACCGGCTCCGGCCTGATTGGCGTTGGCGAGGGATCGGGCGGACCGGCGCTGTGGTCCTCTCCCGACGGAATCTCATGGTCCACCGAGTTTGCCATCGTTCCCCAAGACGACGGTTCTCACGCCTGGCTGACATCGGTGGCTGTCGACGACGCTGGAACGGTCGGTGCGCTGGCCGTCAAGGAACGCTGGGGCGATTATCGGCCCCTCGTTATCGAACAGGATCGGTACACGGCCTTCTTCGAAGACGGAGAGTCGTTGCTGCGAGTGACCGAGACCGGGTCGGGTGAGCTTGTGCTGTCACTGACGTGGCAAGACTTCGAGGATGATGCCGTCGCCGATATCGTGACTTGGGAAGATGGCGTCACGACCATCGAGCTCGGGAACGGCGATGTAATGGCAATTCCCGACGATGAAGCGACGGCAGCGATGGACGAGTTGTACGGCGGCGGCAATGAGATGGGGATCAGCGTCTTCTTCTCAAACGGATCCGAGTGGGTCGAAGCAGTAGTCGCTGCCGAAGGAAGCATCAGCGGCGCCTCGCAGCTCTTCCTCGCCGACGGCAAGATCTTCATAGGCGGAACCTACTGGGGCGCAGAGAGCTACTACCGGGCCCCTACTGATGAAGCCTTGATAGTCCTCGTCGGAACCCCGAGCGGCGGCTGAGGGTTAGCCTGGACGGATGGACATCGTTGGTATGGGTGTCGATCTGGCCGAGATCGATCGAGTTCGTCGACTGTTGCACAAGGATCCGGAGCGATTCAAGGAGCGCTGTTTCACCGATCACGAATGGAGCTACGCCCACCGCTTCAAGGACCCGTCACAACGCCTGGCGGCACGTTTCGCCGGCAAAGAGGCCGTAATGAAGAGCCTCGGTGTCGGCTGGCGGCACGTTCCGTGGAAGGACATCGAAATCTCGGGGGGTGGGGCACCGAAAGTCCGCCTCTCCGGTAAGGCGGCCGCACGGGCAGAATCCATTGGGGTCGGTCGGGTGTTGGTCACCATCACCCACACCGACGATCAAGCGCTGGTGATGGCGCTCTCTCTCGGGGAGGCCTGAGAGTATGTGAGCCACGGCTCTGGTGCCCGGTAGCGTCGTGGCCCGGCGGCGTGCGCAGCTGACCCTGAACCGGCGCCGGACTCCGCCGAAGCAGTCGCCGAAACGTAGCAACAGTGACCACAACCACCGAAGCGCCGGCTACGACCGCCACTCCTGCCGGGTCTACGCCCGTCCCGCCCAGTTCCGCCGACGTCCGATGCTGAATAGAATCGCCGGATGCAGCTTGTGATCACACCCGAGGAATCGGGCCGACTCGATGCTGCCTCGGTCGAACCCGTCGAGGTGTTGATGGAGCGAGCCGGCCTCGGGGTTGCACTGGCAGCCGTCCGCATGGGCGTCGGTTACGGCTCGAGGGTCGCAGTTCTCGCCGGGGCCGGCAACAACGGGGGCGACGGGTATGTTGCCGCTCGCTATTTGAGACAGCGCGGTGCCCAGGTAAGGGTGCACGCCCTCGGGTCTCCCCGGGGGGATTTCTCGCCGGCTCGGCTCGCGTCCATTCGCGCCGCTGCCGCCGGTGTAGACGTTGTCGATTTTGGGGAACCGGAACCGGCCGACCTCGTTATCGACGCCCTATTTGGAGTGGGTTTTCGCGGATCACTACCGGCCGGGGTAGCTCCCTGGCTCGAGCATCCGGCCCCAGTCCTGGCGGTGGATGTGCCCAGCGGGCTGCAAGCCGGAAGCGGCGTTGTCGTCGGCCGGGCGTTCACCGCCGATGTCACCGTTACCTTCCACGCTCTCAAGCCCGGGCATCTCCTCGGGGAGGGCCCGGAACACTGCGGATTCGTCGAGGTTGTCGACATTGGGCTCGTCGGAGGCGTGCCCGAGCTGCAGCTCTGTGAGGCATCCGATGCTCCGGTCCCGACCCGCTCCCGTACTGCCCATAAATGGTCGGTTGGATCGGTGGCCGTCGTCGGCAGCGCTCGCGGCATGGTCGGTGCCGGTGTGCTGGCCGCCCGCAGTTCGCTCTATGCCGGTGCCGGCAGCGCATCTTTGGTCTCTCCGGGTGCGACACAGGCACAGGCCGCGGCGATGTCCGCCGGGTTGTTGACCCACGGGGTCGGGGATGGCGACATGTTCTCCGCAGAAGACGCGGCTGCGGTCTTGGACTACTGCGAACGATTCGATGTCATGGTGCTCGGTCCCGGTCTCGGGGTTGTCCCCGAGTTCGTCCATGCATTGGTAGCGGGACGGAGGGGAAATCTCCTCATAGATGCGGACGGACTCAACAGCCTTGGGGGTCTCGTGCCGCTTGCCGAGCGCGACGAGCCCACCTTGATTACGCCGCATGCCGGGGAATACCGTCGACTCGCCGACGAGGAGGCCGGCTATGTATCAGCGAGGGCGCTACCGGAGAAGACGGGGATCGTCGTTCTCTTGAAAGGGAACCCGACTTTTGTACTCGGTAGTGAGCAATGGGTGATCACCAGCGGCGGCCCTGAGCTCGCCACCATCGGAACCGGTGATGTGCTCTCCGGCGTGGTGGCTGCGTTGTGGGCCCAGGGTCTCGACACAGAGATCGCAGCCCGATCCGGCGCCTTCTGGCATGGGGTAGCCGGCTCGAGGCTTGCCGCCTTGCGCACCGTTACGGCCGAGGAGCTCGTCTACGCCGTCGGGGAGCTGTCGTGAGGCCATCGCGCGTCGAGGTCGACCTGGAGGCAATTCGAGCCAACGTGGCGACGATTGCTACCGCGGTGGCCCCCGCCTCCGTGTGTGCCGTAGTCAAGGCAGACGGATACGGCCATGGGGATGTGCCCGTCGCGGAGATGGCCCTCGAGGGCGGGGCGGAGTGGCTGGCCGTTGCCCTAGTCGAAGAGGGGATCCGCCTGCGGGAGGCAGGTATGTCCGTTCCTATCCTGCTGCTGTCGGAGCCAACGCCCGAGGAAGCGCCACTTGTTGTGGAGTGGAACCTCGTACCGACGGTCTACTGCCACAGCTTCCTCGAGGTACTGGGCGGCTGTATCGGATCGGAGGCGCCGCTGCCGGTGCATCTGAAGGTGGACACCGGCATGCACCGGGTGGGTGCGGGGCCCGCCGATGGGCTGGAATTGGCGATGGCCATCGAGGAGAATCCGGCCTTCGAACTAGAGGGTGTATGGACGCATTTTGCCGTGGCCGAGGAAGACGCCGATTTCACTCAGTCTCAGATCGACCGCTTCGACGCATTTGTGGCGGAACTCGCCGGGCACGATATCGACCCGCCAATCCTGCATGCGGCCAACACCGCGGGTGGCCTCTGCTTCCCTCAGGCCCGGTATTCGATGGTGCGGGCAGGGTTGGGGATCTACGGGCTACGCCCGGCACCCGACGTAGGTCCCCATCTCGAACTCCGACCCGCAATGCGCGTCGTTTCGGAGGTTTCTTACGTACGCCGTCACCCCGCCGGGACCAGGCCCTCGTACGGACGCCGGCGGGCCCTGCCGGCCGCGGCCAAGGTGGCAACTGTTCCCATCGGATATGCCGATGGGGTGAGTCGTCGCCTGAGCGACACCGGTGGCGTGGTGCTAGTTCGCGGCCGGGAGTACCCATACGCCGGAACCGTCACCATGGACCAGATCCTCGTCGATCTAGGGAACGATCCGGTGGAGGTAGGTGACGAAGTCGTCGTGATGGGGGTCCAGGGGACGGCGGAAGTCAGTGCCGAGAGGTGGGCAGGGTGGCTGGAGACCATCAACTACGAGATCGTGTGCAATTTCGGCCCCCGGTTGCCCAGGCTCTACACGGGAGGACTGCTTGACTAACTCGACGATTACGGCCGTCCCCGGAGTCGAAGTTGGCCACTGGACCGATCTAGATGCTGCCACCGGGGTAACGGTGGTCAGTCTTCCGGAACCCAACCGGGTTGTATGCGAGGCCCGCGGCGGTGCTCCCGGTACCCGGGAAACCGCCTTGCTCGCACCCGGGATGAAGGTGGAAACGGTACAGGCGATCGTCCTCTCGGGTGGCTCCGCGTTTGGATTGGCCAGCGCCGACGGCGTGATGCGAGAACTTGCGGCTGAAGGGCGCGGGCATCCCACTCCGGCCGGACCCGTTCCAATCGTGCCCACGGCGATTCTCTACGATCTCATCGTCGGGGCTGCTCAGCCTCCGGATGCTGATGCCGGTGCCGCCGCCTACAGAGCCTGCAGCCCGGAGCCGGTGGTGTTGGGAAGCGTCGGCGCCGGAACCGGAGCCACTGTGGCCAAATGGCGGGGCTTCGAGGAAATGCGCAAGGCGGGGATCGGTTCGGCGGCAATATCCGTCGGGGATGCCACACTCGGCGTGTTGGTGGCCCTCAATGCCGTCGGCGACGTCATCGATTTGGACGGCAAACAGATCACCGGCGGGCCCGCCGGCGAACGCCCGCCGGCGTTCCAGGGGTCCCGGGAGAACACCACGCTGATAGTGGTCGCCACTGATGCCGACCTCACGAAGTCCGATCTGCTTCGCCTCAGCGTGCGTAGCCACGATGCCCTGGCGGCCACCCTCCGGCCGGCGCACACCCGCTACGACGGGGATATCGTCTTTGTAGTTTCCTGCGGAGAGGAGGCTGCGGACCAGGACCTTCTGGGAGAATCGACATTCGACGGTGTCGCTCGCGCCATCATCAGCGCGGTCGTTGCCGCCAGGCCCGTTGCGGGGGTTCCGGCGGTGGGTGATGACTGAGATCCCCCCGGCCCCCGAGCGTGCCGAGCAGCTGGCCGTCCTGGCGGCGGAGGTGAGCGATTGCACCCGCTGCCGCCTTTCGGAGAATCGGATCAACGTTGTCTTTGGCTCGGGCAATCCCGACGCGGATGTGATGTTCGTTGGTGAGGGCCCGGGACAGCGAGAGGATGAACAAGGATTGCCTTTTGTCGGACGATCCGGCGAACTGCTCGAACAACTGTTGGGCGAGATCGGCCTTGCGCGCAGCGACGTATACATTGGCAATGTTGTCAAATGCCGACCCCCCAGCAACCGTGATCCGCGCCCCGATGAGATCGAGGCTTGCAAGGGCTACCTGAGGACTCAGCTGCAGTTGATCCAGCCGAAGGTAGTCGTGACGCTGGGCAACTTCGCTTCGAAGCTCCTGCTTAGCACCGATACGGGTATCACACGTCTGCGGGGAACCGCCTATGAATGGTGGGGCAGGTTCCTCGTGCCGACTTTCCATCCGGCGGCTGCGTTGCGGGGAAGTGCTCGAGTCCTCGCCGAGATGCGTGAGGACTTTCAGCTGGTGCAAGCCGTCATCGAGGGTAAGCTCCAGAGGCGCTCGCCGGATCCCTCAAATGATGACTCCGCCGAGGCTGCAGACCCAGAACCGGAACAACTGGACCTGTTTACTTGATCGAAGTACCTACCGCATCGCCTGCTGAGACTCTATCGCTCGGTCGCCACCTCGCAGCTCACCTCGGCGTGGGAGATATCGTGCTGCTCTCAGGAAGGCTTGGCGCAGGTAAGACCCTGTTCGCCGCCGGAGTAGGCGAGGGTCTAGGCGTCGAGGAACCTCTGACGAGCCCGTCGTTCATCTTGGCGCGGGCCCACAATGGCTTCCTGCCCGTAGTTCATGCCGACGTCTATAGGTTGGGAACGAGCGCCGAGTTCGAGGACCTAGACCTACCTGAGCAGGCCCGGGACGGAGTGTTGTTGATCGAATGGGGTGACGTGGTTGCCCATGGGGTTCCAGAGGACCATTTGATGGTGAAGATCGAGATAGTCGGTGAGGGCGAACGGCTATTTCGTTTCGTTCCCTCGGGCAAGTGGATCCACAAGAACCTGGCGGAGCTGAGGCCATGAAGATACTTGCAATCGATACCGCAACCAGCGCGTCATCGGTGGCTCTCGGGGATGGGGATCAACTCGCCGCCATGTCGGTGCGTGTCGACCGTCGCGGTCACGGTGGGTTTCTCGTGCCGGCCATCGACTTCTGTTTCGAGTCTGCCGGCTGGAGACCAAACGATGTCGACGTGATTGCGGTTGATGTCGGCCCCGGGCTGTTTACGGGTATCCGGGCCGGGATCTCGACGGCCCAGGCGATCGCGGCTGCGATCGGGGCGCCAATGGTGGCGATCTCCTCGCTCACCGCTCTGGCAGTTCGGGCTGCAACCGGAAGACGTCGTATCTGGCCGGTCGTCGATATCAGACGAGGCCAATACGCGACACGGCCCTTTCTCCCTGTTCCCGGTGGTGTAGCCCCAGACGGCGAAGCCGAGGTGGTGACGGCGGAGGGACTGCATCATCTCCTCGACAGCGATGCTGAGGATGTGCTGATGGTGGGGGATACCGATGATTTCCCGCCGGGGGCTCTGCGCGGACTTCACCGGGTCAGACGAGGCCGCCCCCGCTATCCGTCGGCGGATGTCCTTCTCGAAATTGCGGCATTCCATGCCCAACGCGGACAGTACGTCCGGCCTGAGGACGTTCGGCCGCTGTACATGCGGGAACCCGATGCGCGAATCAATTGGACGGATTTCCGCGAAGAGGGCGCCTGGCCGGGAGCAGCAGAGTGATTACTTCCGATCGTCCGCTCGTGTTCCGACCGATGACCATCGAGGATCTGCCGCTGATTGTCGAGCTGGAACGTGCTATCTACCCGCAGCCGTGGTCAGAAGGTATCTTCATCGACGAGTTGGGTCGCCACGACCGGGTCTATGTAGTGGTCGAAGCCGCGGACGAGATCATCGGTTTTGGTGGTTTGATGCTGATCGAGGATGACGCCCACGTGACGACGCTGGCAGTGCGGCCGAAAGCCCGTCATCACGGACTTGGAACCAAGCTCATGCTGCAGTTGATCCATGCCGGTCTCGAGCGTGGTTCCCGCAACCTCACTCTCGAGGTGCGCTCGACCAACATCGGAGCCCAACGCCTCTACGAGAAGTTCGATATGACTGTGGTCGGCATACGCAAGCATTACTACCGGGACGACGATGCTGTGATCATGTGGGTGACCGACATCGACCGGCCGGAATACGCGGAGCGACTGCGTGAGATCGCAGTCAGTGCGGAGGAAACAGCATGACGGGTCCGTTGATCCTGGGCATCGAGACGAGCTGCGACGAGACCGGCGTTGCAGTTGTGGCCGGTAATGAAGTCCTGTCAACCGTGCTGGCGTCACAGATGGACGCACACGCCAGGTTCGGCGGTGTGGTGCCTGAGGTCGCCGCTCGCGCCCACGTTGAGGCTATTCGACCAATGGTCCATTTGGCGCTGCGCCAGGCCGGGGTGCATTCGGATCAACTCGACGCAGTTGCCGCCACCCGGGGTCCCGGCCTAGTCGGCGCGCTGATGGTTGGCTTCTCCTTTGGGAAAGCGTTGGCGTGGACCCTGGGCACTCCCTTCGTCGGAGTCGACCACATGGAAGGTCATCTGTTTGCACCCCGTCTCGAACACGCCGACTTCGAGCCGCCGGCGATCGTCCTTCTCGCATCCGGCGGGCATAGCCAGGTGGTTCATGTGCGCAACTGGGGCGAATACGAGGTCCTTGGTGCAACCATCGACGACGCCGCCGGCGAAGCATTCGACAAGATCGCCAGGTTCATGGGCCTCGGGTTTCCCGGCGGCCCGGCAATCGACAGGGCGGCTGAGGGAGGCGATGCCTCCGTTGTCCGCTTCCCGAGGGCGCTGCGCGACCGTCCCTACGACTTCTCGTTCTCGGGTTTGAAGACCTCGGTGGTTACGTACCTGGAGAAGGCAAAGACTGGTAACGCAGTACCGCCGCTGGCAGATGTGGCGGCTGCGGTTCAAGAAGCCATTGTCGATGTATTGGTGGAGAAGACCTACAACGCCGTCGAGGCCACAGGTGTCGATCGCGTCGCCGGTGGAGGGGGTGTATTGGCGAATCGCCGTCTGCGGCAGCGGCTCGAAGAGGAGGCTGCTGTACGAGGGGTGGCCTTGCATCTCCCCTCGCCGGCGCTATGTACCGACAACGGCGCCATGATCGCTGCGGCCGGGGAGTTTCGCCTCGAGCGTGGTGACGTAACCCCCTGGGCACTGGACGTCAGCTCAACACTTCGCCTGGGATCGTAGCAGGCGATGCGACGCGGCTTCCGGCTGGGTTCCGTGCGCGGGATCGACGTCGTGGCCGACTTCTCGCTGCTGGTGATCGCCGGATTGCTCACCTGGTCTCTGTATGTTGACCTGAGCCGGGCTTTCCCCGGCAGGTCGCCTGATCGCCTGTTCTTCGCCGCAGCCGCCGGCGGGCTGCTTTTCCTCGGGAGCATCTTCATCCATGAGCTGAGTCACTCACTCGTAGCACTGCGACGAGGATTGAACGTGCGTCGGATCAGGCTGTTCATCTTCGGCGGGGTCTCGGAGATCGAGGAAGAAGCCACAACGCCGAGCGACGAGCTGTATGTCACCCTGGCGGGACCGGCGGCGTCGTTTGGCCTGGGCATGGCGTTCCTGGGGCTGGCCTGGGCGCTATCCGGCGCTCTCCGCATGCCGTCTCGCATAGCTTTGATTCTTGGTGTGGCAAATCTGTCGATCGCAGTGTTCAATCTGCTTCCCGGGCTGCCGCTGGATGGCGGTCGCATGTTGCGAGCCCTGGTGTGGCGAAGGAGTGGAGACCGAACTCGGGCTACGAGGCTGGCCGTTGCTTCCGGGAGGGCGCTCGGGGCCCTGCTAGTGGTGGCCGGTGTGGCACTAGTGATCGCGGCGCGCGACTTCTCCGCCGTGTGGTTCGTTGCAGTCGGGTGGTTTCTGTTCCAAGCGGCCTCCGTATCGGCGGTCCAAGAGGCTTTTGCCAAGCGTATCGACGGTCTCAGCGTCGCTGATGTCATGCGGCGGACGGACATGGCGGTCGACGGCGACTCGACTGTGGCCGCGGCACTGGAGCTGCATGGCTGGGGAGACAGGCTGCGGCCGCTGCCGGTAGCCGTAGGCGGCCGGGTGCTCGGAGTCTTTGGCACCAGGGAAACCAAGGCAGTGCCGCCGGGCGAGCGCAGTTCACGGCTGGTGCGCGATGCGATGAAGCCGATCGGTCCCGATGACGTCATTGGTGCTGATGTGTCGCTGCGCACTGCGCTTGGGCGGGAGGCCGGCACCGCCGGAATCCTGGTCGTCGTCGACCAGGGCAAGGTCATTGGCCTCCTCACCGGCGAGGAACTGGCCGACATCTTCTCTTCGCTGCGGCGGGGGCGGCGTCGCTGACTCCACTCCGTTCCTGCGCAAGTGGCGGGCCATATCAGCCGTGTAATACCGGCAGTGGGTTATGCAAGAACCAGGGTGTTCGAGGCCCTAGCACTCAGCAGGCTCGTCTGCTAGCAATCGCCGTGAGAGAGTGCTAATGTCTAGCACTCAATCAGTCAGACTGCTAACCCTCGGAAGGAGGAAAGTCGGATGAATCTCAAGCCCCTGGGTGACCGCATCGTGGTCCAGCCCGAGGAAGAGGCAGAGTCCCGCACCGCCAGTGGACTCGTCATTCCCGACACCGCAAAGGAGAAGCCCCAGTTGGGCAAAGTGCTTGCGGTAGGTCCCGGCGAGTTCAAGGACGGAGAGCGGATCCCGCTCGATGTCAGCGTAGGTGACACAGTGTTCTATTCGAAGTACGGCGGCACTGAGGTGAAGGTCGAAGGTGTCGACTATCTGATCCTCTCGGCGCGCGACGTACTCGCCGTTCTTGCTTAGGAGGGCCCGGTAAATGGCTGCTAAAGAACTGAAGTTCAATGAAGAAGCCCGCCGTGGGCTCCAGGCGGGCGTAGACAAGCTCGCCAACACCGTGAAGACCACACTCGGCCCCAAGGGCCGCAATGTTGTGCTGGAGAAGAAGTGGGGGGCTCCCACGATCACCAATGATGGTGTAACCATCGCCAAGGAGATCGAGCTCGAGGATCCGTACGAGAACATGGGTGCTCAGCTCGCCAAAGAGGTGGCAAACAAGACCAACGACGTTGCCGGTGACGGCACCACGACGGCCACCGTGCTGGCGCAGGCCATGGTGCAGGACGGTCTTCGGTTGGTTGCTGCGGGTGCCAACCCGATGGAACTCAAGATCGGCATCGAAGAGGCCGTGGCAAATGTCGTCGAGTTCATCGCCGAGCACTCCACGGATGTCGACTCGAATTCGAAGGACCAGATCGCCTATGTCGCCGCCAACTCAGCGGCCGACACCACCATCGGCGAGCGCATCGCCGAAGCGATGAAGCGGGTCGGTAACGAGGGAGTCATCACCGTCGAGGACAGCCAGACGTTTGGAGTCGATCTCGACTTCACCGAAGGCATGCAATTCGACAAGGGCTACATCTCGCCCTACTTCATCACCGATCCGGATCGTCAAGAGGCTGTAGTCGAGGATCCCTACATCCTGATCGCCAACCAGAAGATCTCCTCGGTGCAGGACCTGCTTCCGGTGCTGGAGAAGGTCATGCAGACCGGCAAGGCCATCCTGGTCCTGGCCGAGGATGTCGAAGGTGAGGCCCTCGCCACGCTGGTCGTCAACCGGCTGCGGGGCACATTCAGCTCGGTCGCGGTCAAGGCTCCCGGTTTCGGTGAGCGGCGCAAGGCCATGTTGCAGGACATCGCAATCCTGACCGGCGCAACGGTCATCAGCGAAGAGGTCGGACTCAAGCTCGATGGTGTCACCATCGATATGCTCGGCCGGGCCCGCAAGGTAGTTGTCACCAAGGACGACACCACAATCGTCGAAGGCGCCGGAACCCACGCCGAGGTCGAAGCCCGCGTCAAGCAGATCCGCCAGGAGATCGACAACTCCGACTCTGACTGGGATCGGGAGAAGCTCCAGGAGCGCCTCGCCAAGCTGTCCGGCGGCGTCGCCGTCATCAAGGTCGGCGCGGCCACCGAGGTCGAGCTCAAGGAGAAGAAGCACCGCATCGAGGATGCCATCCAGGCAACCCGGGCGGCCGTCGAAGAGGGCATCGTCGCCGGTGGTGGCGTAACTCTGCTGCGGGCAAGCGATGCGATCAAGAGCCGCGGCGGCTCCGATGATGTCAAGGCCGGTCGGGCACTGGTGGGGCGGGCTCTCGAGGCCCCGCTGCGCCAGATCTCGATCAATGCCGGCCATGAGGGCGGTGTGGTCGTCGAGCATGTCCGCAACGGCGACGGCAACTTCGGCTTCAACGCTGCCGTTGGGGAGTACATGGACTTGATGGAGGCCGGGATCATCGATCCTGCCAAGGTCACCCGGGCCACGCTGCAGAATGCTGCGTCGATCGCCGGTTTGCTCATCACTACCGAGGCTCTTGTTGCCGAGGAGAAGGAAGAAGAGCTCGCAGGCGCCGGTCACGGCCACGACGGTGGTATGGGCGGCATGGGCGGCATGATGTAACACGGAGATTTGGCGGTGGAGCCGCCGAATCGTATCGAGAATGAGATTAGGGCCCCGGAAGGGGCCCTAATCTCATTGAGGAAGGTACCCGAAGGGGAGCCGGGCGAGCGATCCTGGTTCTTGTGTGTTTCGGCGTCTAGAAGGTGTTACTGGTACAGGAGATCCCCACGACGGGTAGCTCGGTGATGGTGGCCACCCCCGGATCGACTCGCCAGGCCCGTAGTACCTCTGTGAGTCCCGTGAGCTCGTCGTTCGGGCCGAGCGTGAGCTGACCGACCGCGACGAGCTGCGGATCGAAGGCGTCATCGATGGTGCATTCGTCACGCCCACTCATCACGAACGCGTCGGCGGTGAGGATCGGATAGATCTCGTCCCACGGGATCTCCAGCGCGGCACGCACCTCGAAGATCACGAGCCCGCCCTCCGTGTTGCCGACTGTGTCGACGAGCCAGATCATCTCAGTGCCCCGTCCGGCCACATGAACGGCCCAATACCGCGTTTCGCCGCCGGTAGCGTCATCGATTGGCCAGCTGGTGAGTCGATCGAACGAGCTGAAGACGCGTGTGCCATCGATAAGCTCGTCGAGTCGATTCTGGCCATCTCGAAGACTGCCGGCGTAGCTCCTGCCGACGACTTCATCGGCGCCGGTCTCCTCGCGTGGCCGCGTGAGCTGAACGCGTTCCGCATCCCACGCAGCCAGCGACTGCTCCCACTGGGCCCGGGTGCCGACCTGGCAGCTCCCCTGGAGCCATCCGTAGAAAGCATCACAACTGCCGTTGAGCCGATACTCGATGGAGCCGACCTCAGGGAACTGAAATAGGTTGGCATTCAGCTCGGCGAGGAAGTACGTACTGCCGGTGCTGGTGCCGGCGTTGTTGATCAGAATCGCATCATTGAAGTCAACGACGAGCCGGCCGCTGCCAAGGGTCACTGAGTTGAGGGCATCGGCGGTGTCCGCCGAGAAGAAGGATCCCAAGCCCGTCGCTCGTTCGTCATCAGTGAGCCCTGCCAGCAACGCCCGCAATGTCGCCTCGATCACGTTGGGGCCGTCCGGGGCGGTACGAGAGACTGGTGTCGAGACGTCCGGGTAGAGGCCATCGCCGGCACATTCGAATAGGACCTTCACCATCATCGATCCTGCCGGAATCTCCGGTTCGGCCGGGCCGGCAAGACACGGAGCCTCGACGCGAATGCCGACGGCAACGGCTGAGCCCACATCCGCCGTCTCTCCGGCGAGCGGGCCCTGCGCAGTGATCAACCCAAAGCCCGATCGGCTGGGGTATTGCTCGGTCACCTCCAGTACGAGTCCGAGCTCGTCGAGGATCTCGCGAGCGTCCGCCACAGTCAAGCCATCGAGATTCGGGACCACCGCCGTGGAGACCGGCGGGGATGTGGTTTCTACGCCGGTCGTGGTGGTCGCCGTTGTCGGTGGGAAGGTCGTCTCGGCTACATCGCTTTCTCCGGGAGGCAGCAGCCGCAGCCCGAGCAACACTAGAGCGGGAATCACCACGACGGCAGCCCCTGCCAAGATGGCGGCAGGCACCCGATAGCGACGCTTGCGGCGTGGTGACATCGCCTCCTGTATCGAGATGGGCTCCTCCAAACCATCGATGTAGCGGCGAAGATCGCGTTTCAGATCAAACATGAGGCACCTCGAGTTCGGATCGAAGCTTGGCCAGACCTCGTTCAACGTGGTTCTGCACGGACGAGCGTGAGATGCCGAGAAGATCGGCGACTTCCCGGTGCGTGTACTCGAAGCCGTGTACGAGAATCACTACCTGTCGCTGCCGTGCCGAGAGCTCGTTCAGCGCCATAGGTAAACCGGGTTCGATCCACGGCAGCTCTGATTGGGGTCCGGGCTCAAAGACGGATCGGCGTGGCCGGAGGCGCCGAGATCTGCTCCGACCGACCCGGTACAGATATCCAACCGGGTTGTCCATACGGCGCACCCGCTCCCAGTGTTCCCACCCGTAGGCGAGTGCCTCGGCGGTTGCTTCGCGCCCTACCTCGCCGCCGTAGCGGGCAATCAGTGCGCGACGCAGCTTGGGCTCGGCTCGGCCATGGAAGTGGGCAAACGTCTGCTCGCCGGTCTCAGGTTTCGTCATCGTTGGCATCTCACCCTAGGAGAGCCTCGGGTCGCCTCCTTGCACCACACGAGAAGTCTCTTCTGCAGAATGTCGGTTGCGCTCAGCCCGTGTTCAATGACGCTTGCCACTCGCTGCGGGTGATCACTTCGCAGCTGGCGCCGAGTTGTTGCCAGAAAGCATCGCAGGACCCGCCCAGCCGGTACTCGACCTGGTTGATGGTGCTGAATTGGAACACGTTGGCGTTGAGAGTCGACAGGAAGACCTGGGCGCCCTCGGGTGTGTCCACGCCGTCGGGGAATACGTCGGAAGTGAACTCGAGGAAGGCCTTGGCCTCATCACGGTCGATGGTGGCGCCCAGGAACGAGCCGGTAGCGGTATCGGGGAATGGCGATCTATACCCGAGCGCCGCCTCCTCGTCGTCCACACCCTTGACCATTTCGTTCATCGTGGTTGTCAACACGAGGTCCGTCGGTGCTACTGCCCGATACACCCAGACCTGGCCGCTGGCGAGAGTATTCGAGCCGCACGGGTAGTAAACCCGCAGCACCGTGACGTTGCCATCGGTCGGCTCTTCGTCTGCGCACACTGCAGGGGCAACGGCACCGGAGGTTGTCGTTGTGGTGCCGTTGGAAGACGAGGTCGTCGTGGTGGTGTCTCCCGGCTGCGTGACTGTGGTTGTGGACGTTGTGGTACGGATCGCCGTGCTCTGCTCGCTTGACTGAAGAACGCGAATGAAGGCGATCACAACCACCAATGCAAGCACCACCGTCACCGCGGCGATGAGACCGCGCTGGATCAGTTGCAGTGTTCGCGGATCCATATCCTCGGAACCCTAATGAGTCTTGGTGCAGAAGGAACGATTTGGGCGCCCGGTCAGGTTCCCGTCAGCGGGGGGTAGGAGATCTCAGTCTCGTAGCGGCGCTTCTCGTAGCGCCACTCCCGGTCGAGCAGGCCCCAGATGGTGTGATCCAACCACCTGGTACCCACCTTGACTTCGTCGCGAAGCGTTCCTTCCTTGAGGAACCCGAGCTTCTGCACGATCCGCTCCGACGCCACATTTCCTGCCGCAATCCGGGCGATCACGCGATGCATCCGGAGTTCGCTGAATGCCACCTCGAGGACGCGCGCCGTTGCTTCGGTACCGATACCCAATCCGGACACATCGCTGCGGATCCAGTAGCCGACCTCGCCAACCAGGTTCGCCTTGGAGGTGAACCAGACCGACACATTGCCGAGGTGGCGATCCTCGTCTTCCTTGGCTCTGATCGCGAAGTCGAAGGCTCTGCCGCTGGCCCACGCCCCGATCGAGTCCTTGATGAACTGCGACGTCACGCTGCGCTGATAACCCACTGCCCAAGGCAGGAATTCGGCCAAATCAGGAAGTGAAGCGCGCACCGCCTCGTGAACGGGTCCGGTGTCTTTACGCCGAAACGGGCGCAGCACCAACCGTGTTGTGAACCGAGGCTCGTGGCCCAGTAGGTGTGCCATCGCAGCAGCTTATCCCGCCATCACGTAAGGTGCTTCGGTGCTCGACATTTGGACCAGTCTTGAGGCATTGGGGCCGGTCCGGTACCCAGCCGAGGCTAGGGCGGCGGTATTGGTCCCGGTCTACCGCGATGCGCAGGATCGGGTTCGGGTCATTCTGACCCGCCGGCCCGATCACATGCGTACGCATCCGGGAGACGTGGTCTTTCCCGGTGGGCGTCTCGAGCCCGGCGAAGGCCCGGAGGAAACGGCCAAACGCGAGGCGTGTGAAGAAATCGGGCTCCCCGAGAACGGCGTCCACGTCATCGGCGGGCTGACCCCAATCACTACGCGGGATCCGGGGAACCTGATCGTTCCGGTCGTTGCCAAGGTACGCCGCCCGGAGCAATTCGTTCTGCAGGAGGAGGAGGTGGCTGCCGTTATCGAACCGGCACTTGCGGAGCTCCTCGACGACGGGGCGTGGCGTACGTCGGAGTGGTTTGGGAGAACCATGTGGTTCTACGAATTCGACGATGGAATCATGTGGGGGGCCACGGCATTCATGATGCGCGAGTTCCTGGGGATCATCCGCAACAGCGGGCAGCGCTGACGCGAGACATCAGAACAACAGCACCCGCACTGTATATGCGGTCAGCGGGATTGCCACGACGAAGGTGACGATGGCGAGGATGACCAGCTCCCTCGGGGAATACCCGCGCAGGACCTCCATTAGCCCGGGAGTCCGGGCATCCGAGGATCCATTGGTCGCCATTTCTCCGAGAACTTCGGTTGCCTCGTCGGCCACTGCGGTTAGCACCATTACCTTGTAGCCTCCCGTCACCATCTGCATCATCGGGAACGTGCCGCCGGCATTGTCGGCGACGATGAAGGAATCGATTCCCGCTTCGGCAAGCTGTGCGACTGCCAGCTCGGCCTCCAGCCGGGTGTTGAGGGCGGCGACTTTCGTGGTCGATTCCATCAGGCGAGTTCACCGATCATCGACCACAGTTGGTCGACATGGTCTGCGGTCGTGCGGGTCGACCCGATGGATACTCGGATTGCGGTGGCATCTCCAAGCATTGTTGGTGTGACTGCGACACGGCCGGAGCTGTTGAGGTGCTTGGCCAGTTGCGCGGTCGCCTCGTTGCCATCGGTGTGGCGAAAGACCACCAGTCCAAACGGATGGGGGGCCACCAGCTCGAACCGATCGTCTGCTTCCAGGCGCCCGGCGAGGTCCTGAGCCAATCGGACATGTTCTCTAATGAACCGGCGGATTCCCTCAGCGCCGTAGTGGCGAAGCACAAACCAGAGCTTGAGCGACCGAAAGCGCCTACCGAGGGGCACGTGCCAATCCCGATAGTCGATCACGTCGCCGGACAGGGTGGCTTCGTTGCGGAGGTATGGCGGCAGAATGCTCATTGCGTCGAGCAGCGGTCGGCGGTCGGCCACGTAGTAGAGGTTGCAGTCGAAGTTGGTCAGCATCCACTTGTGCGGATTGAAAGTGTAACTATCGACGAGGTCCAGGCCATCCTGGTGATGACGGAACTCCGGGCAGATCATGGCGGAACCGGCGTAGGCGGCATCGACATGGCACCACATTCCCTCCCGGGTTGCGATCGTGGCGGTCTGCCGGACCGGATCGACAGCGGTCGTTGCGGTGGTGCCGACCGTCACTGCGACAAATGCCGGTATGAGGCCTGCGTCCCGATCGGCGGTTATCGCCTGCTGCAGGGCAGCAAGGTCGAGCGCAAATTGTGCGTCCGTTCTGATCGATCGAACGTGGCTGAAGCCGGCGATGCGGGCGCCCTTCTCCAAGGACGAGTGGGTTTGGTCCGAGGCGTATACCACGAGAGTGTCGGTCGGCGCAGCAGCCTGCTCGCGAGCCGTTACCAGGGCTACCAGCGTCGAGTCCGAGGCACTCATCTGGATAACGCCACCTCCCCGGCCGGTGGTCTTCCATTCAGTCGGCAAGCCAAGCAGATCGACCATCCAATCCACTACTACGGTCTCCAGTTCGGTTGCCGCAGGTGATGTTGCCCACAGCATCCCTTGGACGCCGAGGCCGGCGGCCGCAAGTTCTCCGAGCAGCGAAGGTCCGGAGCTGTTGGCGGGGAAGTAGGCGTACCAGTGAGGTGACTGCCAGTGAGTTATGCCCGGCATGATGATCTCGTCGAGATCACGCAGCACCGTCTCGAACGGCTCCGGTCCTTCCGGCGCCGCCGCCGGGAGTGCGGCTCGCACCTCTCCCGGCTTGACCTGCGAGATCACCGGGTATTGCTCGATGTTCTCCAAGTAGTCAGCCACCCAATCCACCATCTGGTGGCCGCGCCGGCGGAAGTCATCGGGGCTCATGTGGAGGTCATAGCTCATTGCGACGGTCCTCTACCAATGTACCGCTCCAGCCAGTCCATGAACTCTCGGTACCAGTGGATCGAGTTGCGCGGCTTCTCGATCCAGTGTCCTTCATCCGGGTAGTAGACCAACCGGGCATCGACCCCTTTCTGCTTGAGAATGCCGTAGAGCGTCAAGCCCTGTGTGACTACGACTCGGTAGTCGAGTTCACCGTGGATGATGAGGGTTGGTGTCGCCATGCCGTGGGTGTGTGCCAGCGGGCTCCAACGCTGCACTGCCTCCATATCCTCCCAGGGAACCCCGCCTATCGCCGTTTCGCGGCCGGCAGTTATGTCGCTGGCCCACTGGCCGAGCACATCGGTAACACCCGCGTGGCAGATCGCGGCCGCAAACCGGTTGGTCCGACCGATCAACCAGGAGACCAGATAGCCGCCGTACGAGCCGCCAACGATTGCCATGCGATCCTGGTCGATGAAGCCCTCGCCGATGAGATGGTCGGTTGCCGCCAGGATGTCGGCAGCGGGCTTGTCCCCCCAGGCGCCGCGAATCGACCGAGTGAAATCATCGCCGAAAGAATCGGAGCCGTGGAAATTCACCGACACGACAACGTACCCAGCGGCAGCGAGGGCCTGCGTGTTCCACCGCCTGTGCCAGGAGCCACCCGATGCGTTGTGAGGGCCACCGTGGATATTGTGAACCAGCGGCCACTTCTTCGACCGATCGAATCCCGGTGGGTAGACGATGTATGCCTGGACCGGGGCGCCGTTTGCTCCGCCGAAGGTGAATTCCCCGGTCGCTCCCATCTCGAGGTCGTCCAGAATGGTCTGATTGAATGCCCCCACGCGACGCACTCCGCTCTCATCGAGAACTGCCGCTTCTGCCGGGTGGGCCGGACTCTCGACCCGCAGCCACATCGGGCCGGTCGTGGGGCGGGGCCCGTGTGCGTAAAGCCCTCTGGTCAATTGAGTGGGGGAGGTGGCTCCCCGGGGGAGGACAAAAACGGCCATGCCACCCTCATGACCGGCGTGCAACACGATGTCACCTTTGCTGTTGTACTCCCATCCGCCCGCCGATCGATCCCATTCCGGGGCAAGGCTCACTTCTTCCCCGGTCTCCCGATTGTGGTGAACGAGTTCAACTTGGGCTGCGTAGTAATCCGGCTCGCGCTGTACGCCGTAGATCAGGTGGCGGCCCTCCGGGCTGTAGCGGGGTCGCAGCTGCTGCGCAGGCAGCAGGTGCGGTGACGTGAGTTGCTGTGGCGGAGCGCCGTCCAGGCCAACCGTATGGATGGCGAACCTGAATCGGTCGTGCGGGACTCCGGCAACGTCGACCGTAAACGCCACTTCGGTGCCGTCCGGCGATACATCGAAAACGCCCGTCGGATCGTCGAGAGCGATCAGATCATCGAGGTCGGGCGTGAGATCGACTGCTTCTCGACTGGATAGGTCGAGGTGGAAGAGGTGGTGCATCTCGCCCCCAACCAGCCAGCGTTTCCAGTACCGATAGATGCGATCCTCGGTCACCACAGGCTCGGTAGGTGCACCGTCTCTTCGATCGAGCTCCTCGAGGGTGGCAGCGACGCTGGGATGGCCGCGCAGTAATGGGGCGGCCAGGATCAGACCCGAGCCGTCCGGCAGCCAACCGGCGGCGGAGACTCCCAGCGGCAGATCGGTAAGACACTCTGCTTCGCCGCCGTCGATCCGCATGATGTGTAGTTGCGGCTTGTCGGCATCGGCGCGCTTCCGCATGAACACGACGGCGTTTCCATCGGGCGCCAGTGCCGGGGCCGTGCCGGACGCATCCGGGTTGGTGAGGGGCCGGGTCGAGCCATCGGCCCAGACTCGCCACAGGCGGGTAGTGCCTTCGTTCCCTTCTATGTCGTAGCTGGTGACGGGGACAACTGCCCAGCTGCCGTCGCTTGCCGGCTCGGGCTGGCCGACTCGGCTCATGTTCCATAGATCGGTGGCCGTAAGGGTCTTGGAATCCATGTGGGGCAACATAGCGTCAACACTCGAGCGCATTGTCGGTGGCCGAGGTTGGTGTTCGATCGCATCGAACTCCAAGTTGACTGATCAGTCGTCCCCGTTCCGCTTGACGTGACGGAGCAATCCGATGACCAAGCCTTCAACCACTGCCTTCCACGAAGCATCGATGATGTTCTCGTGTACGCCGACCGTGCCCCACGCGGTTTCGATGTCTGCATGTTCGCAGAGCACCCGCACCCGGGCACTGGTTCCGTCGCTCGAATCGAGGTCGCGAACGCGGTAATCGGTGAGATGGATATCCGCGATCTCGGGATAAGCCCAACTCAGCGCGGCCCGCAACGCCCGGTCCAAAGCGCTGACCGGTCCGTCTCCTTCCCGTGTCGTGACCACGCGCTCGTCACCTACGTACACCTTGACGGTGGCCTCAGCGACCACGTCGTTGTTACGGTGCTCGACAAAGACACGGTAGGACTCGATTTCGAAGAAGTCCTGCTTCCACCCTTGGGCCTCCCGCAGTAGCAATTCAAATGACCCGTCGGCTGCCTCGAATTGGTAGCCAATGTGCTCCAGCTCCTTGATGCGATCGACCACCCGCTGGGCATCTTCGGTACTGAGGTCGAGACCCTGCGCTCTGGCCTTCGCCAACACGGTTGATCGGCCCGCCAGCTCCGAGACAACGACTCGCGTTGCATTGCCGACACTTACCGGGTTCAGGTGCTCGTAGGCGTCGCTGCGTCGTGCCAGCGCCGAGGTGTGGAGACCGGCTTTGTGAGTGAAGGCTGAGCTACCGACGTAAGGGATGTGGGGGTCGAGAGTGAGGTTGACCAGATCCGCCAGGTGGTGTGAAACCGTTGTCAGTCGCGACAGGCGATCAGCCGGGATCGTCTCGAAGCCCATCTTCAGCGACAGATTGGGGATCAGTGAACAGAGGTCGGCGTTGCCGGTCCGCTCGCCGTATCCGTTGATACATCCCTGCACCTGGTGAACACCTTCGAGCACGGCGGTAATCGAGTTGCCGACCGCCATCCCTGAATCGTTGTGGAAGTGGCACCCCAGCGTCGCATCGCCGAGCGTTGCGCCCACCTCGCCGACAATCCGCTACACCTCGTGGGACAAGAAGCCGCCGTTGGTATCACACAACACAAGGCGTTCTGCACCGGCGTCGTGAGCCGCCCGCAGCGCGGCCAGTGCAAAATCGGCGTTGGCCCGATGACCGTCGAAGAAGTGCTCGGCATCGAAGAAGACCCGGCGTCCTTGGGAGCGTAGGTACGCGACGGAGTCGCCGATCATCGCAACTGCCTCGTCAAGGTCGGTACGGAGGGCGTGTTCGACGTGGTAGTCCCATGTCTTGCCGACCAGACAGATGACGTCGGTTTCCGCGGCGAGGAGGGCCGCCAACTGCTCATCATCCTCAGGTCGCACCTTGGCCCGCCGGGTGGAACCGAATGCCACCAGTGTCGATGTCTGCAACTCGAGTTCGGTCCTGGCGCGACGAAAGAACTCGTCATCTTTCGGATTTGCACCGGGCCAGCCACCTTCGATATAGGCAACACCGAGATCGTCGAGGAGGCGGGCCACTTTCAGTTTGTCCCGCGCCGTCAGCGAAATCCCCTCCTGTTGGGTGCCGTTGCGGAGGGTGGTGTCATATATTTCGACTGGGCGGGTACTCATTCGAGCGCTCCTGGATAAGCAAAACCCTCCGTAGCACGGAGGGTCACGGCGGCGCACACGCCGATATACGGCGCGGCGCCTATCTAATGGCGATGTTGCCGGTTGGGCAATTCATGGCGGGGAGTATGGACCACTTGGGTTCAGCGGTCAAACTTCCAGACTAGGGTCCCGCCACTGTTGGGACTGATGGTCCCTTTCAAAGGTCCCATTGTCCCGGGATGCGAGGGACTGCCGCCTCTGGGCCTTCGTCCCATCCGAAGGGACAGGTCGGCACTGGGTCCACTCACCCCACTCTGGAATGATCACATTACCCAATCCGCATATGCGGACATGTGAATTCCTTCACAAGGGTCGGAATGGACAGAGGTCGGAGTAGAGGTCGGAAATAGTGGCACGTGTAAAGCTCGATATCACGCGCAGGTCGTTCCTTAAAGGTGGGCTTGCCAGCGGCGGGTTGGCATTGATGGCTCCCACCAATCCAATTGGCCCCGCCGGCGGCGTCTTCTCCGTCGAGGAGCCGTGGTACCTCGAAGGGCCCATTGAGACGACTTACAACGTCTGTGACATCTGTCCATGGCGCTGCGGCGTGGTGGTGCATACCGTCAACGGTGTTGTTCGCAAGATCGACGGCAATCCGCTGGACCCGAAGAGTCGCGGAATGCTGTGCGCTCGAGGCCAAGGTGGCCCATCGTTCATGTACGACCCGGATCGCCTCCAGGCACCCATGATCCGCACCGGTGACCGCGGATCGGGCCAGTTCAAAGAGGTCTCCTGGGAAGAGGCCCTCGACTACACCGCCGCTGCCCTACTGCAAATCAGGGACAAATATGGCGAGGAGGCCCTTGCCGTGTTTGGCCATACCTCGGGCGACCACTGGTTTGCCGATTACTTCGCACAGGCGTGGGGTACCCCCAACGCAGCCAAGCCCTCGTCGTCCCTGTGCCTCAGCCCCCGCGACGAGGCTGCCACATTGACCTATGGGTCGGCGGTAGGCGGGCACGAGCCGGTGGATTGGGATGCCATCGAGGCGATGACGCTCATCGGCAGCCACATCGGCGAAGACGCCCGCAACACGACCATGCAGGACTTCGCCAATGCCCATGCCCGTGGCGCCAAGGTCATCGTGGTCGATCCTCGGTTCTCCAGCGTTGCTGCCAAGGCAGACTATTGGCTGCCCATCAAGCCGGGCACGGACACCGCGCTTCTGCTGGCATGGATGAACGTGATCATCGGCGACGGCCTCTACGACAAGGCCTATGTCGATGAATGGACGCAAGGCTTCGATGAACTCGCCGCACATGTGGCCGAATTCACTCCCGACTGGGCGGCCGGAATCACCGACCTGCCGGCCGCCCAGATCCGGGAGACCGCCCAAGTCATGGCAGCCAACCTGCCGCGCTCTGCAGTCGTGCCCGGTCGTCACACGACGTGGTACGGCAACGACTCGCAGCGCATGAGGGCCACGTATCTCATCAACGCCCTGCTGGGCGCCTACGGCCGTGAAGGCGGCTTGTACTTCAACAAGTCGGCGTATCTCGATGACTACCCGCTGCCGCCGTGGACGATCACCGGTAGTTCCGGCGGCTGCTCCGCCGAGCCGGGGGAGGAGAGCGCAGAACTGCCGCTGGGTCCGACCGGCAAGGCACGGGCCGACGGCGTGCGCCAGGCGTTCATGCGCGGTCCAACCGCCTTGCAGGAGCTGATCGAGCCGATGATCACCGGTGAGCCCTATCCCATCAAGGGTCTCATGGTCTACGGGACCAATCTGCTGCATTCGGTGCCGAATCCACAACGAACTCTCGAGGCCCTCAAGGCTCTCGAGTTCGTCGTGGCGATCGACGTGTTGCCCATGGAACACATTGCCTGGGCCGATGTCGTGCTTCCCGAGGCCACCTATCTCGAGCGGTACGAGGACCTGTGGAAGGTGTCGCACAAGACGCCCTACATCGCCTTGCGCGAGCCGGCCGTCGAACCGATGTACGACACCAAGCCCGGTTGGTGGATCTCCCGCGAGCTCGGTCTCCGAGTTGGCCTCGACGGTTATTACAAGTGGGAGACCATCGAGGAGTTCATCGACAAGCGGCTCGTTTCGGTGGGCTCCAGCATCGAGGACATGCGGTCCCGTGGTGGAGTCATCATCCAGGACGGCAAGCCGTACCTGGAGGACTTCGATGGTTCGTCGCCGTTCCACACCGCCTCCGGCAAGATCAACCTGTATTCAGAGGAGCTCGCCGAAGCCGGTCACGACCCAATGCCGGTCTACGAACCGGTTGATGAGCCCCCAGCCGGGTACTTCCGCTTGCTCTACGGCAGGAGCCCGGTGCATACGTTTGCCAAGACACAGAACACGCCGGTGCTCAGCGATCTCGATCCCGAGAACGAGGTGTGGGTCAATGCGGATATCGCGCAGCAGCTCGGTATCGAGGACGGCGATTACGTGATGCTGGAGAACCAGGACGGCGTCACCGACGGTCCGGTCAAGGTCAAGGCCACCCAGCGGATAAGAGGTGATGCCGTGTTCATGGCGCACGGGTTCGGCCACAAGTCTGAGGGCCTCACCCGAGCCAACGGCAAGGGTGCCAGCGACACCAAGCTGCAAACTCGCTACAAGCTCGATCCGATCAGTGGGGGAGCGGGGATGCGGGTCAACTTCGTAAGACTCACCAGGGAGGGGGTGTGACATGGCCGACTACGCATTCCTCCTAGATCTGGGCCGTTGCATCGGCTGCCAGGCCTGCGTCGCCTCGTGCAAGGTTGGCAATGAGCTCGGGGAAGGTCAGCAATATGTCCAGCTGATCGAGAAGACCCACGGCGAGTTCCCCAAGCTGACGGGCGGCTGGAACAATCATCGCTGCTATCACTGCGCCGATGCAGCCTGTGTGACTGTGTGCCCGACGGGGGCGCTGTACAAAGAAGATGGTCTCACCCGCCTCGATCGCAGCGTCTGCAGCGGCTGCTCCTATTGCACCGAAGCCTGCCCCTACCAGGTGCCTGTGATGTGGGAGGGCAAGTCCAGCAAGTGCGACGGCTGTGCGGCGACCGTCGCTGCCGGTGGCGAGCCCTGGTGCGTAAGAACATGCCCGAGCGATGCGCTCATGTACGGCCCGCGTGAGGAAATCAGGGCTGAGGCTCATCGGCGTGCCGAGGTATTGCGGGAACGCTACCCAAATGCACAGGTCTACGGCGAGACTCAAGCCGGTGGGCTCGGCATGTTGGTGGTAGCCCCGGATGATCCCCAACTGCTGGACATTCCGCTGGACCCCAAGACCCCGTTCATGGCGGACATGTGGCAGAAGGTCGTGCAACCCAGTGCAGTGGCGCTGACACTGGGGGCTGCGGTTCTGGCGGGCGTCGGAGGCGTCATTGCTCGCCGCCGTCACCAGGAGGAACTGGTTGTTCTCGAAGCCGAGGAGATGATCGAGGGCGACGCAACAGACACCAACCAGGAGGAGGGCTGACATGGCAGTACGCGAACCATTGCGTGAGCGAGAGATCCTCCGCTATCGGAAACGACCTCGGGTCGTGCATGCCATGCTGGCCAGTTCATTCCTCGTACTGTTGCTCACGGGTCTGGTAATCCTGTGGCCGGCGCTGGCGGGCCTGGCATCAGGTGGATTCACCCGCTGGCTCCACCGTGTTGCGGCAGTCGTCTTCATGGCGGTGCCATTTGTCTACTGGTTCGCCGACCGGGAAGGCGCCAAGGAGCTGATGATTGACTCCTTCAAGTACGACCGGGATGACTGGCGATGGCTGAAGCGCTTCTGGTCATATGCCTTTGGCCACACCGCCAATATGCCCAAGCAGGGCAGGCTCAATGCCGGTCAGAAGATGCATCACGCTCTGGTGATGCTGCTGTCGGCATCCATTGTGGCATCCGGCCTTGTCATGTGGTTCTTCATGCCATCCCTCGGCCCTACCGGCCAAGCGTGGGCTGCAGTCATCCACGACCTGTCGATGTTGGCTCTGGCCCTGCTCCTGGTCGGCCACCTCTACTTCACATTTGTCTACAAAGCGCTGTCCGGCATGACCCGGGGCTACGTCGACATCGACGAGGCCCGGCTCGAGCACGCCAAGTGGGTTGAGGAGATGGAGGCTCGAACCACCGCCGAGGCGGAAGAAGAAACAGAAAAGGTTTGACACAGAAGACCCGGCAAGCCGGGTCGCATCAACGAAAGGGAAACAAACATGAATATGCTCCGTCGCATTTCTGTGATCGGGCTGCTCCTGGCCTTTGGCTTGATCGCCGCCGCATGCGGTGGCGACGACGAGTCCTCAGATACAACTGAAGGCACCGTACCTCCGTTGGAGACGACCACAGCTGCTCCGACGACAGAGGCGCCGGCAGCTACCACAGAGGCTCCCGAAGAGACCACGACAACCGCGGCTCCTGAGGAGGAGTTCGATCTCGTTGCCGCAGTGTACGAGTACGAGAGCACCATCCCTGAGGGATGGATGAACGTCGGCGACACGGTCGCCTTCAAGGATGCAGTCGAGGCCAGCGATGCATTGGTCATCGACGTACGTCAGCCTGAAGAATATGCCGAGGGGCACATCCCCGGGGCCGTCAATATTCCGTTGCGTGAGCTTGGCGCCAACGTGGACAAGATCCCGACCGACCGTCAGGTCTTCGTGTACTGCAAGTCCGGTTACCGCGCCGGTTTGGCCGTTTCCTCGTTGCGGATGATGGGTTACGACAACGCCCTGTCGTATTCCGGCAGCTGGCTGGCATGGACCGAGGCCGGCGAAGAGGTCTCGACTGAGGCCGTTGAGGCCGAGGCCGTAGGCGATCCCGGCTTCGAACCCGAGCTGGTTGCAGCTGTCGACGGCTGGCTCTCCACCATCCCCGAGGGCTGGCTGACGGCCGGTGATGTGGAAGCAGTGAAGACCGCGCACGATGCGGGTGCTTTCCTTCTCGACGTTCGGACCCCGGGCGAATACGCCGAGGGCTACATCCTCGATGCCACCAACATCGAACTGCGCACGATCACGGAGAACATGGACCAGATCCCGAAGGACGCGGCAGTGGTGGTCTACTGCAAGTCCGGTTTCCGTGCTTCTCTGTCGATGCCGGTGCTGGGTGTTCTTGGCTTCGATAACGCCAAGGCGTTCACCGGTAGCTACCAGGCTTGGGTAGAGGCAGGCGAGGAGGTCACCTCCGGTTGATCTCGGAAGAGCCGTAGCAACTCAGAGGGGGCCGGCACGTCCGGCCCCCTCGCTCTGTTCAGATTGTTCCGTTGACCAGCGACCGGTAACCTGATGCGATGGCACTGACGCAGAGCTGGTGGTGGCTGCAGCGGTAGTCGCCTTCGCGCGTCAAAAAACGCCGGAGGCCGAGCCCCGGCGTTTTTTCACGAGAGGATCGACAGAGTGGATCGGCAGACAGTCTTTTCCGGGCTTCAGCCCACCGGCAATGTTCACCTGGGCAACTACCTGGGAGCGTTGCGTAACTGGGTGAAGCTGCAGGATTCGTATGACTGCGTCTACTGCGTTGTCGATCTGCATGCGATCACTGTGGACTATGACCCGAAGCAGTTCGAGTCGGACCGCCTCGAGGCGGCCAAGGTGCTGATGGCCACCGGAATCGACCCGGATCGGTCGTTGTTCTACTTCCAGAGCCAGGTACCGCAGCACAGTGAGCTGAGTTGGATTCTGGGTGCGATGACGCCGACAGGGGTGCTGGGTCGGATGACGCAGTACAAGGACAAGGTAGCCAAAGGTGAGGCCGCCAATCTGGGGTTGTTTGCCTACCCGGTGCTCATGGCAGCGGACATCCTGCTGTATCACGCCAACCTGGTACCGATCGGCGATGATCAGCGGCAGCACCTCGAGTTGACACGGGATCTGGCGGAGCGATTCAACAACCGCTTCGGCGAGGTTTTTCCCATCCCCGACGCTCTCATCCCGGAAACGACGTCCCGGGTGATGTCGCTCACCGACCCGACGTCCAAGATGTCCAAAACGGATCCCAACGACAAGAGCCGTGTGCTCATCCTCGACAGTCCTGATGTGGTGCGCAAGAAGATTCGCTCGGCTGTGACCGATTCCGATCCCGACGTGCGCTTCGATCCCGCGGGGAAGCCCGGTATCTCCAACTTGCTCGAGATCATGTCGGCCTGTACCGAACGCTCCATCGACGATCTTGTCGAGGAATACGGGTCGCGTGGCTACGGCAAGTTCAAGGACGCAGTTGCCGATGCCGTGATTGCCGCGCTGGCCCCGATCCGCAATGCCTACGAGAACCTCGACGACGAAGAGGTTGCCAGGATCATGCGGCGGGGAGCGCTGGATGCCCGCACCAAGGCAGAGGGCTTTCAGCAAATCGTCCGGGAGGCCACCGGACTGGCCGCACTCTGAGTCGAGGCGCACGAGAGGCTATCGGCCGGATGTTGCGTTGATAGGCGCCGGGTCAGCAATGAATGGTTCGGCCTGTGGGGGCTATGCTCGGATGCATGGGGTCGCAACGGGGATCCGGCAGCGTGACACCGCTCAGCCCCCTCGACGAAACGGTTCCCCGAGAGCGGGAGAGCAGCCCGCCCCGCTTGTTGATACTCGCAATCGTGCTCATAGCCGGGACCATTACCGGCTGGCTACTTGCTGGTCGCGGCGACGGCGGCCTGCCTGGGGTCGACGGCGCCGACGTTCCCGGCGGGACTCCGGCAGCTCGATTCCTATCGGCGGATTCTGCCGGCGGTCTTGCGGCGACGGTCGAGTGGGCTGAGGCAACCGCGGTTCCGGCCATACCCCCGGGTTGGGAGCTCTCCGACCACTCCGGTTTTGTCGAAGCTCACGACGCCAAGTACATGGTCATGCAGCTGCGGAGTCCTCAAGGCGACTTCGTCGCCAACGAATTGTGGAGCAGCGATGATGGCATGGCCTGGACGTCACGGCCTTTCGACCTCGGCGTGCCTATCGCAGATCCTCGCCTCGTCCCGATGCGCGACGGCTACTGCTTACGGCCAACACCGGCTCCGGTGATGGCCTATGGCGGGCAGATGATTTGCGGCAGAGCGCCGTTCTCTCATGGACCAGAATTCCGTTGCAGACCCCTGGCGGATTGACCGATCCCAGCATCTCGACGGCCGTCGCCGGCGATGGCGACATCTTCGTCCTCATGTCTGGGTACGCGGATCTGTGGCGCGATGCCGTCGCGCCGTTTGTCCCCGAGGGTGCTGATCTGAATGGGGAAGTGGTCTACCGCGGTAGCGAATTCCTGCAGTGGAGCGACAGTGGCTTGGAGACGCGCCTCTTCTTCGAAGACCCTCAGGTGGTCATCGTTGATCGGGCGGCATGGGTCCGGATTGTGAACTGCCACGGGGAGGAGGTGATAAGGACCTTCCCGTTGCCGCGCCGCACCTATTCCAGCTCGATGAAACCGCAACTCACAGAAATCCAGTTGTATGCGGCGTGGACGTCACTCGGCGGGGCTGCATTCGAGCCGGTCGAGGGAGACGGCCTGCTCCCGTCCGGCTGCTTCCTCCCGACAGCCTGGGGCAATCGCTTTGTTGCCGTGGGGGCGAGTGCGGATGGCGGGGAACGCTTGGAGACAGTGCTATGGGTGTCGGACTCAGGGTCCGAATGGGTGCCTGATCCGGTCCAACCCCCAGCGGAATGCTCGCCCTTCTCGCTCGTTGTGAGCGGCGAGAGCCTCCACTTGACCTCCGCAGACGGTACTCAGTGTTGCCGGCGGGGTCTTGGAGCCGACTGGATCGTGCTCGACGAGCCTTGTGAGTCTTGCTACAAACTGGCGGGCCCAGCGGGCTTTCTCGGCTATCCGACGAGCTTCGAGTACAACAAAGGCCTGCTATCACGCAACGGAGTTCTCTGGAACGAAGTACCCGTTCCCGGAGTCGAACCCTATCCGACTCTTGCAGTTCTAGACGACAGCCTTGTCGCTATGTCGGTATTCAACGACTTGGATTCAAATCACCAGGTACGTATCTGGGTGGGTGCGACCGGTTCTACGTAGCGGTGCGGTCCGAGCTGGTGGATACGTGCTTCTTGCGGGGCTGGGGCCGAAATCTCGTACGAGGCGGCGCCGGAACGCACGGAAAGAGCCCTAGCTCGAGCCCAGCGGTTCGCCGGTTTCGAGGAGTGTCTTCATGCCGGCAACGATGTAGGGGATGCCCTCGCTGAAGTTGCCGTAGGTCTTCGACTCCGGGTCCATGTAGGACTCGACCGTCAGCGTGGTGAGCCCGTTGGCCTCATCGACTAGCCACACCATTCGAACCGGCCCCTCCTCCGATAGCTCCTGGTCCCAGCGGGCGTGGAACATCAGCTCGAGACGACGTGGCTCGTCGACGGCGATGATCACACCATCGGCTACAACGGACCCATCAGGGGAGAGGTAGCGGATTGGGGCGGCTTCGGTGAAGTCGGACTCGACCCGAGTCCCGTAGTAGTACTGCACGGTCTGGTCGCCGTTGACAATTGCATCCCAGGCGGACGCCGGCTCGCACCGGATGTACGTCTGGTAAACGTGGCTCGGTGTGGTCATCGTCTTTCCCTCCAATTGTTGCTTGAGCCTGGACAGCCCTTCCACCAGGGACTCGGTGTAGCGGCTGATCCAGCGGTCGTGGACTTCACGGATCGGGACCGGGTTCAGGTAGTGGTGCTTGTTGCGACCAACCTTCTTGGACACGACCATCCCGGCCTCCTCGAGCACCCGCAGGTGGTTCATCACTCCGAACCGGGTCATGTCTGGAAGTTGCGTCGTCAGTTCCGCCAGCGTTTGGCCGTCACTCTCGAAGAGCGAGTCGAGCAGTAAGCGTCGGCTGGGGTCGTCGAGTGCCCTGAACACAGCGTCCATGACTCCATGATAGGTGAGTAATTACTCACCTATCAAATCTACAATGAGTTCTACCGCGGCTTCTACCCCGGCGGCGCCAATCGGGGAGAGCTCCATACCAAGACCGAGATCGGCTACGGGGATCGACACGGTGTGCGCATGCTCCGGCAGTGGGCCGATGGTGCCGGTAATCGCCAGCAGGCTCCCCGGGGTTGTGAAGTGCGACCAAGCCGTTTCCTCAACCGTGTCGGCAACCACCGGAATCAAAGTCGTTTCGGCAACCTCGGTGCTGGCATCGACAAAGACGACTCGGCTCATGCCTGCGATGTCCAGCGATAGTTCGGGTGTCAGCTGAGAGAGTGAACGCACTTCGACTCCAGGAAGGTCGAGCTTGCCGATGCGGTCGGCAACGACACGACCTGCGCCGTCGTCCGAGCGCAGGTCGTTGCCATAGCCGATGACGAGTGTGCTCGAGTGCCCCACTACCCCCGCCGCACCCCGTCGAGTTCGGCGCCCTCGTGGTCCAACAGGCTGACCTCCATCGGCATCTTGCCGATGGCATGCGTCGAGCAGCTCAGGCACGGGTCGAATGCCCGAATCCCGGCCTCGACCCGATTCAGCACCGGTTCGGGGATGTCATGTCCGTCGATCCACTCTTGGGCGATCTGGAGCACCGTTTCGTTCATTGCCAGGTTGTTCTGACCGGTGGCGATGATCATGTTGACGTTCTCCAACAGCCCACTGGCGTCGACCTGATATTCATGGAAGAGCGTGCCGCGAGGAGCCTCCGAGGTGCCGACGGCGCGGCGATGGTTGATGCCGGCAGTGGCGCGCACCATCGGGTCCAAGATTGCATCATCGTTGAGCAGGTCCCGCGCCAGCTCGGTCGACGCCAGGATCTCGATCAATCGGGCGTAGTGGTAGAAGAACGACGAGTTGGCCGTCCCCCCGACCGTTTCCCGGTACGCCTGTAGCGCCTCGTCGGCTCGGGCCGCCCCCATCGTCTGGCAGACGTTGAGCCGCGCCAACGGCCCTACTCGATAGACGCCCTTGAAGACGTCGTCGCTGTCCTCGACCAGCGGCTTGAAATACGGAGACTTCAGGTAGGAGTCGTGTCGGGACGCTTCGCCGATGTACTCGCGGTAGTCGGCGACGTCGATGTGGTCGGCAACGACGTTGCCTTCGGAATCCACAAACCGGAGGTGCCCGTCGTAGTTCTCCCAGGTGCCGGCATCGTTGGCGAGGCCCAGATGCAGACTGGGGAACGTGCCGAACGCGCGCGCTTCCCGCTCGAACTTCCCCAGCATCGAGATGAACAGCTCGAGCGCCTCTTCGGCGGTCTGCTGGGCTGCATCGAGGCCGACGAGCATCCAGTCACGGGTCTCGGCGGTCATCGGGTTGGCGATTCCGCCCGGCACGATGCCGGGGGAGTGAACCTTGCGACCGGCGATGGCCTCGATCACCGACTGCCCGAAGCTGCGCAGTCGGATACCGCGCCGTGCTAACTCCGGCTCGGCCCCCATCAACCCGAATACATTGCGCACCGCGGGATCGGCGTCCCATCCGAGCAGCAGGTCGGGAGAGCTGAGGTGGAAGAAGCTGAGTGCGTGGCTCTGGATGATCTGTCCCAGGTTCACCAGCCGGCGCAACTTCACCGCCGTCGGCGGAATCCGCAAACCCATGATGACATCGCCGGCTTTGGCCGAGGCAAGCAGATGGCTCACCGGACAAATACCGCAAGTGCGGGCAGTGAGGCTGGGCATCTCCCACACCAGGCGCCCTTTGCAGAACTCCTCGAAGCCGCGGAACTCGGTAACGCTGAAGCGCGCCGTGTCCACCTTGCCGGCTTCGTCGAGCCCGATGGTGATCTTGGCGTGACCTTCGATCCGGGTGACCGGATCGATTGTGACGGTTTTAGACATAGTGCCTCCTCAACCCCATCGGATAGCTTCGCCCCGATTTGGGGGCAGGGAGCCTTCGAGCAGGGCTTCCAGCGCTGCCTGGATGCGGTCCGCCGGGGGCGGGCATCCCGGGATGAACGCATCGACCCTGATCACCTTGTGCAATGCCAAGACCTTCGGCAGCAGCGGCGGCACGATCCCGGGTGCTTCCGGGATGCGCCCATCTCGGTCCGGGGCCTCCACATACACCCGTTCCAGGATCTGCTGCGGATCCCCCAGGGGATTGCGCATAGCCGTCACGTTGCCGCTCACGGCACAGTCGCCGAAAGACAGCACCAGCCGCGACTTCGCGCGAATATCCAGCGCCAACTCGAGGTTGTCCTCGTTGGCAACTGCGCCCTCGACGAGGGTGGCGTCGACATCAGTCGGGAAGTCTTTGATATCGGCGATGGGGCTGTACACCACATCAGCGATCTCGGCCAGCTCGAAGAGCCATTCATCCATGTCCAGGAACGACATGTGGCATCCAGAGCAGCCGCCCAGCCAGGCTGTGGCGATGCGGGCCTGCTTCATGTCATCACCCCCGGATCGAGCCACTCCCCGCGATTACGAGCTACGGCAAGTCGCTTGATCATGGCCGGATCGTGCTCCATCTCCCCGATGGCGCGACCTTGATAGGACAGGGCGCCGGTCGGGCACACTGCAACGCACTTGCCGCACCAGGTACAAGACAGGGACTCGCCCCAGGGCCTGTTGAGCTCAGTTATCACCTCGGCGTGCTCGCCCCGATGACTGATGTCCCAGACGTGGGCTCCCTCGATCTCGTCGCAAACGCGAACGCAGCGGGTGCACAGGATGCAGCGATTCTGGTCGAACACGTACTTGGGGTGGCTGGAATCGACCTCGCGAGGTGGAGCCTGCGAGTCGTAACGAACATGGTCCATGCCGCAGAAGACCGCCATGTCCTGCAGCTCGCAGTTCCCGTTCGAGACGCACACCGCACAAACATGGTTTCCCTCGGCAAACAGCAACTCGAGGATCGATTTGCGATACGCCCGCAGGCGTGGGGTTTCCGTCTTGATCTCCATGTCTGCCGCAACCTGGGTGGCGCAGGCCGGCCGGAGGCGGTGGTCCTCGGCGACTTCAACGACGCAGATGCGGCAGCCACCCCAGACCGTGAGTCCCTCGAGGAAACACAGCGAGGGAATCGTTACCCCGCAGCGGCGGGCGCACTCGAGCACCGACTCGCCGACGAAGGCCTCGTGCTCGACGCCGTCGAAGCTGACGTGAACGGTGGGACGTGTCTCACGCATGGAGCACCTCCTCCCGGGTGATCAGAGCGTCGTATTCATCACGGAAGTACTGCAGTGTGCTGATCACCGGGTTGGGAGCCGACTGGCCCAAGCCGCAGAGGCTGGTGTCGCGCACCACCGAGCAGAGATGCTCCAGGTCACGAATGTCCTGCCGGGAGCCGTCGCCGTCGGTGATTCTCTGCAGCAGGTTGTGCATCTGGACCGTGCCGGCCCGGCAGGGGGTGCATTTGCCGCAGCTCTCCTCCATGGAGAACTCCATGAAGAACTTGGCCACATCGGGCATGCGGACGTCCTCGTCCATCACGATCAGGCCGCCCGATCCCATGATCGATCCCAGTTCCCGCAAGCTGTCGTAGTCGACCGGGGTATCGAGGAACTTTGCCGGGATACACCCTCCGGAGGGACCACCCGTCTGGGCAGCCTTGAACTGCTTCTCATCCGGGACCCCGCCGCCGATGTCCTCGACGATCTCCCGCAACGTCGTTCCCATCGGTACCTCGATGAGGCCGGTATTGGTGACGTCGCCGGCGAGCGCGAACACCTTGGTGCCGGTGCTCTTCTCGGTTCCGATCGAGGCAAACCATTCGCCGCCCCGATCGATGATTGCCGGGACGTTGGCGAGGGTCTCGACGTTGTTGATCATCGTCGGTTTGCCCCATAGGCCTTTCTCAGTCGGGTAGGGAGGCCGCAGCCGGGGTGTGCCGCGGCGGCCCTCGATAGAGGCCATCAGTGCAGTCTCTTCACCACAGACAAAGGCTCCTGCGCCGATGCGAACCTCTACCGAGAGGTCGAAATTGGTGTCGAGAATCTTGCGGCCGAGCAGCCGGTTGCGGCGCGCCACCCGGATGGCACGGTCGAGTCTTTCCACTGCTCGCGGATACTCGGCCCGGACGTAGATGTAGGCCTCTGAGGCCCCGGTGGCATAGGCCGCGATGGCGATGCCCTCTAGGACGCGATGCGGATCGTCCTCCATGATGGTGCGATCCATGTAGGCGCCGGGATCACCTTCGTCGCCGTTCGCTACCACATACTTCGTCTTGCCCGGTGCAGCCGCCAATAGGCTCCATTTGCTGGCAACCGGGTAGCCGGCACCGCCGCGGCCGCGGATCCGGGAAAGCCGCATCTGCTCGATCACCTGCTTGGGCTTCATCGTCGTCAGCGCTTTCTCCAGCGCTTGATAGCCACCGTGAGCGACGTACGATTCGATCCGGTCCGGATTGATGACACCGCCGTTGGCGAGGACGATGCGCTCCTGGCTGGTGAAGAAGGGGATCGACTTGTCTAGCTGGTACTCCGGAATCGGCTTCTCGTCGAACACGTGGCTCCGCATGATCTCAACGGCGGCCTCCGGCATCACCTTCCGGTAGTCGGTTTCGTCACCGCCGCGCCGCATCATGCGCATCAGCGGGCCGGCGCTACACAGGCCCATACAACCCGTTGGGATGACCTGCACTTCGAGGGCCAGGTCCTCTTCACGCTCGATCAGGTCCTCCATGGCCTGGATGGTGGCCCCGGCGCCGGCGGAGAGACATGCCGTGCTGGCGCAGGCTTTGACGCGCCACCTCGTGCGGAACCGTT
This sequence comes from Acidimicrobiia bacterium, assembly GCA_029287195.1. Taxonomy (GTDB): domain Bacteria; phylum Actinomycetota; class Acidimicrobiia; order Spongiisociales; family UBA5794; genus JAAETI01. The sequence continues at coordinate 7,751 of JARFRN010000227.1, read as the reverse complement.
CCTCGCGCTCCCGCTCCATCACTTCGTGGAGGTCGATTGGTGCCGCCATCAGCCGTCACCTCCCACCGCGCTCGCCACTAGATCCAAAGTCGACTGCACGCTCTGGTGGCTGAGCACCTCGCCGTCGAACACGACCACAGGGGCCAAGCCGCAAGAGCCGAGACAGCGGGCGGTCTTGAGGGTCAGGCTGCGATCCTCCGATGTCTCCCCGGCGGGTACGTTGTACGCCGCAGACACGCCCTGGACGATGTCGTCCGCTCCCTTGACGAAGCACGCCGTGCCGGTGCACACGGTGCACGAGTGATCGCCCGGAGGGTCGAAGGTGAACAGTTGATAGAAAGTCGCTACGCCGTAGACCATGCTGGGCGGCAGCCGCAGTGCCCTGGCAACGTAGATCAGGATGTCCTCGGAGAGGAACCCGAAGACATCCTGGGCGACGTGCAAGGTCTCAATGAGTTGGTCCTGGGCGTAACGAGAGCGTTTTAGGTGTTTGTCGACGAGGTCGAACCTGTTGTCACCAGATGGATGCTCCCCCGGCGCCCGGTCCGCTGCCTCGGCGACACTGCGCATCGTTGTGTCGCTCATCGTTCCTCACTCGAGTCTCGGCCCCACAATCGTCGGAGAGGCGGCGGCAATCCAGGGGACAAAGGCCCATCGGGAGGTGACGATGGAACCCGAGAAAGGCAAGCGGCACAAGGGATTATGCAGCGATGTGCATGTAATTCCCGTGGTTCCGCAGTGTCTAGTTGCGCTCCATGGAAGAAGGAACCTCGCCGAAATACTCGGCCAGGCGCTCTTCGGCCCTTTCTCCAAACAAGATCTCGGCGATATCGCGTACACCAGAAGACGCTCGAACCACATCCTCCGGGACCACCTGGCTGATCTTCGAACGGCGCCGCATGAAGTCCTCGAGCTTGGTGATCATCTCGGTCCCGGCCGCGACGTGGAGTTCGACGCGTAGGTAATCGGCATTCTCCATGATGTCTTTCCCCATATCCGGGTTGGCTCGAATCTCATCGAGCATCTCGAACGCCCTGCGCCCATAGCGACGCCACAATCGATCTGATAGTGGCTCTACGTCCGCCTTGTGGCGTAGATCGTCGAGCTTCATGAGTCGAGCCTGGCGATAGAACTCCTGTCGGGTCGCCTTGGCCGGTTCTCCATACCAGTTGTGGGTGTCCTCCTCCAGCGGCACACCGAGCTCTTCGACCGCATCGGCTACTTCTTCGCCGACATTGAGACAGTCGGTCAGCTTGCCGCCGAAGATCGATATCACCCTGCGTCCGTGATCGACCTCGATCTCATGTTTGCGCGACAGTTTGGTCCAATCGACGTCTTTCATGTCGTCGCCGTCCGTCTCGACGACGAGCGGTCGCACGCCGCTGCGATCGGCGATGATGTCGTCCGGCGTCAGCGGCTTCTCCAGATCGAGCCTGGCATTGATCTGGTCCAACAGGAACGTACGGTCCTCATCGTTGACTTCGGTGTACGGGTCGTCGACCCGGGTATCGGTGGTGCCGATCACAGAACGCCTTCCCATTGGGATGACATAGAACAGACGTTGGGTGTCGTCGAAGAAGGCGAGCACTCGTTCCTTGGATGTGAGTTGGTCGACAATGAGATGGATGCCCTTCGAGTACACGACGCGATGCTTGGTCTTCAGGCCAAGTTGCTGGTTGAGCCCGTCGATGAACGGTCCGGCCGCATTGATGATCATGCGGGCGTTGCACTCGAATTCGCGCCCACTGTCGACATCACGCAACTTGGCTCTCCACCCGACATCGTTGCGCTCGGCACTCACCAACTCGACGTAGTTGGCGGCCGTGGCGCCTACGTCCATCGCAGAGCGTACGAAGCTGAACACAAATCGGGAGTCGTTGTCCTTCAGGTACGCGTCGTAGTACTCGATCCCGCCGCGAACGTCGGTTGTGTCGATGATCGGTTCCTCGGCCTTGATCTTCTCGGCGCTGAGCAGTCTCGGGTTGTGTGTCTTGAAGCTGCCGATGACCCAGTAGGCGGTGCTGCCCATGATCGCCAGCCAGGGCGGGAAGGGGGAGCCGTGGTCGAGAGCCGCCATGAACGGGATCGGCTTGATGTTGTCCGGATAGGCCTTGATCAAGCGGTTGCGGGATACACAGAGCTTGCGCACGAGGATGAACTCGTAGCTCTCCAGATACTTGAACCCACCCCAGACGAGGTTGGAAGACTCCTGGCTGGTGAAGGCTCCGAAGTCGCTGCGGTCGATCAACGCAACCGATGCGCCGCGTCCGGCGAGGACGGCCGCCGATACGGCACCGTTGATACCCCCTCCCACTATCAGAACGTCGAATGAACCGTTGTCTAGCTTCTCGAGGCTTGCTGTTCGTAGTGGCATACCGTGAGGTTACCGCTCTCCGCACCCCCTCCGGTCTTGCGTAGCAATGGAGCGCGCGGTGCGCCGGACTTCTGCGCAGGAACGGTGTCAACCGCACCCGTCGATCAGATACAGGCGACACTCGTTGGCTGAGAGCTCTCGAGCAAGCCTTCTCCGGGCGATCTCACACAGCTCTTTCTGATCCATGGTGTGGGCACCGGTCGTACTACCGAACCCGCGCATCGGGGTGGACGTGGGAAAGCTCTGGATCTATGCCTGCGGAGCCGGGTCGATGATCGAGAAGGTGCCGCCACTTGGATCGCTGATCACCGCGGCGGTGCCTTGTGGTGTGTCAAACGGCGGGACCGGGACTTGGCCGCCGAGCAAGGCAACCTCATCGACGGCGGCTCTGGTGTCTTCAACCCGGAAGTAGGTCATCCGATGCGAAGGGATCTCGGCAGGCCGGCTTTCGTCCATGGTCATGATGCCGGAGACGGGACGTTCCCCGAGCACGAATATGTAGTACGGGAGGCCGGCCATGTCCATCTGGGTGACCGTCCACGGCAGGATCGTGGTGTAGAACTCGATTGCTGCTCGCGGATCGCGCGTGGTCAGCTCGCTCCACGTCAGGAAACCGGGGTCGTTGAATCTATCCGCACCGTGATGAGCCGCTGCCTGCCAGAAACCGATCGGCGCGCCTGTGGGATCCAGCCCGTAGGTCATACGGCCCTGGTCCATTACATCCATGGGCGGGACGACGATCTCTCCACCATTGGCGGCAAATGACGCGGCGATTTCGTCGATACCGTCGACATTGACATAGGTCGTCCACAGTGGCGGTATTCCCTGCTCGGCCATTTCCTCCGACTGCTTGCCCATCCCGGCAGCCAGTTCTCCTGCATGACGAAACACTGCATAGGCGAACTGGCCCTCGTACTCGATGTCGTCCGCTTCCCAACCCATCAGACCGGCGTAGAAGGGCTTGGCGGCTTCGACATCCGGTGACGCCAGGTCCGCCCAGGTGATCATTCCATGCTCGTACGCCATGCTGCCTCCGATTGAGATGGGCGCCGAACCTACGCGTTCGATCGTGGGGTTGGGCCGGCCGATGGTGTCTCCGATTGCCTGGTACGCTGCCGCGTGCCGGCGCCATACGGGAGGACTGCGGTGGAGATTGAGATCGGGATAGCCAAATCAGGCCGCCGTGCCTGGGGATTCGACGACATTGCGATCGTGCCATCGCGACGTACCCGGGATCCGGAGGACGTCAGACTCAGCTGGGAGATAGACGCCTTCACCTTCGATCTGCCCATGATGGGTGCAGCAATGGATTCGGCGGTGAGCCCGGCAACCGCAATCGAGATCGGTCGACTGGGGGGCCTCGGTGTGCTCAATCTCGAGGGTCTGTGGACTCGCTATGAGGATCCGATGCCCGTCTACGAGGAGATCGGCGCAGCTGCGAGCGACGAAGCCACGGCATTGATCCAGAAGGTATACCAGGAGCCGGTCAAGCCGGAGCTCATCGGGCAGCGGGTCGCCGAAATCAAAGCCGGCGGTGGGCTGGCCGCCGCCAGCCTGACGCCGCAGCACGTAGAGCGTTGGTATCGTCACGCCCTCGATGCCGGCCTCGACATCTTGGTCGTGCAAGGGACGGTCGTGTCGGCGGAGCACGTCTCCAGCCGCGCCGAGCCCCTGGACCTGTTCAAGTTCATCGCTGAAGTCCCGGTTCCGGTCATGGTCGGCGGTGTCGCCTCATACTCGGGGGCCCTCCACCTGATGCGGACGGGCGCGGTTGGAGTGCTCGTCGGGGTTGGCCCGGGGGCGGCCTGCACCTCGCGTGGCGTGCTCGGGATCGGAGTCCCGCAGGCAACGGCTATCGCCGATGCTGCCGGTGCTCGCACCCGGTATCTCGAAGAGACGGGTCGCTACGTTCACGTGATCGCCGATGGGGGGATGCGTACCGGCGGCGATATCGCCAAAGCCATCGCCTGTGGCGCCGATGCCGTCATGCTCGGGTCGCCACTCACCGCCGCCAAGGAGGCCCCCGCCAAGGGCAATCACTGGGGCATGGCGACGTTTCACCAGACTCTGCCGCGGGGAACGAGGGTCAAGACCGGTGAGCTCGGTACCTTGGAGGAGATACTCGTGGGGCCGGCCCACGAGAACGATGGGAGGCTGAATCTCTTCGGAGCCCTACGGGTCTCGATGGCCACCACCGGCTACGCCGACGTGAAGGAGTTTCAAAAGGCAGAGGTGATGGTGGCTCCTGCGCTGCAGACCGAGGGCAAATCGCTGCAGAAGGCCCAACAGGTGGGGATGGGATAGCGTGGCTGAATCGGCCGGGCAGGCATCCAGCGGCGATTTCGACAAGGTGCTGGTAGTCGACCTCGGAGCCCAGTACGCTCAGCTCATCGCACGGCGGGTCAGAGAGGCTCATGTCCTCTCCGAGATAGTTCCGCGCAGTATCAGTGCGGCCGAGGTCAAGGCGATGGATCCCGTGGGAATCATCCTCTCGGGTGGCCCGGCGTCGGTGTACTCCGCTGACGCCTACGACATGGATGCGGGAATCCTCGAACTCGGGATACCTACTCTCGGCATCTGCTACGGCCATCAGATGATCGCACACACGCTCGGCGGTGAGGTGTCCCGCAACGACGTTGCTGAGTATGGCCGGGCCGATCTAGCAGTTCTCGAGCCATCGCTCTTACTCCACGAACTCCCGGATGAGCAGGTGGTGTGGATGAGTCACCGCGATGCCGTCACCAGAGCTCCGGTCGGCTTCACGGTTGTCGCCGAAACACCGGATTCGCCGGTAGCGGCAATGGAGGATCGGGAGCGGGGCATCTTCGGGGTTCAGTTCCATCCCGAGGTAGTGCTCACCGGGCGGGGCCAGGAGATACTCAAGCATTTTCTATACGAGGCATGCCGCGCCCGCCCGCTGTGGACTCATATCAGCATCATCGAACAGTCGGTCGATGCGGTGCGGACCGCGGTCGACGACGGCGCGGTGATCTGTGGTCTTTCGGGTGGAGTCGACTCTTCGGTGGCTGCAGCCCTCGTTCACAGGGCGATCGGGGACCAGCTCGTTTGTGTGTTTGTCGATCACGGATTGCTGCGCAAGGACGAAGCCGCACAGGTCGAGGAGACGTTCCGCTCCAGCTTCCACATGAACCTGATTCATGTGAAGGCCGAAGAGCGGTTCCTATCCGCTCTTGGAGGCGTCACCGACCCCGAGGAGAAGCGCAAGATCATTGGAGAGACGTTCATTCGGGTATTCGAAGAGGTGGCCGCTGAGGTCAAAGATGTGCGCTTCCTCGTTCAGGGGACCCTCTATCCCGACGTGATCGAGTCCGGGACGGCTGATGCCGCCAAGATCAAGAGCCATCACAACGTGGGAGGGCTGCCCGAGGATATGGAGCTGCAGCTCGTGGAGCCGCTGCGAGACCTGTTCAAGGACGAAGTGCGTGCGGTCGGCGAAGAACTGGGAATTCCCGAGGAGATCGTATGGCGCCAACCCTTCCCGGGTCCAGGGCTGGCAGTGCGAATCATCGGCGAAGTGACCAAGGAACGTCTCGAGATTCTGCGGGCGGCTGATGCCATCGTGCTCGAAGAGGTACGGCGAGCCGGGCTGTATCGTGAGCTCTGGCAGAGCTTTGCCGTACTGCCGGCGATTCGTTCGGTTGGAGTCCAGGGTGATGGCCGCACATATGCCTATCCGCTCATCGTCAGAGCGGTCACCAGTGAGGACGCGATGACTGCCGACTGGGCACGGCTGCCGCATGAGGTTCTGGAACGAATCTCATCCCGCGTCATCAACGAGGTAGAGGGCATCAATCGGGTGAGCTACGACATCTCATCGAAGCCCCCGGCGACCATCGAGTGGGAGTAGCGGTCCCTCGACCGGGTCGCCGGCGTTGGCGGTAGCGTATGGCTCAAGTGACTAGTTGGCCGCGTCGATACCCTTGAGATAAGGGCGCCGGAAGGGCAGAGCGTGAGTTGGAGCGCAGATCCTGAGCTTCTGCAGATGTTCCTCGATGAAGTCGCGGCTCGTTCCAAACGATTGATCGAGGGCGGGGAGGCCATGCAACGCGGCAGCGTTGACGATGAGATGGCCGGTGTCATGCTGCGCGAGGGACACACCATCAAGGGCACCGCCCGCGTCATGGGATTCGAGGCAATTTCCGATGCAGGCAAGATGATCGAAGATCTGTGGCGAGCGGTCAAAGCCAAAGAGGTCGAGCCCTATCCGAATCTTGGCCGTTCTCTCGTTGCGCTCGCTGCTTCTCTGACGCCTGCAACCGGTGCCGACCCCGATACAGGTAGTCCGGAGATGATTGCGGCGATGGAAACGCTGAATCGGGCGACCGGGTACGCTCTCGGGGAGCCGATCGAAGCGCCGCATTCAAGCCCGCCTACGCCTGCTCCGGCGCCTGCGGAGCAGGACGGCGAAGCCGTCGATCGCGACGGTAGTCAGATCGCCGAGGTGGTCCCGCTCCCCGGATCTCTGCCGTCGCCCGTCGAGGAGGCCACGCCCGAGCCAGCCGCGACTCCAGAGCTGCAGGTCACCTCCTCGCCTCAGCCACCTGTCGCGCCTGAGTCTTCGCCACTCGTTGCGCCCGAACCGCTTCCCGATCCGCCTGCGCCGCAGGTCACCGTCTACCCACCGCCCGTGGCAGAGCATCAAGTCCAGCCGTTCGAGCCGGCTCCGCCGCCGGTCACGACCGATCCTCTACCAGAGCGGGCGGGTGTTGTCTCAGCCCGTCAGGTTCCTCTCGACACGGCTCCGCATGACGTGATTAGCCCGACCGTTCCCGGCGAAGATGACGAAGTCTATGGTCCGGACCTCGGTGGTCTGCTGGGATCATTGGAGAACTGGGCTTCCGGGCAGACTATCCAGGTAAGCGCCGGCAGGCTATACCGATTGATCAACCACGTCGCCGGCATGCGGGTCGAGCTCGACAGCGTGCTCAGCGAGCTGCGCTACTCACCGCAAGTCACGCTCGACATGATCGATCATATGACTGATCTCGTCCGAGCGACTTCGTCGCTCGAGATGAATGCCATGGAATTGGGTGCCGTACCGGTACGGCAGATGACAAACACCCTGCCACAGCTAGTCCGTTATCTGGCAAAGAAGCTCGGCAAGGAGATCCGATTTGAGATAGCGGCTGCCGACGATCTCGACGTCGATCGACAAGTGCTCGACAAGATCTCCGACCCGGTCCGCCAGCTCATCGTCAACGCCATCAACCATGGCATCGAACTCCCCGCGGAGCGCGAGGCCGTTGGCAAACCCGCTACCGGTCTCGTATCAGTGTCGCTTGCCCGGCGCGGATCCAGTTTCGAGGTGGTCGTGAGGGATGACGGGGCGGGAATCGACTACAACCTGGTCAGGCAG
>JARFRN010000210.1 GCA_029287195.1 Acidimicrobiia bacterium | reverse complement strand
AGCTTGTTGGAGACCGCCGCCGACAAGCCGCGATTCACCTCAGCGACGCCACGACACGTCGCGCAACCGTGACGCATTTCTGTCCTCGGGCAACGGCCCTGGACGCCGTCGCAAGAGGGATGTCGTCGGGGTCGTACTCCGCTTTGGTCTTCATCGGAAGCAACCGACGGAGGTCCTTCCCAACCTCGGCACCATCCTTGCCGGCCTTCTTCAGCAGTGCGAGTACCTGATCGTAATCCGGACCTGCAACTCGCTCCCCCAGACGAACACCGCAAACGGCATCGGCAGCATTGATCGCGGCATGGATCGCCAGGCTGGTCGCAGCAATACCTCGGCGTGCATCGAGTTCGCTCGATGCCGCGTCGGCATACTCCTCGGCCTTTGCCAGATACCGCCGCGCCTGGCCTGCGGTCACAGCCCGGGTGCGCCCGCCCCTAGCCACCTGATCCACCCTCGAGCTCGGCAAGACTCGGGCCGTGGACGACCAGGCCGTCGCGCCGGATTTCGCGCCATACCTGCCGCCGGCCGGTCAGCAAGGCTGTGACCTCGTCCGAGCCGACGTCGAGGACTTCAACCCGGTTGCCGCTGGCCCGACGCACTGAAGCCCGCCACTGCTCGACCGACTCCGACCACAACTCGTCGGACTCGTCCACGCCGGCGGGACGGACAAGAACTGTGTCGATGTCACTTTCGATGTCTGCCTCGCCTCGCGCAAAGGACCCGAAGACAATCGCCGATAACGGCACCACAGGGAGCCCCAAGGCAATCCGTCCCATCTCGCCTATCAACGCATCCCGGCCTCTCGCCAAGGCAAGCAACGGACCAACAGCTACATGTTGGCGAACCAGACGAAAGAGTGACGAAGGAGGCACGTCACGCCGCTCGACTACGCCGAGCTCGACCAACCGCGCCAGCACACGCGAGGCCTGCGCCAGGCTGACATCAGCGAGACGAGCGATCGTCCTCATGTTGAGGTCGGCAGTTGTCTCTGCCAGCACCGAGAGAACCCGGCCCTGTACACCGGGAGTGATTGCCTCGACGGGTCGAACGAAATCCATGTCGGCACAATGTCAGATACCCGTCATAAATCGAGCAATTGTTTCTTTCATGCAAGAGCAATGCCTGGAGTCTCTGGTATCTGCGTTCGCCGATGCACAGCATCCAGACGACCAGCAAGCTCCTCAGCCGCAGATGGAATCGATGCCCGTACCGATCGATAGTCACCTGGATCGAGGAGTGTCCGAGCTGGGCCTGCACTGCCTTGGGATGCGCCCCCTCGGCGATCAAGAGCGCGGTGCAGGTATGGCGGAGGTCGTGCGGTCGAAGGTCGAGGCTCGCTGTCTCGAGAGCGGGCTTCCACCACGCCGACCACCCAACCCCGGACCCAAACGCCCGTTCCACCAATTACCCCCATATCCTCACATATGGGCCGCCCGACCGAGCGTGCAACATCGACATCGTCATAGGCCGACACACCGAGCCGGCCGTGCGCTCGCTACCTATGTGTCTTGCCTGGCGATCGTCTAAGTCGTTGTTGGTTGCTGGGTTGATGAGGTCTCCAAATTCTTGTCATAAGAATTCGCCTGTGGGACCTTGTATAGGTTGAGGATATGGAGGAGCGGTTGGCTTCCGTGAGAGAACAGACGGCGACCGAGTTCTCGGAATTCTTCTCGGCGTCCGAACCGGTCCTGCGGCATGCGCTGGTTGCTGCGTGCGGACCCGATGCGGGGCGCGAAGCTGCCGCCGATGCGTTCGAGTACGCGTGGAGGCATTGGGATCGTGTTGGGTCGATGGAGCACCCGGTTGGCTACCTGTATCGAGTCGGCCGCAGCGCCGCGCGAAAGTATCTGCGTAGAGGTCCTGTGATTGCAGACCCACCCGGCGATGAGTCGCTTCCTTGGGTTGAGCCGGAACTCGAACCGGAGCTTCGACGCCTCTCCGAGCGGCAGCGAACCGCGGTCGTCCTCAGACACAGTTTCGGGTACAGCTACGCCGAGATCAGCCGGGTCATGGGGGTGTCGATCCCAACGGTCCAGAAGCACGTCGAGCGGGCGCTGGGGAAGCTGCGGCGAAGGTTGGAGGTGGCCTGATGATCGATAACGTGACTCGAGAACTCGAGCGCTACGGCGAGTACGCCGACAGGGCCGCCCCTGCGATCACGTTCGAGGAGCTCACCGACCGCCGCACCTCCGATGTATTGACGCAAGTCGAGTCGCGACAAGCCATCCCGAATTGGGCGGTCGCGGTGGCCGCCGGACTTGTGATGCTCGTCCTGATCGGGGGGTTCGTGTGGCTGGTTAGGGGGCCTGGTACCGACATCGTTGCCGAGCCGATGGTCTCAGCGATTCCGGTGCCGTCGACGGTCACCTCGGTCCCGGTACCGTCGACGGTCACATCGGTTCCGGTTCCGTCGACGGTCACATCGGTTCCGGCTCCGACGACCACCGTACCCGTCGCTGCGACGGGACCGCGCTGGGTGGAGACGGAGCTGAGTCCGTCCGACGCCGGTCCTGCGGGGGGGCTTGACGGGAACTGGTTCGGACTCAGCGTTGCAGTCGACGGTGACCGGATCGTGATCGGCTCACCGACCAAAGACGAAGGCATGATGTACGCCGGGGCGGCGTACGTGTACGAGCCGGACGGTAGCGGTGGATGGGCTGAGACGAAACTGACCGCATCCGACGGGGCGATCGGCGCCGGCCAATTCGGCATGTCGGTTGCCGTAGACGGCGACACTGTGGTGGTCGGAAGGCCATTTGAGTTGGATCCTGAGGGGGGGCCGCCTGAAACCACCGGGTCCCGAGGGGCCGTGCATGTTTTCGAGTCGGACGGCGACGGGGGATGGGCTGAGACGAAGCTCACCGCATCCGACGCTGCCGATCTCGATCAGTTCGGTTCATCGGTTGCCGTGTCCGGTGACCGGATCGTGGTCGGCGCAGGTGGTGACGACGAGCGTTCGGGAGCGGTGTACGTGTTCGAGCGTGACGGTCGGGGCGGTTGGCTGGAGACGAAGCTGACGGCGTCGGATCGAGCTCCGAATGAGTATTTCGGGTACTGGGCTTCGTATTTCTCGGGTGTGCCGGTCACGATCGAAGGCGACCGGATCGCTGTCGGATCGAGATCAGCGGTTTACGTGTTCGAATTCGACGGCAGCGGGGGGTGGGTCGAAACCCGACTCGACGTCTCCGCCTACCGGGTCGCGATCGATGGTGATCGGCTCGTCATCGGGACGGGATCAGGGGTGTACACCTACGAACGCCACGGCACCGGAGCATGGAACGAGACAGGCGTAGCTCTCGCCACTCCCGTGCAGGACTGGCAATGGCTGGATGCATCCGACGGCCGCATCGCGGTGGTCGATGCCGGCGGAGCTACCCCCGGAAGCGCAGCATTCGCCTACGTCTTCGAGAGGGACGGCGAGGGCGATTGGATCGAGACCGTGCTCCTGTCTCCAGACACCAACCCTATGGATGGCGGCGTCTGGAGCTACAACAGCTGGGTCGTCGCGCTAGACGGAGACCGAGTCGTCGTGGGCGCGCCCTACGCATTCGGAAACGGCGTGGCCTATGTATACGAACGGAGCAGTGATTGAGCCTCGGAAGGAGGCACCATGAATAAGCGTCCTGCCGCACAGAGGAAAGGAATCAAGGAGAGCGTCATGACCAGAGCGAGACGATTGGTCGTGGTGCTGGCGGCGCTGGCGCTGCCGATGGCGCTGGCGGCAACGGCGAGCGCCGCGCCCGACTGTGACAATCCTAAGTTTGCGGACAGTCCCGCCTGCGCCTCGGAAGAGACCGGCCTGTACGACATGACGATGGAGTTCATCGGCGACGCCAACGGACTGGCAACGATCTGCGGCGGAGCCGTCGAGATGGAGACCTCCGAACCCCTCCACGACTTCGTGTCCACCGGGGCCGTGGAGATCCACATCAAAGCGCCGAGCTACGAGTTCGATCTGCTGTACTCCGATCCGATCTCCGGATACAACGAGTGCCACGGTCCTGCGGTGTTCCCCCCAGACGATCCTGCGCACCAGGGACTGCTCATGATCAACGTCAGCGACACCGGGTTCAACATGATGTGGCACTTCGACTGGTACTGGAGCGACGAGCCGCACCCCAGGAACCCGCGCAAGACTGTCGTCGTCTGGGAGCACCCGAGCTTGGCGACGGCGGCACACGGCACTGAGATGCTCGACGTGACGAATCCGGTGACCGGCGAACCCGGTTGGGATCTTGCCGAGGACGGAACGCGCAGCGCCATCGTGTCGGGGCCGTTCAACCTGGCCGTCTCCGGAAGCGACCACGACGGGTTCGTTCCTGCGGGCACTGAGGAACTGACCTTCCGCCTGACGCTGACACCGAAGGCGGGCTGAGCCCGGCCACCTCCGTAGCCGGGAGTCCACGCGGTGACGAGGGCCAGAGCGTCCCCAGCCCGCTGGTGTTTCAGGTGTTCATGTCCGGCAAGGACGCAGAGATCACGCTGGATGTGACCCTGCCGTAGGCATCCGGAACGAAGAACTCGACACAGCCCAGCTGCATCAACGTTGACTACAACCGCCCACATCGCTACCTAGGTGCTCAGCGCGTCGAACACTCAGAGCCTGTACGCGGAGATGACCTCGCTCGCATTGAAGGACAGCGAACGGTGACGATCCTCTCGGGATGGGTGGAGCAGTACGGGCGGATGATGCCGAGTCACGGGCGACTTTGACGAGTCGAACGAAATCCATGTCCACACTCATCAAGAACCTGCCATAGATCGATCAATTAGTCTCTTTCATTCAAGGCAAACTCCCGGAGTGTTGAGCGTCTGCGTCCGTCGATGCACAACAACCAGAAGACCTTTTGCTCTCCTCGCCTGGGATGGAGGACCGTCGCCGGATCCGATGCCCTGCCGTCGCAATAGTCACGTGCCGGCGGCTACGCTCCTTCACATCCGTCTCTGCCCTACCTGCGGCGACTGGCGAACCGGCGTGCCGGATCGCCCGTTACCCAGCGGGGTGCCTTGCCCGGTGTCACACCGATCACAGAATTGCCCCCATCGACGATGGCCTGGGCGGTCCGCTCGGAAGGCCTTCCCCGGGAGGCCGCCACGATGATGTCGCCTGGATTCGACACCTGTTCGGCCCAAGCTACGACGTCATGCCCGCCCGACTCGTATTCGACCCAGTCGGGCAGCTCGATTCCGGCAGCAGCGATCTCATCCTCGGCGAGGGGCCCGACGGTGAGACGGCGCTCGGGGGCCAACGCCACGGCCAGCTTCACTGCTGCGTCAACCGCATCCAGGTTCCACCCCTGGAGATCGCGCTCTCCGATTATGAGCACGGCGCGCTCCGGTTCAGTGTCCACTGCGGTGACGACCACGACTGGGCATTCCACATTGCGTGCGATCTCGCTGGCCATGGTCTCCGCAAAGATGCCGGTGACCGGTCGGGGTCCCGCCCAGCCGAGCACAACAAGGGACCCGTCGGTCTCGATGACGGCGTTGACGATCCCCTCGGCGACGGATCGATCCACCCTGATCCTCGTCTCCCCTTCGAGGCCGAGGGCGTGCAGCTCATCGTCGATCTGGGCGACGCGCCTCCGGGAATCGGACAGGCTGCCGGCGGCCTCGGGAACAGACACCAGCACCGGGAGGACGACACCGCCACTGGCCGCCGCTATCTCACCAGCAAGACGGAGACGGCTCACCAATCCGCCCCCAGCGTCCCTCACGGCGAAAACCACCTTCTCCCCGAGGCGGCGTTCCTCTGCAGCCGGTTGCTCGATCCGCTCCGCAAACCGAGGCGTACCGACGGATGTGATAACCAAGCTGAGCGCAATCACCACCATCACTGCGTTGACCACGTCCTCCCCGTAGAGGCCGATCTCGAAACCGATGATCGTGCCGGCCAGGGTCGCCGCTGCCTGGGCGACCGAGACGGTGAAAAGCAGCCCGGACTCGGGTCCTGCCAAACGGTAGAACCTTCCTGTGATCCAGGCGGCGACCACCTTGCCGGCCACCAGGGCAATGCTCAGCCACAGTGCCAACCAGAGCGTCGAGGCAACAAACATGACCGCGGGGTCGAAAAGGAGCCCGACCGAGACGAGAAATGCCGGAATGAACAGGGCGTTGCCGACGAAATCGGTGGAATCCATCAACGGACTCTCATTCGGGATCATGCGATTCAGCCCCAGGCCGGCAAAGAACGCCCCAAGCAGTGGCTCGATGCCGACCACCTCGGCAACCACAGCCGCCGACGTTAGGCCCACCAACACCAGCATGAAGCGCAAGACGCGACCACGACCGAGCGTGGAGAAGAACCAGAGCGTCACCGACGGCAATACGACCAGGCACCACGCGGCTAGGGCAAGTAGGCCCAGCGCGATCCCGAGCAATAGGCCGGCCCCGGAACGGTCTCCGGTCTCGAGGCCTACGATAACTGCAAGGATCAGCAACGACACCGTATCAGTCACCGCGCTTGCTCCGATGACGGCGGCACCGGCCCGGTTCTTCGACAGGTCATACTGCTGCAACACCGGATAGGCGATCAGGGTGAACGACGCCCAGAAGGAACCGATCAGGATCGCCGCCCTGGCTTCGAAGTCGAGCTGGAGCGCAACTGCCGTCCCGAGCACCAGCGACACCGCCGCAGTGATCAATCCGAATCCGATGGAGATACCGCGGTAACGGATGAACGTCTCCCGGTCCAACTGGAGGCCGGCGAGGAAAATCAGGTAGAGGATCCCCATCTCGCCGATCCTCTCCAGCGAAGTGAAGTCGTCGAGCACACCGAGGACGTTGGGCCCGATCAACGCACCGCCGACGAGGAGCCCGACGAGCCCCGGAATCCGGAGCCGCTCGGCAATCAGCGGCGCAAAGATCACTACTAGGCCCAGGACAGCGAGGCTGAAAGCGATCCCGCTCCTCACCGCCTCATCGATCATGCTGTCACCCTACTCCGGCGACGAGTCGAGCAACCGGCGATCCACCGGGATCTATCATCCTGTCGGTGCCTGCCGACGTCCGACTTCAGCGGCCGCGGTCATCAAAACGATGAGGCCGACGAGCCCGGCAACAATGACGAAGGCGAGGACATCCCCATCGTCGGGGAAGTTCTGGACCGCCACGACAAACGCCGCCGATAGATTGCGCTGCCCGGCGCCCAGCCCGAAAACCGACCGGGTGGCCGTTTCGCTGCCGCCAGTCCCGAAACCGAGCCCGAAGGCAATGACGATGAGCAGTGCTGCGGCGAGGATCCCCCGCGTTCCAACTAGCGAGACGACCTCGTTCCAGTTGGCGATGATCCCGCCAACGGCCAGGAAGGCCATCGCCACCGACGAGATCCGCTCGAACGCCGGGACGCTGCTTTCTGCGAGGTCGGCGTAGCGGGCCCTTACGACCAGCGAGGCGCCGAGCGGGAAGAGCATCAGGAAGATCAGCGACGAGGCGATGTCCCACGCGTTCACCTCCACGTCCCCGAGCAGCAACGGCAGCGCCAACGGCATGACGACGACCGTCGCCACCATCAGCAACACCATGAGGCCCACCGACAGGGCCGCATCGCCCTTAGCCACCTGCACCAGCTTCGGGAGGAACGGCGCACCGCCCGCAACCGCGATGAGCACGAGGCCGGTGAACAGGCTCTCGTCGAGGTTCAAGACGAGGTCGATCCCGTATGCCACCGCCGGGACCGCCACGAAGTTGACCACCAGCGCCAACGCCACCAACCGCCCGTTGGAGAGCGAGTCGAGGACCTGCCGCACAGTCAACGAAAGGCCCATTGCGACCATCGACGTAACCACGAAGACCAGGGTCGAGACGCCCACCAGGGCGTCGAGTGCGCTGCCTTCCATTCCTTACCCCTTCGTCAACACCGGTTCAGTCCACCCGTTCGACCGGCGGCGGGTCCCACGACCCATCGATCACCGACTCGCCGGGGAGATACATCCGAAGGACAACGTAGAAGGGCCCGGCGGGCGCCGGTAACCAGTTCGCCCGGCCCTCCGGTGTGTCGGGCTCGTCGTGCTGAAAGCACAGCGTGAGCGACCCGTCCTCGCCCCGGACAAGGCCCTCCGTCGTCGAGTTGATGAGATACCGGTCGATCGGATTCTCGACCAGATACCCGGCGGTCCCGTCGTACGACGTGTCGTACATCGTGAACGACCAGAAGGCCTCCGCTGGTGGACGGCTCGTAAGCACGAGCCGGTAGCGGTGGTCGCCGTGTAGCGGCTCACCGCCGGCGTCCTCCCGGGCAATGGGATAGGCGGCCTCGGCGAGGTCGTTGCCGCCCCACCCGGCCATAGCACCGGCTGCCCGGAGCAAATGGTCACCGCTGTACCAGGCCCGGTCACCGAACACCACCACCATGGCCCACCCGTTGGCCTTCCGACCGAGGGTGGCTACCTGAATCTCAATCGCCGTGCGGGCCTCTGCGACCCCGGCCCGGATCGCCTCGCGAGTGGCGTCATCGAGGACCTCGGCGTCGAAGGGCTTGCCGGGGCCGATGCCGATGCGGGCGAACCGCTCTAGATGGGGCACGTCCTCGGGATGGAATGGCCGGCACAGCGGGAGAAGGGCGTTGACGAAACCGATGAACCGCTCGTCACGGGAGGCGTCGTCGTTCCAAACCGGCCAGTCGTACGGCTGTGCTTCGGGGGCCGGGTTGCCGGTGTGCCCCGAGAGGGGTCTGAGGTCGTACGCGGCCATGATCCGCCCCAGGGTCAAGACGTCGTCGGGGCCCAGCAACTGGGTGCGGCCGATGATGAACACGACGTCAGTCTCGAATCGAAGGACGTCGTCGACGCCGGACGGCGCATCACCGTCCCAGGCCGGGCCGGCGAGAAGGTAGGTGCCGGGTCCGGTGCCCGTGGATTTGGTACCCACGTAGTGAACGTTGTGGCCCCACAGGTCCTCGAACTGGAAGTGGTAGAAGCGATCGGTCACGGCAGGCACCGACAGCACCATCGGCTCGGCACGCAGGTCCAGCCCGGCCATGGAGTAGGGCGTGTCGGCGTTCGGGGTGATCACTTCCTTGAAGGTGTGGTCAAGGGTCTGCGGTTTCCCGCTGAGAGTGTTGAGCGGCACCACGTGAGACGGCAGGTGGGGCACAAGGAAGCTACCGAAGAGGTACCGGTACCCCATTAGCATCGGGAAGAAACATGCGTAGGCGTCGCGAGCGAGATCTACGACCTCGGTGCGGGTAGCTGAACGGTCGACCATCGGAACCCCTTTGCGACTCGGTTACTTGCCAATCCCCCCTACTTCGGTGACGCCCGGCAATCCAATGCCACCCGGCAGCGCCGCGCTACCGCTCGACTGCGCTCACCTCGACACGCAAGTCATTGCACTCAGGATCGAATAGCACCATCGATCCTCGACCGTCGGGCCTGCGCCGATCACCGTAGGGGTCGGCCCCAGCTCGGGCAAATGGGCGAATTCCTCGTCCCGGATCCGACCTGGGATTGCAGGTCCAAGCGGGCTCGGTTCTTCAACGTCTTCGCCTCGGGTACCCGGATGAAAAGCATCCCGGGAGGACCTTGCGGAGCGAAACGGGAACGTCCTCATCACCGGGATAGTCCTCCGGATCGACGCCCTACCGAGCATCTCTACCTGGAGGGTCCCACGGTTGTAGGGGTCCGCGCATCGATTGTGATGTGACGGGTCTCTGACGTCACTTCAGTGATTCCACCAGCTCCACATACGCCTGCTCGGCGTCACCCGACGGCGTGCCCTCGAGTGCCGCCCAGGCGTCGTACTTGGCACGTCCAACGAAGTCGATCATCCCCGGGCGCTTCCCTTCGACGTCACCCACGGTTGCCTGCTTGTAGAGCGCATACAACTTGAGTAGATCTTCGTTCCCCGGCTTCTCGGGAAGTTCCTGAACCTCGGCTACTGCGGTTTCGAAGTCCGACATTGCCGGCCCCTTTCGATTGGCCTCACCCAGAGTAGGACGGCCGGCTGGGTAGTCGGCTATCCGAGCGCCCGATGCAAGAACGCTGCGAGCTGCTCCCGTGTGACCAGGGCGCCGGGACAGAACTGGTCGTTGGCGGGCGGGTTGCAGCCCGCGGTCACCCCGGCAGCAGCCAGCTTGTCGATATCGGCTTGGAAAACCGAGTCGTCGTCGTCAACGAACAGATTCCCGCCACCGTCGTCGGAGTAGTCCAGCGCCCGCACCAGGAACGCCGCAAGCTGACCCCGGGTGACCGGCTCCTCTGGACAGAACTCGTCTGCACTGCAGCCACGTGTGATGCCCGTCGCCGACAACCAGGCAATGTCGTCGGCAAACACGCTCTCCGCAGTGTCGGTGAATACCATCGGATCGGCGGCCGTCCCGATCGCGCTTCCCAGGGCCCGGCGCAGAAAAGCCGCAAGCTGCCCCCGGCTGACCGGCTCTCGCGGGCAGAACCGGTTCCCCTCGTCGTTGCAGCCCGATGTAATGCCCTGGGTCATCAACCACTCGATGTCGGCCTCGAATGTCGACGTGCGATCGTCGCAGAAGCGATCGCCTTCGACAGACTGGAAACCAAAGCACCAGATGTTGTCGGCGCCGACGTAGGTCCACTCCCATGGCTCCGGGCGAGGGCCCTGCAGAGTTGCATCGGGCGGATAGCTGGGGATCCAGCCATGACGTTTGGCGTTTTCGTAATTGCCGGCCGCCAACCAGCGATAGGCTGGAGAATCGTCGAACTCGTAGACCTCGTAGCCGGGCTGGGTAATGTCGATGGCATAGCCGGTGTGGTGCTTGGAATACCCCGGAGGTGCCACGTATTGCAGCCGGGTGTCGATCGCCGCATCCGAATACGAGCTGAGCCGCCGCAACAGGATGTAACGCTGGGTGGAGTGGTTGCGGTAGGCCGACGCCAGGGTGAGGGTATGCCCGGCCGCCCTGGCTGCCGACCGCAGCTCGGCCCAGGCTTCAGCTGCCTCAGGTTGCATCGGGAAACCGCCGACGCCGACCAGCGAGCCGGCGGGCAGCGGGCGACGCAGGTAACCCCGACGTTCCCCGATTTCTCTGATTCGCTGGTCGACCGACGTCGTTCCGGTTATCGACGGTGCGGGTCCAATCGGTGCCAGGTTGGGCAATTCGGCCTCGGTGAACAGCTGGTTGAACTCGTTGCCAGTGAACTCGGGGAGCTCTTCAGCAAAGCTCGGCGTCGCCGCCAACACAACGAACATCGCAGGCAGTAGCGCGCGCCGGCGCAGTAGCGCTCTAGCCCAGACCTTGCCCATCAATCCTCAATGCTCGATCGCCAGAACCTACACCCGGGCCGTCGGCGGTACAACGACCCGACCCAGGCGACCATCCCCCTCGACAACCTTCTTTCGCCAAGTAGGCTCGCCTACCTATCAATCGGTAGGCAGATAGGGAAGCTATTCACCGACGAATTCGGCGTACGGCATGGTCGGCCGGTCGACGGCAAAGTCGTGCTGCGCTATGCGGGGCCGCATACCTTTGCCCACCTGCCCCGCATCGACCAGGTCGCCCGATTCGAAGTTGCGATGCTGGGCATCCCAGTCGACGGCGGGAAACCCAAGACACAGGTGTCGCCGGACTCTTCGAGCGGATCCGAGAGCGTATCGACGGATACGCCGCCTACCTATCAATCCATATCGATGCCCTAGATCCGGCGTACGCTCGGGGACCAGGAGCGCCCGAGATCGGTAGATTCTCGACCCGTGAACCGGCCGGCATCATCCGCGGCCCGGATGGTCTGCCGATCGCGGGTCTCGACGTAGTCGGGGTCTCCCCAGCATATGACCACGCCGAGATCACCGCGCTCGCCGCTGCCAATCTCGCCTGCGACGTCATCTCTCTGATGACGGCGGAGGAGTATGCAGCCGCCGCTAGCTCCGTTAACAGCTCTCGAGCGCCTTCTCCGGAGGCACATAGTCGTATCCCAAAGCCCCGGCTACGTGCTCTTCGGTGACCGTCCCCATGCAGACGTTCAAACCGCCGAGGAAGTTGGGATCATCGAGCAGCGCTTGCTTGGCCCCTTTGTCTGCCAGCGCCAGCGTGAAAGGCAGCGTTGCGTTGTTGAGCGCATAAGTCGATGTGCGCGGCACTGCACCAGGCATGTTCGCTACGCAGTAGTGCACGACATCGTCAACCACGTAGGTTGGCTCTTCGTGGGTGGTGGGCCGGGATGTCTCGAAACAGCCACCCTGATCAATTGCCACGTCGACAAGGACCGACCCCGACCGCATCTGCCGAATCACGTTGGCGCTCACCAGCTTGGGGGCTCGGTCGCCCTTGACCAGCACCGCCCCGATCACGACATCGGCGTCGAGCACCCATTCCTCGATTGCAGCCGCAGTCGAATACACCGTTTGCAGAGCGGTCCCGAATCGTCTCGCCAGCCGATCAAGCACGGCGATGTGCTTGTCGAGGACCGCAACCTCGGCACCTAGCCCGGCCGCCATCTGGATGGCGTGCTCTCCGACTACACCGCCTCCGATGACAACAACGTTGGCCGCCTTCACACCCGGTACACCGCCGAGCAGCAAGCCCGATCCCCCGTTGGGAGCTTCCAGGCAGTGCGCAGCCGCCTGAATGGACATACGCCCTGCAACCTGCGACATCGGCGCCAGAAGCGGTAGACCACCCAGATCGTCGGTCACGGTCTCGTAGGCAATGCAAGTTGCCCCGCTCTTCACCAGGTCGCTGGTCTGATCCGGGTCGGGAGCGAGGTGCAGGTAGGTGAACAAAACCTTCCCCTCGTCCAGCCGACTCCGTTCGGCTGCCTGCGGTTCCTTGACCTTGACGATCAGCTCAGCGCGCGACCAGATCTCCTCAGCCGTGTCCACGGTCTTGGCTCCCGCTGCCCAGTAGGCGTCGTCGTTGGCCCCGATCCCAAGTCCGGCACCTTTCTCGACAATCACCTCGTGACCATGCGCCACTAATTCGCGCACGCTGGCCGGAGTCAACCCAACCCGCCGTTCGGCCTTCTTGATCTCCCCGGGGCAACCAACCAGCATTTCTACCTCCGTATGACCGGTGTGGCCTGAGCGCTACTCGGCAGTCAGGACCTTTCTGAGTGAAGTGACGATCTTGTCGATCTGCTCATCGCTTATTACGAGCGGCGGGCACATCGACATGTGATTCGGCGGAATCGGGCGGATGATCACGCCTTCCTGCAGTAGGGCATCCCGGACCGCAACAACTTCGACGCCGTCCGGAACCGAGATCCCCCACACGGCACCTTCGCCGCGAACGTCGATGAGTAGACCCTCATCGAGCATCGCTCGCAGGCCCGCCGCCAGACGCTCCCCGATCGCAGTCGCCCGAGCCAGCAGCCCTTCCTCTTCCTGAATCTCGATGCACTTCAGGGCGACGGCGCAAGCCACCGGATGAGCCGAGTAGGTGTAGCCCGTGCGGAGGACGAACCCCTTGTTGGCCTCGAGCCCCTCCATGACCTTCTCCCCAACGATCACGCCGGACAGCGGGATGTAGCCGGAGGTGACCGCCTTGGCGAAGGTGATCATGTCGGGCGTAACCCCGTAGAACTGAGCGCCGAACCACTCGCCGGTGCGGCCAAAGCCGGTAATCACCTCGTCGAAGATCAGATACGCTCCATAGGCATCGCACAAGTCGCGAAGGTGGGAGAGATATCCCTCGTGGGCCGGCCAAACCCCGCCGGCACCCTGGATCGGCTCGGTGATGATGGCGGCGATCTCATCACCCTGTTCGGCGAAGACACGCTTCATCGCTTCGTCGTCATCGGCGACCACGTTGATCACGCCGGGTACCAGCGGCCCGAATCCCTCCCGATTTGGCGGAATCCCCTGCAGCGAAGTCCCCCCATAGTTGGTGCCGTGGTACCCGCGCTCCCGGCTGACCACGATGGTCTTCTCGGATCGTCCCGCCTCGCGATGCGAGATGCGGGCAATTTTCATGGCGGTGTCGACGGCCTCTGAGCCTGATGAGCCAAAGAAAACCCGAGGCTCATCAAACGGGGACAGCGCGGCGATCTTGGTGGCGAGCTCCTCCGCTCGCGGATTCGTAAAGGGGTCAAACGTGTGATAGCCGGCGAGTTCCTTCGCTTGATCGGCCATTGCGTCGGCGACTTCCTTCCGGCCGTGCCCGACGTTGATGTACCACAGCGATCCCATCCCGTCGATGTACTCCTTGCCGTCCTCGTCGTATACGAGCGCACCATCGCCCCGGGCAATCGAGAGGAAATCCTTCTTGCGCGGCGGCGTAAAGGGGTGCAAGAACGAACTTGCCATCTCGGCCTCCTCATTGCCAACCTATCGATCGATAGGTAGTATATCGAACACACGGTTCGGCGGCAATGCCCAGATTGCTGACTAAAGGAGACACAGTGCCAATGATTGTCAACTCATGGAACGAGTGGGATCCCTTGAAGCACATCATCGTCGGGCGGGCCGACGGGACAATGGTGCAGGCTCCTGAGCCGGCGGTGGTACGCGATTGGCCCGAGTATGGATTCCCGCTGGGGACTTACGGTCCCCTCCCCAAGGACATGGAGGATGCTGCCAACGAGCAACTCGACAACTTCGTCACACTGCTGGAAAAGCACGGCGTCACCGTCGATCGTCCCGAGCCGCTCGATTTCAGGCAGTCGGTCAGCACCCCCGACTGGAAACAGGACTCGATGTTCGGCATCATGCCGCCACGCGACATCCTGCTCACTGTGGGCAACGAGATCGTCGAGGCAACTATGTCGGCGCGGAGCCGCTGGTTCGAGTTCCTGGCATATCGGCCCTTGCTGCAGCGCTACTTCAAGGAGGATCCCAACTTCCGCTGGGAGGCTGCCCCTAAGCCGCGGCTGACCGACAAGTCGTACGTCGACGGTATCGAGTTCTGGGAATACGCAGAATCAATGCCGGACGAAGAGCAAATCGAACGATTCACTATGAACAAGCAGTGGAACCTCACCGAAGAGGAGCCGCTCTTCGACGCCGCCGACGTGGGCCGGTTCGGCAAGGACCTGTTCGTGCAACGCTCCACCACGACCAACGGCGCCGGGATCGACTGGCTGCGCCGCCACTTCCCCGAGCACCGTGTCCACGAGGTGCTCTTCTACGAGGCGCACCCGATGCACATCGATGCCACCTTCATCCCGCTGCGACCGGGTCTGGCTCTCAGCAACCGGCAGCGAGTGCCGCTCACCGAGGAAATGAAGCAGCTGTTCGCGCTGAACGATTGGGAGATAGTGCCGTGCGCCGAGCCGGCGCTCGATGAGAAGCCGCCGCTGTGTTTCTGCAGCGTGTGGCTTTCGATGAACACGTTGCTGCTCGACGAGAACACGATCTTTGTCGAGGAGCAGGAGAAGGCTCAGCAGGAGCAGTTCTACCAGCTCGGTTTCGAGGTCATTCCTGTGCCGTTCTGGGCCGTGGGTCCGTTTGGCGGAGGACTCCACTGTGCGACTGCGGATGTGTATCGCGAAGGCACTTTGCAGGACTACTTCCCGAAGCAGATCCCCGGCTATTGATCAGCCCGCTCAACAGAAGGCAAGACACGAATCGGAAACGGAGAGACAGATGGCAAAACGCAAGGTAATCATCATCGGAGCCGCAGGACGCGACTTCCACAACTTCAACACTCGCTATCGCGATGACGAGAGTGTCGAGGTAGTGGCGTTCACCGCCGAGCAGATCCCCGGTATCGAGGACCGGACTTATCCAGCCGAGCTGGCCGGTCCGCTCTACCCCAACGGTATTCCGATTCATGCCGAGGAAGAGCTGCCACGGTTGATTGCCGAGCTCGGGGCCGACGAGTGCGCCTTCTCCTACAGCGATATCTCCTATCAACACGTGATGGGGGTCTCTGCGATTGTCCAGGCCGCCGGCGCCTCGTTCACACTGCTCGGACCGGCCGACACCCAGGTGAAGAGCACCAAGCCCGTCGTATCCGTGTGTGCAGTCCGCACCGGAGCCGGCAAGTCGCAAACGTCTCGTGCCGTCGTCGAAAAACTGATGGCCAAGGGTCTCAAGGTCGTGGCGATCCGCCACCCCATGCCATACGGTGACCTGGCAGCTCAGAAGGTGCAGCGCTTTGCAGAGATCGCTGATCTCGAGAAGCACAACTGCACCATCGAAGAGATGGAGGAGTACGAGCCACACATCGTCCGCGGCAACGTCATCTACGCCGGGGCCGACTACGAGGCGATCGTCCGGGCCGCCGAGAACGACCCCGACGGTTGCGATGTGATCGTGTGGGATGGCGGCAACAACGACTTCTCCTTCTACAAGGCCGACCTCGCTATCACCGTCGTTGATCCGCACCGGCCCGGCCACGAGCTCGGCTACTACCCCGGTGAGGTCAACTTGCGCACCGCAGATGTAGTGGTGATCAACAAGATCGATTCTGCCGATTTGGCCGATATCGAGACGGTCCGCGAGAACATCGCCAAGACGAACCCGACCGCCAAGGTGATCGATGCGGCGTCGACACTGCGGCTGCAAGATCCTGCCGTTGTCGACGGTAAGCGGGTTCTCGCCGTCGAGGACGGCCCGACTCTGACTCACGGCGGGATGAAGATCGGTGCCGGTGTGGTAGCCGCCAAGAAGTATGGCGCCACCGAGTTCATCGACCCCCGGCCCTACCTGGTTGGCAGGCTCCAGGAGACCTTCGAGATCTATCCAGAGATCGGAACCATTCTCCCGGCAATGGGCTACGGCGAGGAGCAGCTGCGGGACCTCGAAGCGACTATCAACGCAACGGACTGCGATGCCGTCGTCGTGGGCACGCCGATCGACCTGGCCCGCGTGGTCAATATCGACAAGCCACACACCAGAGTGTTCTACGATCTCCAGGAGATCGGCGAGCCGAACCTGGATGGGGTCATCGCCGAGTTCGCAACCAAGCAGGGCCTAGTCTGAGCCAACTTGGCCGGGGTGGTCGGTGTCGGTGACGATCACTCCGGCTATTGCCAGTGGAGAAAGGGAGCGACGTGGAGACTACGTTGAGACCGGCGACCGCCTTCGAGTTCAACCGCTACCACGTCGATCTCACCACGCTCGATGTAGGCCACGAACGCATGCAGTGTGCCGACTTCGAGGACGCGCTCGGTGGCATCGCCCGCGCCACCAAGCTGCTCGCCGATGTCGACGTCTCCGATCCCTACGATCCACGGGCACCGCTCGTCATGAATCTCGGCCTGCTGAGCGGTACCCGGGTCATGACGGGGCTGCGCACCTTCTTCCACGGCTACTCGCCACTCAAGCAGGCCGCCAACGGCGGACCGGGCCTGATGTGGTCGGCAGGGAGCGGCCACTTTGGAACCAAGCTACGCGGCCTCGAACTCGACGAGGTCATCTTCACCGGGCGGGCCGAGCGCCCGACGCTGCTCTACCTGTCGGCAGGTGAAGAGGGAGAGCCGGCCACGTTCGAGTTCCTCGATGCTTCCGACCTCCGGGGACGGATGGTCAACGACCGGATCCAGGATCTGCACGGGCGCTATCCAGACGCCCACTTCGCCGTCATCGGCCCCGCCGGCGAAAACTACGAGACGGTGCGCTACGCCTCTATTGCGCTCTCGACGGACAACCAGCTCGAGAGCGGCGATTCCAAGCCCCGCTTCTGCGGGCGAGGTGGCTACGGCGGCGTGATGGCATCCAAGAATCTCTGGGCGATCGCCGCCGATGGACCCAATCCGCCGCGCACCCGGGGCCTGCGCGACGTCAACAAAGAGATCAACCTCGGCGAAGGCAGCGCCCGGTATCGCGACCTGCCAAACGATCGCGGCGGGACCTGGCGCACGATGAAGATGATGCAGGAGGCTCAGTCGCTCCCCGAGTTCAACTTCGCTCCCAGCGGCACCGACGTATCTGTGCCGCTGCTGCGCCCCAGCGTCGAAGCCGGCCCCTACGTGGTGCTAGCCGAAGGCTGCTACCTGTGCGGCATCAAATGCCACAAGAACGTCTACGACGACGAAGGCGGTCAGGCCGGGAAGTTCCGGGCCAAGGTCGACTTCGAACCGATCACCCTGCTGTCGTCGAACCTGGGAATCTTCGACCCGGATGTCGCCCTCAGCCTCATCGAGCTAACGGATGAACTGGGAATGGACTCGATCTCGCTCGGTGTCACCCTGGGGTACGTCATGGATCACAATCGACGTACCGGGGCAGATCTCCTCGACGGCTTGTCCTTTGGTGATGCCGAGGGTGTGACCGATGCCATCCGTGCGGTTGCCGCCGGCGAGCTTCCGGAACTCGGCCAAGGGGTCAAGCGTCTGTCTGAGGAAGTGGGCGCAACCGCCTATGCCATGCACTCCAAGGGCCTCGAATACCCGGCATATCAGCCCCATACCAACCCGGGATTCCCGTGGGCGCTGGCGGGCGGGCACATGTCGATGCGCACCTTCTTCCTGTTCGTAATCGAACGGGAAACCGGTGTCGACTATTGGGTTGATGCGATCACCAACCGGGGACCCCTATATCTGATGGACGACATCACCGGCATGTGCAAGTTCGCCAACGTCACGCCGGAGCTGGAAGCGGAAGCGCTGCAGATAGCCGCCGGGCTCGAGATCGACCCCGAACAGCTGAAGACCGTCGTCATGAATACCTTCTTGCGCGGCTACGCCTGTGAGCGGCGGATCGGGTTCGGTACGGAGGACTACCGGCTGCCGGCCGTCGCCCATGAGCCAATGGCAGGGTCGGATCTGCCCTATTTCAACACGCCGGGCTTCTTCGAAGAGGTGCAGTCGCGGGTGCTGGCGGACCTCGACGAGCGGGCCACGGCAGCCGGGTTTATGGACTGACGGACCTACCGCTCGAAGCCGAGATCCTTCAACCGTGATACGACACCGGGATCACCGAAAAGGTCACGCAACGCCCGCACCGCAGGCCGGTCACGTCTTGCCTGCGGGATTGCCAGGTCGAATTGCTCGTCCTGGAGGAAACGGAACTCGAGCCCGGCCTTCCTGGCAACGGTATCGAGAGTCACCCCCCAATCGGCGCGGCCCTGGGCTACTGCGGCGGCGACCGCGTGATGGGTCTTGGCCTGGTGGAGATAGCCGGGCGGTTCGGCGCCACCAAGTAGCCGATCGATGAGTACCCGGGTGCCGCTGCCCGGATTGCGGTTGACCATGCGCCGGGTCCCGGACCGCAGCCTCGCTCGCAGCTCATCCGACGAGCCAGCCGCAAGGTCGGTGTCGGTCTTTCTGAAGACGACCCCCTGTCGACGCCGGTAGCCGGGCAGGAGGGTGACCCCTTCCGGCAAGAACGGAGCGTTGTACTCGCCCGTGACCTCATCCATGAGGTGAACCCCGGCCACATCCGCTTCGCCCCGCCCTACCGCGGCGATGCCCCCTGAGGAGCCGACCGGGACCATCTTGACGTTGAATCCCCTATCCGCCAGCAAGCCGAGCAGGTAGTCCAAGCCGACACAGTGGCTCCCGATCACCACCAGGTCCGCCGGCCGCAAATTCGGGTTGAGTAGGTGAATGTCGACCTTTGCCCCCGCCTCCACGTACTCGGTGTCGGCCGGGATCCGGATGAACCCATCGGCTCGACCGAAAGCGGTAACACTTCCCGATCCGGCTCCGATCGGGTACGCCGCTAGGCCCACCGGACCCTCCACGAGCTCGACGAGGTTGTACTCCGTACGACCCGTTGCCGACGTGATCCGAAGCGGGACTGTTGCCGGCAGCACCGGGCGCTCCGTCGTGCCGTATCCGGATAGGCGACGCAGCAGGGGGGCAACGAACTCATAGAAGGTGAAAATCGCCGACGTCGGGAAGCCGGGGAGCACGACGACCGGGGTTCCGGCGATGCCGGCCAGCAGGACCGGTTTGCCGGGTTTGAGCGCAACCCCGTGGGCTACTACGCCAGCCGAGTTGGGAAGACGCATCGCCAGCTTGTGGACGACCGTGGCATTGAGGTCCCCTTCCCCCTTTGAGGTCCCTCCGGAGAGCAGCACGACGTCGACTGCCGCGTCGCCGACCAGCAATTCCTCGAGCCTTGCGGTGAGGAGTGCTTCGTCGTCGGGGACGATGCCCCCGGCCACAGGCTCGCAGCCGAGTTCGGCAACGGCATCGAGCAGCATGCGTTGGTTGGAGTCGAATACCTGCCCAACTGCAATCTCAGCCCCGGGGGCTACAACCTCATCACCGGTTGACAGTATGGCAACGCGAGGCCGGGCGACGACTGTGACATCGGCTGCACCGACGGCTGCGATCACCCCCGTTTCGTGGGATGTCAACCGGGCCCCACGCCTGACGACGGTCTCCCCCCGTCCGATGTCGGAGCCGGCGTACGTGATGTTGCCCCCGGGGACCACCGCTCGCGTTACGCGGATGCCGCCGGCCACCGGCTCGGTGTCTTCAACCATGAGTACTGCATCGGCGCCGCGGGGAACCACTGCTCCGGTCGCGACCGACATCGCGACCCCCGGCTCGAGCGCAAAGCCCGGCGACGGCGCCTGCCCGGCGGCAAGCGACAGCTCGGCGACGTGCAGCGCGATCGGCTTTAGCTCTTCTGCACCGAATGTGTCCTCAGCATGGACGGCAAAACCATCCACGTTGCTGCGGTCAAATCCGGTTACGTCCACAGCAGCCACCACGTCGACCGCGAGCGCTCTGCCGAGAGCCGACTCGAGTGGGATCACTTCGTGGCGGGGCTCGAGATGGGCGCAGGCTGCATCGAAACGCTCACGCGCCACCTCCTCATCGACTACCTCGAGGAACTGACGCTGCTTCATATTTCTGATCCATAGAGGTAGACGTCGACGTCGCTTCCGGCCGGATAGCCCTCGAGACCCGGCGGGATTACGACAAATCCGTCGGCTCGAGTCACCGAAGACAACACCGACGCTCCTGAGATCGCAAGCGAACGTACCAAGCCGTCTTCGACTACGACCCGGGCGTAGTCGGTGCGTCCGATCTGCGAGACCAGCCGTGACCCGAGCTGCATCGTCTCTTTCCGATAGGGCCATTCGTCGGGCAGCCCGGCGAGTCGTCTGACCACCGGCCCGGCGAAGAAGTCGTAGGCCACCAGACAGGAGACGGGGTTCCCCGGCAATAGCAGAAC
>JARFRN010000146.1 GCA_029287195.1 Acidimicrobiia bacterium | reverse complement strand
CGAGACCAGCCGTGACCCGAGCTGCATCGTCTCTATCCGATTGGGCCATTCGTCGGGCAGCCAGGCGAGTCGTCTGACCCCCGGCCCGGCGAACAAGTCGTAGGCCACCAGACCGGAGACGGGGATCCCCGGCAATAGCAGAAACGGCGTGGCGCCGACCCTGCCGACGCCGGATGGCGATGACGGCCGCATGGCAACGCCGTGGACGATCAACTCGCCCAGTTCATCAACGAGCACCGGAACCCGGTCCTCGGTACCAACCGAGGCTGCGCCGGCAGTGACTACGGCATCGGCCCCCGGTGCACTGAGGGCGGCCCGCATTGCGCTTGCGTCGTCCGGGGTCCGGATCACTTCCGGCACACCGCCGTCCCGCCGAATCAAGGCAGCCAACATCGGGGAGTTGCTGTCCACAATCCTCGATCCGCTCGGCGACTCCCCCGGTTCGAGAAGCTCATCACCCGAGACCATCACCCGCACCCGCGGCCGGCGGACGACAGACACCGGGCTGCATCCGATCGAGCTCAGCAACCCAACGTCCTGCGGGAGGAGCCGGCGGCCCGAGGCAAGGACCCGGTCACCGATCGCGATGTCTTCCCCGATCTCACCGACGTTCTTGCTGGGAGCGACCGCAGCATGGACCTCGACGATCTCAGCAATCTCGGTGGCATCCTCGGCCTTGAGAACCGCGTCGGCGCCGTCGGGCACGGGCGCCCCCGTCATGATGCGCAGCGCCGCCGGTCCGCCGGCGAGTACAGCAGGCGAAGTGCCCGGGAGTGCCTCGCCGACGAGTCTCAGCGCTATCGGGCCATATGGCGACGCCCCAAAGGTGTCGGCGGCCCGGACCGCATAGCCATCCATCGTCGCCCGCCGAAACGCAGGGACTGCGACGGTACTGACGACCGCCTCGGCTAGGACCCGGCCCGATGATTCCTCCAACGACACCGGCTCCGCCTCGAGACGCTCCACTCCGGCAAGTGCTGCGGAATGAGCCTCTTCGACCGACACCCGTTGCCGGAACCCTCGCATCCGCACATCTTCGGCGCCACCGGTGATCCCAATGATGATCTCGATCCGGTCGTCGGCTGCAACCGGATGGGCATCGTATTGGCCCCGGGCAACGAGTTCTTCGCGATGAAAGAGTGCCAGGTGGGGATGTACCAGGCCGCTATCGGCGAACAGTCGGATTCTGAGATCTGGGTGAGCTTCTGCGACAGCCCGCATCACCTCGATCACAGTATCGCCGGACACTCTCACGAGCTCCGCATCGGCGGCATACTTACGGAGCTGCCGGGGCAGCCGCACCATCACCACGACGAATGCTCCCGCCGCAGCCGGGTCGCCGACCATCGCCGCAGGCGACCCCCGATCTTCCATATGCCCCAACCCAGCAACCCGCCCAGTGCACCAAAGACGATGTGGTTCGCCAGCGATCGCGTCAGCCCGAAGACCTCGACGTTGCGGATCATGTCGGCCATCCAGGCGTTGGCGAAGATGTAGCCGAACTTGGCTACGTGGATCAGGACGCCCGCTGCCGCCGCCCCCCAGAAGCGGTGCAGCGGCAGCCGCATCATGACACCGGAGTCGAGGATGGCTCCAGCCATGCCGTAGAGGGCCGTGTTGTAGGCCAGCGAGTGATTGAGACCGATCGGCACACCCCACGCCGCCATCGACAACCCCGCAACGGTTGCCATGCCGAAACGGGGATTGCCCAGCCGCCCGGCCACGAGAACCGCGATCCAACCGACACCGGCGTGGCCCGGGATACCCAACGAGAAGTCGAGATAGCGCTTGGCGAGAGCGGCAACGAGCCCGACGCCAACCGCGACGGCCACCGCGGCTGCCGGCGAGATCCTGCGGGTGGCTTCAGCGGGGGCGAGCGTCTGCATTCGTCCACCTCTCACCATTGTGTCGCGCTACCAATACCGGTAGTCCGTTGATCAGCCGCGGTCGCACCCAGTCTCCCAGATCAATAGCGGCGCCGTCGGGGAGAGGATGGCCCGCCGTTTCATCGAGAATCGCCGTGATCCCGGTCTGCTCCAGAACGTCGGCAACCTCCATTACCCCGGCAACATCCCGGATCCCGGCCAGACCCACAAATCGACCGTCGTTGCCGTTGTCGCGCAGCCCTGCCGCAGCCAATGCCCCGATCACCCCGCCCTCGTCACCTCCGAGGCCCTCGAGAATGACACCGTTGTGCGCGGCAACTCGCCTCGCCTGGCCTTGAGTCACCAACCCTGCCTGCGCCGACCTGGCAAACTCTACGACCTCCGCCTCGAGTTGCACGGGAGCCAACGCCACACCGGGATCGGAACCTGGGACCGCGGCGCGCGCCACAATCCTCCCGACGGCGTCGAACAAAGTGGCGACGGGCGTCGCTCCGACGAACTCAATGGCGGCCGCAGAGTTGCGTGATGTCTTGGGAACGCCCGGACCCGCGAAGAGCTGATGCCGGGTCACCCCCTTGGCAACCCCGCAACCGAGTCGCTCGAGATCACGCGTCAATCGTCGCGCCAGCTGCCCGGTCCCGCCCTCGGTTGGCATGTCGGTGTCGTCGATGCCGATCACCCAGCGACTACGGGAAACTGATCTCACCAACGTCCCTCACCCACTGCTGTCTCGGTAGGTCCGGAGCCGCCAGCTTGAGGGTGCCCCGGTTGGTCACATCAAGAACCCATGCCTCGTCCACCGTCGCCGCATCGATGTCGAGCGCCACCTCGATCACTCGACCCTCGCTCATGCCGAGCACCTCGCCGGTTTCCCATTCCGCGATGCCAGACGCAGCAATGACATCGAGCAAGCGCGGACCAGTTTGCACGTCGTCGTCGATAACGATCTCAACGAATGCCACCTCGGCCTCGAGATCGGCGAGGGTCCAATCCCGGGCAACCTCGTTCTCGACAACAACCCGGAGCACTACGTCTCCGGCAGGTGGGTCCGGCGTGCCCGCATCGTCGCCGGAACACCCGGCAACCAGCAAGACAACCGCCGCACCAAGTACGACCCGAGCTCTCACCGCGCCAGCTCCTCCTCGAGCCAACCGAGACCCAGCCGATCGAGGGTCTCCGGCGTCGGATTACCGGTGACAGGATCCCAGCCCGCCATCTCGTAGTACATCTCGAGCGCAGCCTCGAACCGCTCCCGGTCGAACACCCGGCCGTCGGTCGGACCACCCGTGAGCGGCTCGAAGAGCCGTTTGGGGAGCGTGTCGCGTTCTCGGGCAATGCCCTCCCTGGCGTTGAAGGCGCGCAGCATGTTGAGGCGACGAGCTCCGTGCTCCATGAGGTCGTCGACGGATGTCTCCACGCCTGTGACCGCTGTGATCACAGCGGCCAGCTCGGCCATGCCGAGCAACTGCCATCCGGGACCAAAGACGAACTGGCAAACGTCAGCTGTATCCAACGCCGAGTAGGCGTATTGGCTCTTGAGGGCGAACTCCACCTTGGAACGATTCAGCGCTTCTTCCGGCTGCGGGGCGGTCAGCCCGATATCCCTTGTTCGCTTGCCGTACTTGTCCGGCGACTCCGCAAGGAGGTCCGGGGTGTAGTTGGGGTCGTGCTCGCTCGATTGATGGTCGGCGCCGAACGGGTTCACCGCATAGATCACACCCAGGGAGGGCTTCACCTGCGGCATGTGGGCCGGCAGCTCTGCGCCCTTGACCGCAACCACCAGGTCCTCGGCGCCGTTACCGATCTGCTCGGCGGCCCGGGCGGAGCCTTCGGCGAGCACCGCTCCGAACCCCTCTCGCTGCAGAGTCTTCTCCAGCATGGCGATCATGGCGTCGGCCTTGCCCCACCCCAGCTCGATACCATCCGTGTCCGCGGCATCGATCAAGCCGGACTCGTAGCAATCGATGGCGAATGCCATGGTGGCCCCGGCGGCGATGGTGTCGACGCCGTACTGGTTGCACAGCTGGTTGGCGTACGAGATGGCGTGGAGATCGTCGATGCCGCAGTAGGAGCCGAAGGTCGAAACCGTTTCGTACTCGGGACCACCCGACTTGGGATCGATGAGCTTCTCTTCCCACTCAGCCTCGACAACGCGCTTGCAGCGAACCGCACAGGAGTAGCAAGTTTCCCGGCCCGCCTTCAGCTGCGTACCCTCCGCGGCGCCGCGCAGCAGTTCGTCGAAGAGGCGCTCCCCTCCGATGGCGGCGGCCCGGTCGTAACCAAACCAACCGCTTTGGTAGTTGCGGGTGGGCAGACCACCCACCGCGTTCTGGCTCTCCAGGATTCCCAGCGTGCCGTGCTTGGCAAGATCCCAGACATCCTCGTCCTCACGAATCAGGGGAATCGACGGCTGCATGATCTCACGCAAGCCTTGCGGGTCGGCCATCGGGATCTTCTTCTTGGCACCGCGAACCACGATCGCTTTCAGCTGCTTGCTGCCCATCACGGCACCCATCCCGGTGCGGCCGTGAGCCCGGGTCGCCATGTTCATGATGGCGGCGAAACGTACGAGCTTCTCCCCGGCGGGACCAATCTGGGCAATCTGGATCCGCTGGTCCTCGTGATCGGTCTTGAGGACCTCTTCGACTTCACGGGTAGTCATCCCCCAAATGTGATCCGCCGGCCGCAACTCGGCTTCCCCGTTGGTAATCCACAGATAGACCGGCCGCGACGAGGCACCCCTGACGACGATGCCATCAAAGCCGGCAAACTTCAGCTCGGCGGGCCAGAAGCCACCGGCCTGGCTGTCGCCTACTCCCCCCGTGATGGGCGACTTGCCGACAACGGTTGCCCGGCTCTGGCCGGCGATGGGCGCACCGGTGATCCCCGACAGCATGAAGGCGAGCGTGTTCGCCGGCCCGTACGGGTCGGCCCCGGCCGGTGTGTTCTTGAGCAAGTAATAAAGGCCGAGGGCACTACCACCCAGGTAGGTGCGGTAGAGCGATTCCGGTGGCTCCTCGAACTCGACCCGACGCGTTGTCAGATCGACGTGGAGGATCTTCCCTGCGTAGCCATATGTCACCCGGCACTCCCCTTCACCGATTGGCCAGACTCTACCGATTCCGAGCTCGGTGCCGACAACCTATCAAACGATAGGGTAGCAGATGTCCGCAAGGTGACCGCCCGGATGGCAGAGGCTTGGCTCCCCCGCCCTACGCTGGCAGCCATGGACACAGAACGGTCGGCGATGGCAAAGGCACGCCGCCTGGGCACACCGCAATGGACCGCCCTGCTGATCGGTGCCGGGGTCTTCGCTCTCGGTTTGGGGCTCGTTGTGGCCTTGCTCGCCGAGCTGCAGGATGAGTTCGGGTTCCCGACGTGGGGATTGGGCCTGATTGCCGGGATCAGCTTCGTCGCCGGGTTTGCCGGCAACGTGACCCTCGGCCCTGTCGCCGATCGGGGACACGCACGCACGATGTTGGTTGCCAGCATGGTTGGCGGAGTGGCTGCTCTGTTGTGGCTTTCGGTGGCGACAGAGTTGTGGTCGTTCATCGCCGCCCGGGCCGTCTTCGGTCTCGCCGACGGCGCCTTTTTTCCGGCGGCCCGTCGGATCGCCGTCACCGGTCGCCCGGATCGTCCCGGTGCCCAACTCGGTGCCCTGATGGGGGCGGCGCTCGCGGGGTTTCTGAGCGGCCCGCTCCTTGGTGGGCTGCTCGCGGAAGGCTTCGGCCTGCGCATGGCGTTCATCGCTCCCGCGGTGGTGCTGGCACTCACAACCCCGGTTGTCTCGAGGCGTCTTCCCCGCGTAGTGGCCCCGGGGCAACGGCAGGCTGTGCTCACATTGCTGCGGCGCCCGATGATCCGGGCCGCCATCTTGTTGGCAAGCTCCGAGTTCTTCATCATTGGTGGTCTCGAAGCGATCTGGGCCCGCTTGATCACCGATCGCGGCGCATCAACAGCCGGAGCCGGCCTCACTTTGACCATCGTGATCCTGCCGATGGTGGTGCTCGCCCCCGCGGTTGGTCGACTGGCGGATCGTATCGAGCCCACCCGGATCGCCCTGACCGCAACGTTCCTGTTGGCCGCGGTGACCCCGCTGATCGGTCTTGTCAACACCGTTGCCCTCACCGTCCTGGTCGGGCTTGGCCAGAGCGTGATCAACTCGGCGACGGCACCCTCGTCACAGGCGATGGCAGCCCGAGCGTCACCGGCCACGCAGCTTGCCGCCGGTCAGGGTCTGCTGGACGGCATCGGGTTGCTTGCTGCCGGCGCCGCGGCACTTCCGATCGGATGGTTCTACGGGGAGTTCGGCCCCAGATGGATCGGCGTGTTCCTGGCGCTGCCGGTGCTCGTGTTCTGGGTCCTGGCGCTCATCGAGGTGCGGCGGGCCAAGGCTCTGCATCGGGTCGGTTAGGGTGACCCGCAGCGTTCTTGGAGTGTGACGATGACGGTTCCACGGATCAGACGGCCGGATCTCGGCGTGCTGGTGATCGACGTCCAGCCATTCTTCATGGATCTTGCCTTTGCCGACGATCCCGTCGGGCGAGAGGCCTTCGAGGTACGTCTGCAGCACCTGCTGATGATCGCCGACTGGTTGGACCTGCCGTTGGTCACTACCTTCGAGAAGCCGATCGAGGAGAACGGCGAGTTTCCGGATCGACTCGAAGCAGTGTTCCCCGCGGGCCGCCCCAGGCACGTGAAGAACTACTTCGGCTGCATGGCGCATCCTGAGATTGCCACGGATGTTGCCGCGATGAACCGCCGCCAGATCGCAGTGGCCGGCGCCGAGACGGATGTCTGCATCCTGCAGTCGGCACTGGGCTTGCTCGAAGCCGGTTACGAGGTATTTCTCCTCGAGGACTGTCTATCGACCACCGAATCGTCACCTGGGCCGGCGCTGCGCCGGATGTATGCCGCCGGCGCCGTACCCTGCACCCTGAAGACCATGCTCTACGAGCTAACCGAATGTGTCGACGGAATCCCCTGGTATCCCGACCTCTGGCTGGGGAAGGATGATCCCAACACCAAGCCGTTCCCGGAGGCGTTTGTTGCCCCCGAGGATTGGCCGCCTTGGCAGGACAAGCTGTGAGCGAGAGCTAGCGTCACTACTACCGACTCCGAGGACGAGATGCGGCTCACCGGCAAGGAACTCAACCGCCTCACCATCTTCACGCTCGCCCAACTGGCACGGCGCCGTCGGGCCCGCGGCCGCAAGCTCAATGCCCCCGAGGCAGCCGCGATCGTGTGTGACGAAATCCTGGAGTGGGCATGGGACGGGTTGCCGCTTGCCGAGGTGATCAAACGGGCCGGAGCCGTGCTCACCCATGACGATCTGATGGACGGGGTCGCCGCGGTCGTCGGTCAGATCGAGATCGATGCTCTGTTCCCGAGTGGCACTGTGCTGGTCGTCGTCCCCGAGCCTTTCGGGCCGATTCCTCCCGCGGCATCTCCCGCACCCGGTGCCGTGACAGTCGGCGACGAAGCGATTCAGCCGAATGCCGGCCGCACCGCCATCAACCTTACGGTTCGCAACGGCGCTGAGGTTCCCATCGAAGTCACCTCGCACTTCCACTTCTTCGAGGCGAACCGCTCATTGAGCTTCGATCGCCGCCTGGCGTTCGGGATGCGGCTCGATACCCCGGCCGGAGTATCGATCCGTTGGGGGCCGGGGGAGACCAAAGAGGTAGCGCTGATCCCGATCGGGGGCGACCGGGAGGTGTGGGGTCTCGCCGACCTGGTCGATGGTCCGCTCGATACGGCAGACGCCGCCTCCATCTTCGAGGAAGCGATCCGCCGCGGCTACGCCCACGAGGAGGCTCCCGGTGCCGACTGAGATGGGCCGCGACCGCTATCGCGCCATATACGGACCCACCTCGGGTGATCACATCCGGCTCGGAGACACCAACCTCGTCGTCGCGGTCGAACGCGATGAGGCGGGCTATGGAGACGAACTGCTTGCAGGATGCGGCAAGACCACCCAAGCCGGAATTGGGGCGCAGGGGCGGGGCCATGGCCCCAGCTCCCTCGACCTCGTGATCACCGGAGTCGTCGTGATCGATCCGATGCTGGGGATCGTCAAAGCCAACATCGGCATCAAGGACGGCCGCGTTGTGGGTGTCGGGCGGGCCGGGAACCCCGACTTCATGGACAACATCGACCTGATTGTCGGACCCCACACCGGGTTCATACCCGGCAACGGATTGATCGCAACGCCGGGAGGCGTGGATTCCCATGTGCACCTATCTGCTCCGGCCGTGGTTCCGGTGCTGCTCGGCTCGGGAATCACCACGATCGTTGGGATGGGATCGGGCGGGGTATGGGACGTTGGCGTCAACCCCCGGCGCCACGTGGAGACACTGATCGCGGCCTGGGCCGAATTCCCGATGAACGCGTCATTCTTGGCTCGCGCCACGACCGACACCGCCGCTCTCGAAGAATCGCTTGACGCCGGTGCGTCCGGCTTCAAGATCCATGAGGACTGGGGCGGAGCCCCGGCAGTGATCGACCGTACGCTCGCTGTCGCCGAGGACGCCGACGTGGCCGTGGCGATGCATACCGACTCGCTGAACGAAGCCGGGGTGCTGGCCGACACGATGGCCACGATCGCCGGACGCACCGTGCATGCTTATCACGTAGAGGGTTCCGGTGGCGGGCATGTTCCGAACACGCTCGAGATGCTGTCGCACCGCAACGTGCTGGCCTCCTCGACGACACCCACCGTGCCGCTGGGTGTGCACACTGCAGAAGAGCTGGTACCGATGGCGATGATCGTCCACCACCAGAATCCGGCGATCGCAAGCGACTTTGCTGCTACCAGATCACGAGTGCGGGTCCGCACCATGGAAGCAGAGAGCCATCTGCAGGACCTGGGAGCGATTGGGATGATCAACTCCGATTCGCTCGGGATGGGACGCGGCGGCGAGGTGATTCGCCGCACCTGGCAGCTAGCCCACATCATGGCGGCAGAAGGAAAGGATTCCGAACCCCACAACGAGCGGATCCTTCGTTATCTGGCGAAGTACACCATCAACCCGGCGATTGCCCACGGGCTGAGTAGCCACGTCGGATCACTCGAGCCCGGAAAGCTGGCCGACATCGTGCTGTGGCGGCCGGAGTCGTTCGGGGCGAAGCCGGAAGCCGTCATCAAGAGTGGCTTTGTGGCGTGGGCGGCACCTGGGGATGGTGCCGGGTCGATTCGTGGCGGCCTGCCGCGCCGCTACGGGCCCATGTTTGGTGGGCTCGGCGATGCTCCTCGCCGCCTGGCGCCGATATTCGTTGCGGCTGCGGCGGACGACGGCGGGATTCAGAAGCGATTCGTAGACAGAGACTTTGCGGTGGTGAGCGGAACCCGCGGTGTGACTCGGGCCGATCTGGTGCACAACACGGCAGTGCCCGACGTTGTGGTACCCCCGCGGGAGGGCTCGGTGTTGATCGATGGGGAACCCGCCGGGCTTGCACCGGTCACCGAGGTTCCGCTCGGGCAGCGCTACTTCTTCGCTTGATATCCGCGCGAGCGTGCCGGCTCAGCCCACCCGTGGGCGGGTCCTGTCGAACAACGGGCCCTCCACCGCTTCCAGCGCGGCACCGATCCGGAAGGGCACCTCGTCGCGGTTGAGCGGTCCCACGATTTGCATCCCGATCGGAACTCCGGTGCTGGGCGCAATGCCGACCGGTACGTCGAGCACCGGCAACCGGCCGAGCACGTTGAACGGCATCGTCATCGTGGTCGAGTAGATCTCGTCGAGCGGCACATCCGGTCCCACGTCGGGGTGTCCCCAATCGGCGGGGATGTTGGTGGTAATCAGGGTGGGGCAGATCAGCGCATCGAATCCGGCGGCGAATACCCGCTGCTCTAGCTCCAGGTAGGCCCGATCCATGACCTCCCAACCGGCGATCCAGCGCTCGGTCGAAACCGGGGGGCGCCCGAAGAACTCGCGGACATAGGGCGTCACCCGGCTCTCCCAGCCCGGGGTGAGGTCGGCGCGCATGATGGTCCCCATCAGGAACGAGAGGTGGTCTTCTGCGGCTTCGAGCAAGCTTCGATCCCAGTCGAGATCTACCGGTTCGACCTCGGCCCCCAGTTCTCGTAGCCGGGAGGCTGCAGCGTCGATGGCGGCAACCACCTCCGCATCCGGTTGGAAGCACCCGAGATCGGGACTCAACGCGATGCGCATCCCGGTCACCGGCGGGAGCCGTTCCGGGATCACCAGCCGGGGCAGCCCGTACATGTCGCCGGTCACCGGCCCCGAGATGACGTTCTGCAGCAGAGTGGCATCGGCGACGGTTCGTGCCAACGGTCCGCTCGCCAGGAAGGGGTCCCGATTCCACGGTGGCACCTCGGGAACCCGTCCCCACGGAGGCTTGAAACCAACCACGCCGCACATTGAAGCCGGAATACGAATCGATCCGCCGATATCCGACCCGGTCGCCAGCGTCGTCGATCCCGCTGCCACCGCTGCGCCCGACCCCCCGGACGATCCTCCCGGCGTCATGGCCGGGTTCCAGGGGTTCCGGGTCACACCATGGAGGAAGCTCCACGTGAAGATCACCATCGAAAACTCCGGGGCCGCGCTGCGAGCGTGAACGATGCCACCGGCGTCGAGGATCCGCTGCGCCAGCGGCGAGGTCTCCTCCGGCACCCAGTCCTCGAGCAGCTTCGAGCCCATCGTGGTGCGCTGGCCGGCGATGATGTCCTCGTCCTTTATCGCGATGGCGATGCCTTCGAGCGGCCGGGCAGTCCCCCGGGCGTAGGCGTCGGCGGCGGCTGCCGCCTGCTCCCGCGCTTGCTCGAAGTAGCTGTCGGTGAAGGCGTTGACAATCGGCTCGGTGGCGGCAGCCCGGTCGATCAGTGCGTCGAGCAACTCGAGTGGCGAGAGGTCGAGGCTACGGAAGCGGCCGAGGGCCTCGGTGGCGCCCAGGTCGGCGAGTTCGCGGCTCAGTGACGGCCTCCCATCTTGCGCTCGGCCCGCAGCCGGTCGGAATCCAATTTGATGACCGGGTCTACGAGGCCGTACCCACCGTCGACTACAAGAGTCTGTCCGGTCACGAAGCCGGCATCGTCTGAACAGAAGAAGCTGACCACCGACGCGATCTCCGCCGGTTCTCCCTCGCGCCCCAGCGGCGTCCACTCCGCGGCGCCGGAGGTGTCGGAGTCGACGTTCATCTCGGTTGTGATCCAGCCGGGCGCGATGCCGTTGACCCGTACCCCGTACGGCGCGAAGTTGACCGCCAGGCTTTGAGTCAGATTGACCAGTGCAGCCTTGCCGGCGGCGTAGCTCATACTGTCGTATGCGGCGACATAGCCGTCGAGACTCGCGATGTTCACAATCGAACCGCCTCGGTTGAACCGGGGGCGCAAAGCCGTCGACAGTTCGACCACCGCATCGAGATTGACCCGCACCACCCTGCGCCACAGCTCCATGTCGAAGTCCTCGAAGTCTTCGTACTCGAAGATGCCGGCGTTGTTCACCAGTACGTCGAGCGGCGTCGGCTCGAGCTGCTCGACGAACTCGGCAACGGCACCGTCTGCGGAGAAATCGACCCGATGCATGGTCGCCCCGCTGCCGGCGGCGACATCCGCGGCGGCGGATTCGTTCCGGGCGTAAGTCCCGATCACCGTATAGCCGTCGGCAGCAAGCCGTTCGGCGATGGCGCGACCGATACCGCGCGATGCTCCGGTGACGATTGCCGTACTCATGGGATCCCTCGTTCCGTTCGATTGGCCGCAATGAGCTGCATCCACTCCGCAAACACTGCCACCAGCTTGTCGACACCCGCCTCCGCTGTTTCGGGGGAGCAGAGGATCATGTTGTGGAACGGCGTGATCATGACGTCCCGATTCAGCAAGAACATGTGCGAATGCTCGATGAGATTCCAATCGAGGGCATCGTGCGACTCGGTGCCATTGCGAGGCGTTTCGGAAAGATACTGAAGCTCAGCGCGGGCACCACAACGGGTCACCGTCCACAGCAGACCGGCGGAGGCGATGGCAGCTTCGAGACCATCGGCGGCCCGGGTAGACATCCTGATCATCTCATCGAAGGCTGCCGGAGTCGCCACCTCGGTGAGCGTGGCATGCATCGCCCGCAGCACGAATGCGTTGCCGGTGAGGGTGCCGCCCAACCCCATTTGGCTCGTTTGGAACTTGTTGGCGAATGTTGCATTCATGGCCTCCGATATCGGCTCGGTGAAGCCATAGATGGCGACCGGAACACCGCCGGCGATAGCTTTGCCGATGACGACGAAGTCGGGTTCCAGCCCGTGCTCGGAGGCGTAGCCGGCCCAGCCGGTCGACAGCGTGTGAGTCTCATCGAGCAGGAGATAGCTGCCGTGTTCCCGACACAGCGCCTGGACGTGCTCGAGATACCCGTCGGCCGGCAGGACCATGCCGTTGTTGGTCATGACCGGCTCCATCATCACCACGGCCACGTCTTCATTGGCCAATTCACGCTCGATATCGGTGAAATCATTGAACTCGACGATGCGGGCGATCTGATCTGTACGTACTCCGGGATTGACATCCCATTTGGCGCGCGGCGCAGGTCTGCCGTCGACGAGCTTGCTCATCGACTCGTCGACGCTGCCGTGGTAGCAGTAGCGGGTTACCAGCACCTTGGGGCGGCCGGTGAGGGCGCGAGCGATTCGGATCACAAAGCGGTTGGCATCTGTCGCCGTCATCGCGGTCTGCCAGTAAGGCAGGCGAAACCTTTCGCGAAGATGACCGGCGACCGCCACCGCTTCGGCGTGGGGAAGCATCGTGGTAAAGCCGCGATCCAGGCCGTCGGCGACGGCGGCCAGAGTCGCTCCGGGTGAGTGACCGAACATGGCACCGGTGTCTCCAAGGCAGAAGTCGGCATAGGTATGGCCGTCCACATCCGTCAGATGGGCGCCGCGGGCCTGCTCGACGTACAGCGGGTGGGGCAGACCCCACTCCGCCATCCACTGCATCGGCACCCCGTGCCAAAAACCCGACTCGCTTGCGTCACGAAATAGCTCGCCGGACTTCGGGTTGCGGGCCCGGAAGAGGGCGGCCTCGTCGGCAATCAACCGCTTGATCGTCGGCTCATCCACGGGCGACGTGTAGATGTTGCTCCTTCCCACAGAGGCGAGACCGAGTCTATTCGCCCACCAGAATTCGAGGGTGGGAACAGGCCCAACGCACCCACTCGCGATTGCCGGGTATCTCGCGCTGGTGGGTACGCGAGATCGCTCTGGGCAGAAGAGACCCCTCCCGGTTCTTGCTTCTAAGCGGAAGCGGCCCCCTCCCGGATCTTGCGTGGCCTGGTCCGAAATCTCGTACTGAGCGGCGCACGAATCCGATGGTTATGTCGCTTCCGGTTCTTGCGGGACCTCGGTGTGCCAACCTGCGCCGAAACGCTTCACGCCGCAAGGTGTGGAGATCGGTGATACCGGCGCAGGTCGCCCGACCCGGCCGGCGAGCGGTTCGAACACGTCTCTCCTAATCCCCGTCACATGAACGCTGCAGCCAGCCGTCCGATGCGCTCAGACCTGTCTGTCGTGGGTGATGCGCCCCGCCCGCATCGTCAGCGCCACCGGGGTCGCTGCGATCTCGTGGGTCGGATGCTCGAACAGATTGCGCTCGAGGACTACGAGGTCGGCGTCCTTGCCCGGCTGCAGCGACCCCGTGACGTTGTCCACTCGCAACTGGCGCGCCGCATCGATAGTCATTGCCCGCAGCGCAGCCTCCAGCGGGATCGCCTCGTCCGCCGGCGGCAACGGATCCCCATCCGTGACTCCGGCGAGGCGGCGAGTCACCGCCGATTCGATCAGCACCAGGGGTTGGTAGGTGGACACGTACGCCGAAGCCGGATAGTCGGCTCCAAGGGTGAGAGTAGCCCCCGCCGCGAGAGCGCTGCGGGTCAGGTAATGGCGAGCCGCTCGATCGCCAAGGCGTCGCTGCATGACCTCGTCGACGGGGCTGGCGGCGATCCATTGCCCCGACGTGTTCCACACCACCCCCAACTCAGCGAAACGGGGGAAATCGGCCGGGTCGATCAGATCGCCGTGGCAAATGACATGGCGGATCCCACTGTCTCGTTCGGCCCGCACTGCTTCGATGGCGTCGAGGGCAACCCGCACCGCACGGTCACCAATGGCGTGGAAGTGGCAGACGAAGCCGGCAGCGTCCGCCTCTCGGGCCCAGCGACGGATGTCCTCTTCCGGCGCCGCCAGGGGACCGGACGTTTCCGGCCGATCGACATACGGCTCCAGGTACGCCGAGGTATGCGCCTCGGGCACACCGTCGACAAATACCTTGAGCGTGTCGATCGTGACGTTCGAAGACCGGAGTTCCTGGTTCGCTGCAGTCAGCACGGCCACCGGATCGTCGTCGAAGATGGCAACCTTGGCTGCCACGACACGCTGACCAATCTCACCCCTACGGTCGAGAGCGACGAGCATCTCCCACGCTTGCCACTCGTCGACGACAAAGATCCCGGCGTCAAAAGCTCCCGTGAGGCCGGCGGCGGCGTAGCCGGGCTGAGCCGCCAGCAACTCGCGACGCACGTCCCCGGGGGATGCCGGGCCGACGGCTTCGTGAATGATGCGCATCGCCGCTTCCTCCAGAACCCATCCCGTCGGCTCCCCGTCACTGTCGCGGACAAATACCGAGAAGCCGGGTTCGGGATCCGGCGTGGCAGCGGTAATGCCTGCTCGAGCCAGCGCTGCGGAATTGACCCAGAGAGAGTGACTGTTGATCTCCCGCAACACGACCGGTACGTCGCCGAAGATATCGTCCAGGATTCGCCGTTGCGGGCCCTCGGGGAAGATGTGGGAGCGCCATCCTCCTCCACGTACCGGCGCCTTGTCGGGTCCGTACTGCCTGAGAACGTCGACGATCTCGCTGAGGGTGTCACACTCGGACAAGACAACTCCGGCGGCTTCGAAAGGACCGTTGACATAGTGGGTATGCCCGTCGATGAACCCGGGCAGCACCAAAGCCCCTGGAGGCAGATCGATCACGCTTGTTCCGGCTCCGACCAACCCGTCGATGTTGGCCGCGGCGCCGACCGCCGAGATCGCGCCGTCAGCCACGGCGATGGCTTCCGCCCACGGCTGTGCCGCGTCGAAGGTGAATACGGTGCCACCGCGAATCACAGTATCGGCGCGGCTCATGCGGGGATCTCGTTCTCCTCCCAGGCGAAGTGGCACGCGGCTCGTTGGGTCTCGGACGGACCAATGAGATCCGGTTCTATCTGCTCACAGATGTCAGCTGCCAGCGGGCAACGGGGGCGGAACCGGCATCCGCTTGGGAGATTGAGCGCGCTGGGGGGTTCGCCCTTCAGCGCTGACTCACCCGGTGCCTTCTTGACTCCAAACTTGGGGGCGGCTGCCATCAACGCCTTCGTGTAAGGGTGGCGGGGATCGTCGAATAACTGGGCAGTCGGGCGGTCTTCTACCGCAGTGCCGAGGTACATCACGATCACCCGGTCGCTCACGTAGCGGACTACGGCCAGGTCATGCGAGATGAACATCAACGTCAAGCCGAGGTTATCGCGCAGCGAGTTGAGCAGATTGAGGATGGGGGCCTGAACGGACACATCCAGGGCAGCGACGGACTCGTCGGCGATCAAGACGTCAGGCTCGAGCGCCAGAGCCCTGGCGATTCCGACACGCTGCCGCTGGCCGCCCGACATCCGCCGGGGAAGGGCCTCGAGCAGCGATTGCGGCAACTCGACCAAATCCATCAACTCGGCGCAGCGGTCGGCAATCTCGTCGCGAGGAACCACCTGGTGCACCCGCAGCAGCTCCGACAGCATCTTCTCCACCGTGAGGGAAGGATTCAACGAGGAGCTTGGGTCCTGGAAGACCATCTGGATCCGGCGCCGCAACGCCTGATCTCGCTTGCCGGCAAGTTCCCGTCCGTCGAGGGAGATCGATCCAGAAGCGACCGGGACCAACCCGGTGATCGCCTTCGCCAGCGTCGACTTGCCGCACCCGGATTCACCCACGATCCCAATCGACTCGCCGCGTTCTGCCTCGAATGAGATGCCATCGACGGCCGTGAGAATCGGAGGCTTCTCGCCCTTGATCCTGGCAGCAAGCCGCGACCCGACAGTGAACCGCACCGTCACATCAGTGACTTCGAGGAAGCTCATTCCTTCACCCCCTCGATGAGCTCGGGATGGATGCAAGCCGTAGCACGCCCATCCCCACTTGTC
Source organism: Acidimicrobiia bacterium (assembly GCA_029287195.1). Taxonomy (GTDB): domain Bacteria; phylum Actinomycetota; class Acidimicrobiia; order Spongiisociales; family UBA5794; genus JAAETI01. Next base: position 5,674 of record JARFRN010000146.1, on the reverse strand, counting down.
CGCAGCTCGTGGACGGCGCTGCTGCAGTCACCCTGGACGTAGCCACAGCGCGGTGCAAAACGACACCCTGGCGGGAAGTTGCGGGGATCCGGGGGCCGCCCCGCGATGCCCTGGAGTTGCTCTGCGCTGGCATCGAAGGATGGGACGGACGTCATCAGTGCTTCGGTGTACGGATGCCGGGGGTTGGCGAATACCTGATCGGTCGGTCCGGTTTCGACGATGCGCCCTGCGTACATGATGGCAAGCCGGTCACAGAGCTCGCCAAGCACCGCAAGGTCATGACTTACGAAGATGATCGACATTCCGAGGCTGGTACGCAGCTCTTGCAGGAGACCGAGAATCTGATCCTGGATCGACACATCGAGGGCTGTGGTCGGTTCATCGCAGAGCAGCAGCCTCGGTTCGGTAGAGAGCGCCGTGGCGATCATCACACGCTGACGGAGCCCGCCCGACAGCTGATGGGGCCACATCTTGGCGCGCCGCTCCGGGGTCGGGATGCCCACTCGGCGCATCAGCTCAACCGCCTTGGTGCGGGCCGCATTCTTGTCGAGACCGTGGTGCATCCGCGGCCCTTCGGCGATCAGGTCACCGACTCGCATCGTTGGGTTCAGGGCCGTCATCGGCTCCTGGAAGATGATCGATATGCCGTGGCCGTGGACACCGGTCGGCGAGTAGGGGATCGGCTCTTTCTCGTCAAGGGCATAGCGGAGATCTCCCCTTGCAGCGGCGTTCGGGGGAAGGAGCCCAATAATCGACTTGAGGGCCAGGCTCTTTCCCGAACCCGACTCCCCGGCTATTCCGAGCGCCTCACCTCGCCTCACGGTGAGCGATACCCCATCGACGGGGGTGACGGTGCGGCCGTGAGCCGTGAAACTCACTTCCAGATCCTTGACCTCGAGGATGTTCCCGCTCACGCTCGCAGCCTCTCTTCGAGACCCTCGCCCACCAGGGAGAGCCCCAAGCCCAGGCCGACAATCACGAGACCAGGAACGGTAGCCAGCCACCAATTTGTCCGGATGAACGGCTGGCCGTCGGCGATCATGGCTCCCCACTCCGCTGTCGGTGGCGGAATACCGAGACCCAGGAACGAGAAGGCGGCCAGGCCCAACGTGGCGAATACGATGTCGTTGGGGAGATACACCAGGGTCTGATTGATGACGTTCGGGAACACGTGCACTCGCAGAATGCGCAACCTGGATAGCCCCGCAACCCGGGCAGCGTGGATGTAGTCGAGATCCTTTACCCGCAGCACCTCACTGCGGATGATGCGGGCGTAGATCACCCAGGCCAGCACCGTGAATGCAATGATGATCGAACCGGCCCCCTGCCCCAGCGCGAAAACCAGCACGATGACAAGGATGTAGGCGGGAAAGGCCTGCACCACATCGGCCGTCCTCATGATCGCCGTATCCACCCAGCGTCCGAAGAATCCTGCCAGGGCGCCGAGGATCGTGCCGACAATTGCCGGCAGCAAGGCTCCGAGGAACCCGATGGGGATATCGACGCGGGCGGCATACAGCAGTCGAGAGAACACATCGCGTCCCAGCTCGTCGGTCCCAAGCCAGTGCTCGGCCGACGGTGAGGCCAATTTGTTCACTGGATTGATCTCGAGCGGATCGAGCGGCGCCAGTAAGGGGGCGAAGATGGCAATCAGGATGTAGAGCGCAACAATGCCTGCTCCTACGTACACCTTCTTCGGCATCTTCTTCCAGATACCGGGTTCGGTGAGTGCAGCTCCGGGCTCGATCACTTCAGGGACCGCGTCTAGTGACGATGTGGGAGGCAGCGTCATGCTTCGATCTCCACTCTCGGGTCCAGGATTGCCGTGATTATGTCTGACACCAGGTACACGACAACCACGGCCAGAGCAAACAGCAGGGTGTAGCCCTGGACGGAGGGAAGGTCCCGACCCCTCGCCGCCAGGACGAGACCCTGGCCCAGACCGGGCAGCGCAAAGGTCGTCTCGATGACGACCGCCCCAAACAGCAGGTACCCCATCTCGATGGCGAGCAGGGTGACGGCGGGGCCCGCTGAGTTACGCAGCACGAAACGGCGCACCAGACGCCCCCCGGCTACGCCGATAGACCGGGCCGTTGAGATGTAGTCGGACTCCATCACCGAGATGATCGAGGCCCGCAGTCCGCGAATGATGAAAGGCGATGAGGCGATCGCCAGTGTCAATGCCGGGAGGAAGATCGAACGGACCTTGTCGGGAAAGGTCTCGCCAAACCCTCCCGCCGGGAACCACCCGGTGGGAATCGCCACCAGGAGCAGCAGGATCACCCCGGTCCAGAACGACGGCATGCTCAGGCCGAGAAGGCCGAATCCGCGGATGGCGTGGTCGACGGGGCGATCCTTGCGCAATGCCCCGATCACCCCGAGGGGGACGCTGATCAGAATGATCATGAGTAGGCCCGCCGTCATCAGCCATACGGTGACACCGATGCGTTCGCCGATGATCTCCGCAACCGGCTTGCGGGACTTGTAGGAGTAGCCCAGATCGCCCTGCAAGACATTGCCGACGTAGCGCACGTACTGCACGAGCACGGGGTCGTCCAGGCCGAGCTCTTCGCGTACCTCCTCCAGCTCCGCCTCCGATGCCCGCAGCCCGACGATCTGGCGGGCCGGATCGCCCGGGGTGATCTGGAGCACGAGGAACACCACCAAAACGATGCCGAACAGCATTGGGATCGTCTGCAGTAGGCGTTTGACGACGAAGCCGAATCGGCCCACGTATCTCCCTCTCAGTTGCCGTGGGGGCGCCGGTCTCCGGCGCCCCCTGCCCTATGCGTTAGCTGCCGAGCGCAATCGTGTCGTAGTAGTAGAGGCCCCACGGCGCAGACCAGAAGCCGGTCAAGTCGGTGTTGACTGCGTGCAGGTAGGAACCCTCAGCAACTGCGATCGCCGCGGCGTGATCGATAGCATCGTCCTGGATCTTGGCTACAACGGCTTCCTGGTCGGCCTCGGTTTCAGCGGCTCCGTATTCCAAGAAATCGTTGAACAGGGTGTCCGTTTCGTAGCCGGAGAACAGCCACCCGGTGGCCCAGATCCAGATCATTGGGTCACCCATGTCGGGCTGGATGGCGCCGTAGTTCCACGGCGTTATGTCGGCGTCGACGGAAAACGCCCGGTCCAGGAACGCTCCGGTCTCCAGTGCGGTCAGGCTCACATTGACACCGATCTCAGCGAGGTTGGCCTGGACGATCTGTGACACCAGCGTGTCCAATTCGTTTCCGGCGTCGTAGATCATCTCGACGTCGACGCCGCCCGCCAGCGAGGAGCTCGCCGCCAGTTCCTGGGCCTGCGCCATATCTTGCCGGAAGTACGGCTTGGTCGGTGGAACCCAATGCCAGATATTCGGCGCCAGGATGCCGCTGGGCAGGCCAAAGTATTCGCCGAGCGCAGCGTCGATGGCGTCGTAGTCAACGGCGTAAGCCACCGCCTGACGGGCTGCCAGATCGTCGAACGGTGGCCGGGTCACGTTGAGGCCGATGTGCTCGATCGAATGCACAATGCACTCGTAGACCGCTGCCTCGTTGTACTGCGGCGCCACCGTGGGTGACAGGTATTCGTTGATATGCACCTGACCGGCCTCGAACAGGTTTTGCCGCTCGGTCTCATCTGCGATGACCTCGAGAATGAGCTCATCGACATAGGGACGCTCCGGGTCGTAGTAGTGAGGGTTCGGAGTCATCCGGATGCGTCCACCCAGCGACCACTCCTCGACCACAAACGGGCCGGCACCGATTGGACTGTTGTAGAAATCGTCCTCCGTCATGCCGGCAAAATCCTTGGGCATGATGCCCGACACCGACGATGCCATCAGCGGCAGGATCGTGTTGTCCGGGAACTCGAGTTCGAGGACCACCTGATTACCCTCACCCGTTACGGCGGCAATGGCCGCCCAGGACTCGCCAAAGTTGGGCCCGGTGCGCCACACGTCGAGCGAGAAGGCAACATCCTCCGCAGTGACCGGGTCGCCGTTGCTGAAGGCTGCGCCATCCTGCAGGGTGAACGTGATGGTCAGCGCATCCGGGTCGTATACCCAATCCTTCGCCAACCCGGGCGCCAGCGACTGGCCGTCCTCCGTGAAGCGTATCAATGGCTCCATGACCGCCAGATGCGTCTGGTAGCTCGAATAGGCGGCAGCAGAATCGAGCACCCAGCCGTCGAAGGACTCGAAGCGGGTGGCAACGAGCGTACCGCCGGCGTCACCAGGGGTAGCCGTTGTCTCCGTTGCGCCTGCAGTGGTTTCAGTTGTTCCGGCCGTAGTCTCAGTTGTGCCGGCGGTTGTCTCCGTACCACCAGAGGTGGTGTCGCTGCTGTCATCGTCGCCGCCGCAAGCGCCGGCCAATAATGCCAACACGGCGAACAACAGAATCGCTTTTCTCGCCCTCATTCTCTCGATCTCCTCTCGCCTTCTGGTTGGAGTATCGGATCCCTCGCGGGTCCCATCCTAAGGTTTCGTATTGCCGCCCCGCAGGGGCGGCCGTGGCGTTTCATGCTCGGCCACGTTCGGTGAGTCGTGTGTACTGGTCGGGTCTTCGCGTATCGAACAGCCCAAACGTCATCCAATCCCTCCGCTGATCCAGGTCGAGATCGGCGACCAGGACGGCAGGTTCGTCTCGGGGCGCTTCGACAATGACCCGGCCGTATGGATCGGAGACGAACGATGACCCGTAGAACGTGGTTGGGCCTTCCGTACCGATGCGGTTGATCACAACCATGAACGTAGCGTTGGCCATGCCGTTGGCGGTGATCGTGTGACGCCACATCGGCTGCGTGTCGTAATCGAGCTCGTCGGGGTCGATGCCGATGGCAGTGGGATAGACCAGGATCTCGGCACCCTCGAGCGAGTAGATGCGGGCCAGCTCGGGATACCACTGATCCCAGCAGGTGGGGAATCCAAAGCCGGCTCCTTCGATATCGATCACGGGGTAGCCGCTGTCACCCGGAGCGAAGTACTGGTCCTCGTGATACAGCGGGAACTGGGGGATGTGCACCTTGCGAGTGCGGGCCCGCAATTCACCGGATGGAGCAATGGCAATAGCAGTGTTGAATCCGAGGCCATCGGGGTCGCGTTCGTAGAGGCTGGCATGAATGGTGGCGCCGGTTTCCGCTGCCATTTGCCGGGCAAAGGCGGTGGTCGGCCCATCCTCGATGTCCTCGACGTAGCGGACTGCAGCCTCCCGGTCGTCGGGGGTGACCGCGAAATACGGTGAGAGGGTGAGCTCCTGGAGGCAGATCACCTTCGCCCCGCTATCGGCGGCCAGCCGGATTCCGGCGGACAGCGTCGCCTGGTGATTCTCGGGATCGGGGTCCCAGGCACATTGCACGGCACCGACTCGAAGGAAACCGCGCCTACTGGGCGGCTCGTGGCGCGCCGGCGAAGGGAGTACTCGTTCGACCCTGGTGATCAGCCGGAACTCGGTCACATCGCACCTCCTAGGGGAATCTGCATTGTCGTGCAGTGGATCCCGCCACCGGCGTAGGCGAGCATGGCCCCACCGACGGCGATGATCTCGTGCTCGGGGAAGGCCTTCCCTAGAACCTCGATTGCCTGCTCGTCTTCCGGATAGCCGCCGGTAGCAACGATCACTGCACCGTTGACCAGCACCACGTTGGCGTAGGCGACGCCGATCTCGGTTCCATCGAAGAGCTCCGTGGGCATATT
>JARFRN010000038.1 GCA_029287195.1 Acidimicrobiia bacterium | reverse complement strand
TCTCGATGTGCTTGCGGTACTCGTCGAGGGTTGTGGCGCCGATCATGTGGAGCTCGCCCCGCGCCAGCATGGGCTTGAGCATGTTGGATGCGTCCATTGCGCCTTCGGCGGCTCCCGCCCCGACGATCGTGTGCATCTCATCGATGAAGGTGATGACCCCGCCTTCGGCAGCCTTGATCTCATCGAGTGTTGCCTTGAGGCGTTCCTCGAACTCGCCGCGATACTTGGCACCGGCGACCATGGCCCCCAGGTCGAGAGCCACAATGCGCTTGTCCTTCAATCCCTCGGGCACGTCCCCGTCGACGATGCGCTGTGCCAGGCCCTCGGCAATCGCGGTCTTGCCGACTCCGGGCTCGCCGATCAGTACCGGGTTGTTCTTGGTTCGCCGGCTCAGCACCTGGATGACCCGCCGGATCTCTTCGTCACGGCCGATGACTGGGTCGAGCTTGCCGTCGGCAGCCAGCTTCACCAGGTCACGCCCGAACTTGTCCAGTGGAGCGAGCGTGTCCTCGGGATTCTGGCTGGTGACTCGTTGCGCGCCGCGCACGTTCTCCAGAGCGGACATGATTGCATCGCGGGTCAGGCCCGCCTCACGCATTACATCGCCGACGGGATCAGATGCCGTCGCCAGCGCCAACAGGAGGTGTTCGATCGAGACGTACTGGTCGCCCATACCGGTCTTGATCGAATTCGCCGTGTCGAGAGTGGTCAGGCTGGCAGGGTCGAAAGCGAGTTCGGTGGTGTCGCCGTAAACCGCCGGGATCCTGGTCAGTGCAGCTTCGGTTGAGTTGCGGAGCGCCGCGGGGTTGATGTCGAGGTGACCCAGAAGTGGATACAGAACCGTGTCCGTCTGTCCCAGCATTGCATCGAGCATGTGTAGCGGCTGCACGCTCTGATGATTGCGCCGCGCCGCGCTTTGCCGGGCTGCCAGCACGGCTTGCTGGCTCTTCTGGGTGAGGGTGTTGATATCCATGGAACAATCGACCTTTGGTGTGGTGTTGTACGGTTGAGAACATGAAGTCTAGCATGAGATTACATAAAATCTAAGTCTATGTCTATCAAGTTTGGCAGATTCACAAGAAGAGGCGGTTGGTGGGTCGTGGCCCAGTTTGCCCTCTTTGGACTGATCTTGTTGGCTCTCACCCGGAACACGACACCCGAGGACGCATTCCGTGTTGCCGGATGGGCCCTGGTCGGTATTGCCGCGCTGCTCGCTGGAAGCGGCCTATGGGTGATCCGCAGTCAGCTGACGGCCCTGCCCGCACCCCGCCATGGTGCCGTGTTGTTGGATCGGGGCCCCTTTTCGCTGGTGCGTCACCCCATCTACGGTGGATTGATACTTGGCTTCCTGGGACTATCCGTCCGCGGCGGCAACCCGCGGGCCGCCCTTCTGGCGCTGCTGCTCGTTCCATTCTTCTGGGCCAAGACCGAGCACGAGGAGCGACTTCTCGTTGCCCGACTCCCCGAGTACGCCGACTATCGGAGACGCGTCCGGCGGCGCTTCCTGCCCTGGATTCTGTGAGGAATGCCGGCAGGATCCTTGTGGTCGACTAGCGCCGTCCGTTCAAATCCTCCGGTTGGCTCTCGCGTCCTGGGTCCGAGTACATTTGGCCGCCGACCAACAAGGAGTGGGTACGTGAGGAAGCTCTATCAAGAGTTCAAGGCCTTCGCCTTCAGCGGAGACATCGTCGGTCTGGCGGTGGCTTTCGTAATGGCGGCCGCATTCGGGGCAGTTGTCAGCGCACTCGTGGAGTTCGTCGTCATGCCGATCGTTGGCATTGTCTTCGGTGAGCCGAGCTTCGATAACCTCACCTGGACGATCAACGACTCCATCATCCTCTATGGATCCTTCATCACCGCATTCGTCAAATTCCTGGCCATAGCGCTCGGTGTCTTCTTCTTCATCGTCAAGCCTTACCAGGCCTATCAGGACAGGACGGATCCCGGGGGCGATGAAGCTCCCGCCGAACCATCGGAGGACATCAAGTTGCTGACGGACATCCGGGATCTGCTTCGCAAGTAGCTCGTCGAATCTGCGCGCCGCCGCGTGGGGCCCTTCGCAGCTTTCGCTCGATATGTGGAATGAATCCAGGGTCTCCGACGGTTTTCCTCATGCGATAGACAGGAGAGGTCATGCCGAGAGCAACGTGGAACGGAGCTGTGCTCGCCGAGAGCAACGACACCATCGTTGTCGAAGGCAACCACTACTTCCCGCGCAGCAGCCTCAACCCCGCGCTCTTTGCCGAGAGCTCGAGACGCACTCGCTGTCCGTGGAAGGGAATGGCCAGCTACTACGACCTCGTGGTAGATGGGCAGGTGAATCCCGCAGCAGCCTGGTACTACCCGGATCCAAAGCCGGCGGCCGTCGATATCGAGGACCGGGTTGCTTTCTGGCGGGGGGTTCGTGTTGAGTGATCCATCGCGGCTAGACGCGTAGCCCCGCCGTCGCATTTACGAGTTCACGGTGGAGTTGGCGCAGCCGGAATGGCGACCACTCCTCCTCGGGAGCGCGGAGGAACGACGTGAGATCCTCCCGGTTGTCGAATACACCGGTTGGCAACGCAAACACACGGTCGTGCTTGTGGACGTATATCACGCTGCCGCCCCCTTCCGCCAGCAGCCACATCAAGTCGTCGGTGCCGTACTCACGCCGCATCACCGCTTCGGGAACTCCATGATGCAGAACCGACGCATCGCCCTCTCGTCCCGGCATCGCTCGCTCGAGATTCTTGCGTCTGCTCTCGTCGGGTTCGACCCAGACGTAGAGAATCGCGGCCCGCGCCAGGATCTCGTCATCCAATTGCGCCAACGTGTACTGGTAACCGTAGGGGGCAGGGAGCGGCGGGGTCGCACCTTCCGGTCCGCCCCGGGCAAGCTCGATGACGATCGTCCTCCTCTCGGCACCGGTGGCGATTACCGTCTGGCGCTCATCGATCACTTGTTCGGCCTCATTTTCGAGCGCGCCGTACAGATGATTGCGAGTCGTCGGGAGCAGAGAACTGATCACGGGCGCCATCCCGGCCCGTTCCCGAGCGTCATCGATACGCCCGAGAAGCCACGACGCCGCGTTCCCGACTGCCGGGCGGTCTGCCCCATCGACCAGATCGGCGAAATCGAGATTGATCAACTGGGTGAGCGTGCCCCAGTCTCCAGGGTCGAGAAACGGGTCGCCGTCCGACGCGAAGAAGACGGGCGGTTCGCCGGCGGCACGAACCTCTTCGGCAATGCGACGCATCATGTGCACATAGGGGTAGTCGTCGAGCTGAACAGTCGGCGCAAAGTCGAGATCGTCGCGGGCCGTCGTCGGGTCGAGCGAGGCAATGTAGCGGCGCAGCTCCGACTTGCCTGAGGCGGGGAGGGCAAGCAGCAGCAGAATGTCGATCGTCATCTGCAGCACCCTACAACCCGCTTCCCGTGCGGCGGCGGCGGGTGGCCCTGTATCGGTCAAGTCACCACCGATGCAGTAACGTCGGTCCCATGCTGCCTTTGCGAATCGTCGAAACTGATCGAGCCGACTTCGAGCAACCGGTCGTTGAGCTGTGGCGCGGGGACGAATTCGTCGGCATGGTGTTCTGGGACGGGGAAGAGGCCATCGTCCAGATATATCCGGACGACGGCGGCGATGTTCATGACATCGCAGTCGAAGATCTCTTTCGGGTTGTCGAGCTGGCTACGCAGATCGTCATGCCCGAAGACCAACTCGAAGCCGAAGGTGATGCATTCCTCGCTGCGGTCAACGCCGCAGCCCCGGATGGAAGCTGGGACGAAGAAGACCCGTTCACTCGAACCTTGACTGAAGAATTCGACGGCGAGGTCGTCTATAGAGCCGATGACGGAGAGGGGTTCTACGACCGGGAGACGGCGCTGGCTCTGGTAGCACGCTGCGATGAGCTTGGACTGGCCGTCGTAACGATGGATGGGTTCGATCTCGAAGGGGCTGTTCTGATCCCCCGACCCGAGTTGAGCGTGGCCATCGCCGCCCCGGCCGCCCTCGATTGGGGGGTGCGCGTCGCTGCGGCAAACGCTCAGATTCGGGATGCCCTCGAGGGCTGGGACACCAGGCCCACGCTGGTGGCGGCCTTCGTTGTCCAGCAGAGCGATGGCGAGACCTTTGTCGCCTGACGGCTTCTGCTTCTGGCGATGGGCCGCTATGACCCGGCGATCGCCAGGCCGGCCCCGGCCGCGATGTAGAGGAGACCGGCCAGCATCGGGAGATTGGACACCGCCGTCTCCACGCGCGACGACTCCCAGTTGTAGCCGTGTCGAAGCACGTGGATCAGCGAGAAGACAATCGGTCCGATCACCAACATGAAGAGGCCAAATCCAATGAGAAAGTTGCCGCTCATCGTCATGGCGCTCACCGGCGAGCACTCGCTACCGCGGCTTATGGCTCCGTTCATGCCGACAAATGGACGAGAGTTGATGCGATTGCATAGGTCGAGCCAGTACGGCTGGAACAACAAACCAGCCCCGGCGGCGGCGCCGAAACCGATGGCAAACATCACCGGCCGGCGGACCATTGGGCGCCTCCAAAACCCCATGAGCCAATGATACGTTTCGCCATCCTCAACCGACCAAGAGCAGCGGTTGCGCAGCATGTTGGCTACTGGTCCGCTAGACCTCACCGTAGGGAGTGTCGCGACGAATGTCCGGCAGATTGCGACGCCGGGCGACGTTGACTTGGAACACCGAGGTGCGTGGTGCGTCCGCGCCGGTGCGCGATTGCGCCTCTCCGAGGAGGCGCCGCAGTCGATCGACCTGCGATCGCAGCCGGTTGTTCTCGCTCTGCAGCTCCAGAATGCGGCGTACTCCTTCGAGGTTGACGCCCTCCGCAGTCAGTTCCTGGATCAGGCCCAGCTTTTCGAGGTCCTCGTCCGAGTAGCGGCGTGTGCCACCAGGTGTGCGGAACGGCTCGATTAGACCCTTGCGCTCGTAGATACGCAGTGTCTGGGGATGGACTCCGGCCAACTCTGCAGCTACGGAGATGATGTATACGGCATTGCTCTTCTCTGGCATGTCACACCCCCAGATGCGATCGGGGATTCTTGTCGGGGTCTTGGAGGTGGAATCGCTGCAGCAACTCCTTGCCCTCGTCGGTCAGCTTCTCAGGCACGGTCACGCTGACTGTTACAAGGAGGTCGCCTCGTTCTCCTTTGGCGTTCTCTACGCCGTGGTTGCGAACGCGCAGTGTCTTGCCACTCTGGGTTCCCGGTGGGACTCGCAGACGCACCTTGCCTTCCAGTGTCGGTACGTCGATATCGGCACCGAGCGCCGCCTCGACAAAGGTGATGGGAACCTGCAAAGTCAGGTGTTTGCCGCGGCGGCCGAAAACCGGGTGGCCGGCCACTCTCACGGTTACGTAGAGATCGCCGGGGGCACCGCCGTTGAGGCCGGGCCCGCCTCGTCCCTTGACCCTGATGCGAGCGCCGTCGGCGACACCTTTGGGGATCTTGACCTTGACCGTTTGTCCGTTCACGGTGAGCTGTCGGGTTGATCCGGCGATGGCGTCATGGAAGCTGAGATGCATCTCGGCGCTCAAGTCCTCCCCGTTGCGCGCTCGCACACCGCCCTGGCGACCGAATAGGTCACCGAAACCGCCTAGGAGGTCGAACGGCGAACCTCGTCCCCCACCCATGAGGTCCTCTACGCGCACGTACTGCTGGCCACCGCCCGGGCCGCCGACGAAATAGCCCATCTGTCTTGCGTGGTCGTATTCCTTGCGCGTCTCGGGGTCGCCGATAACCTCATAGGCTTCGTTTACTTCCTTGAAGTGGGTCTCGGCGGATGCGTCACCGGAGTTGGTGTCGGGGTGGTATTTCTGCGCCAGTCTGCGGTACGCCTTCTTGATGTCTTTGGTGGTCGCGTTTGAATCCACGCCGAGTACGGCGTAGTAATCCGTTTTGAGCCACTCCTTACGCATCGTCTTCAAGCATGCTCCACTGCGACCAGGGCCGCTCTGACAACTCTGCCGCGCAACGTGTAGCCGCGCCGCATCTCCTTGACCAGCAACTCACCTTCTCCTTCGCCTCCGGGGCCGGTGACCGCTTCATGGACGGCAGGGTCGAAGGGGACCCCATTTGCCTCGATCGCCTCGAAACCGTCGACAGCCAGCGCCTCCATCAACAGCCGGTGAGTGTCTTGCATACCGGCGAGGAACTTCTCTTCCGTATCCGTCTGCGGCTGATAGGCCATGGCCGCATCGAAACTGTCGAGCGTCGGCAGAAGCCTTTCGATGAGACGCTGCGATGCCCGATCGACGATCTCATCCCGTTCGCGAGCAGAGCGCTTGCGGAAGTTGTCGAACTCCGCAGCGATCCGCTGTAGCGCCTCCAGGTACTCCGCAGCCTCGGCCTGGGCAGTGCCCAGGGCCGAGAGCAGTACGGGGATGGCATCCGCCGGCTCCTCTGGAAGGTCTACCTCGGGGCCCTCGATGAGCTCGATGTCTTCCTCCGGCACGGGTTCTATCAAGTCCGTCTCACCGTTGCCGGGTGCGTTGAGTTCCGGAACGGTGAGATCGTCCTGCATCTCGTCGCTGTGATTGACTTCGTCGTTCACTACGCCTCATCACCTTCATCAACGATCTCGGCTTCGACAACGTCATCGCCGGCGGTCTCGGCATCATCGGCCGTCGCCGCGCTTTCTGCCGCGGATGCTTCGTAGATCTTCTGTCCGAGAATCTGCGATGCCTGCATGGTCTCTTCGCGTACCCGGTTCAACTCCTCGGCACTTGCCTGCTCCTCGAGCAGCTTGCGCAGCTCGGCGACCTTGTCCGTGATCGGAGCTCTCTCCTCGTCGGTGAGCTTGTCGCCGTGCTCCTCGAGCAGTTTCTCCGTCTGGTAGGCCGTGTGATCTGCCTGGTTTCTGGCCTCGGCGAGGGCCCGGCGCTTCTCGTCCTCATTGGCGTGCGCCTCGGCATCGGAGACCATCCGGTCGATCTCCTCTTGGGAGAGAGCCGTGCCGCCGGTGATGGTCACCTGCTGGCTCTTGCCTGTGCCGAGGTCCTTGGCCGAGACGGATACGATGCCGTTGGCATCGATGTCGAAGGTCACCTCGATCTGGGGTACTCCCCGCGGTGCCGGGGCGATGCCCGGCAGCTTGAAACGACCGAGGGAGTGATTGTCGGCGGCCATGGCGCGCTCGCCCTGCATGACGTGGATCTCGACCTCCGGCTGGTTATCGGCGGCGGTGGTGAAGATCTCGCTGCGTCGGGTCGGAATCGTGGTGTTGCGATCGATCATCTTCGTGAAGACAGCGCCCTCCGTCTCGACGCCGAGGGTCAGCGGAGTCACGTCCAGCAGCAGAATGCCGCCTACATCTCCCGTCAGCACACCTGCCTGAATCGCGGCACCGAGCGCAACCACCTCATCGGGGTTGACTCCCTGGTGCGGGTCCTTTCCGGCCAACTCCTTGACGAGCTCCTGGACGGCGGGCATCCGGGTGGAGCCGCCAACGAGGATGACGTGGTCGATCTGATCGACACTGATGCCGGCGTCCTTGATGGCCCGTTGGAACGGGGCGCGAGTGCGCTCCACTAGATCATCGGTCAGCTTGCGAAACTCGGAGCGTGTCAGCGTTTTGAGGAGATGGATCGGGCCTGTATCCGTGGCAGTGATGAAGGGCAGATTGACCTCGGTTTCCGAAACAGATGACAGTTCGATTTTCGCCTTCTCGGCCGCTTCCTTGAGACGGGTCAGCGCCATCGGATCCGTCGAGAGATCGACTCCGTGCTCGTTCTTGAACTCGGTCACGAGCCAGTCCATGACACGATCGTCCCAGTCGTCGCCTCCAAGGCCGGTATCGCCGCTGGTCGATTTGACCTCGAAGACACCTTCGCCGATTTCGAGCACAGAGACGTCGAACGTTCCTCCACCCAGGTCGTACACGAGGATCAACTGGTCTTCGTTCTTGTCCATACCGTAGGCCAGCGACGCGGCCGTCGGCTCGTTGACGATGCGGAGCACCTCGAGGCCGGCAATCTGGCCGGCTTCTTTCGTTGCCTGCCGCTGGGCATCGCCGAAGTAGGCCGGAACCGTTATGACGGCTTCGGTTATCGGCTCTCCGAGATACTTCTCAGCGTCGCGCTTCAGCTTCATGAGAATCCGGGCCGAGATCTCCTGGGAGGAGTACGTCTTGCCATCGATCTCAACGGACCAGTCTTCGCCCATGTGCCTCTTGACGGAGCGAACGGTGCGATCCGGGTTTGTTATTGCCTGTCGTTTAGCTTGCTCGCCAACGAGCACGTCGCCGTTCTTGGCAAAGGCGACCACCGACGGCGTTGTGCGCTGACCCTCAGCATTGGCAATCACTTGGGGGTCACTGCCGTCCAGTACCGCAACGACCGAGTTGGTCGTGCCGAGGTCGATGCCTACCGCTCTAGCCATTTGGGTTCTCCTGTTCTGCCGCAGCCCGGATTGGGGCCCGTTCTTGTGTTGAGGATATGTTGAGTATACACAAAACGTATAACCTGAGTCCAGTGTTGTCATATTCCGAAACAATGACCCCGTGACTAGCTCACCTTCTGGTTACTGAGAGTGGCGGTCACCACACTTCTGGACTAACTTCGACAGATGTACAGGTGCCCGGGCTCCTGTTCGCTTCCCCGGTAGGAGTGTGGTTGTGACGTACGACCAGCGGGCCGATAGCGCCGCGCTACCCAAGCTGATCTTCTGGTTGATGGGGCTGTGGGTAGTTGTTGTGCTGGTCGCTCTGGTGTGGGGCGTTGACAACGCCGAAACTACGTTGCGAGAAGCTGCGCGCCAGGAGCTCGACGAGGCCGGATATAGCGTGTCGGTTGGCTTTTCCGGGCGTGATGCACGTCTGATCGGTACTGCGTCCTCTGCAGAGATCGCAGAGAATATCGAGCAGCTGGTCGATGCAATCCCCGGAGTTCGTATCGTCAACAATGAGATCGCCATCGTGGAGGTGGCGCCGCCCCCGCCTCGCAGTCCCTCCGTAGTCGTCTCGATCGTGAACGGGGTCGTGTCGATCCGGGGCTATCTTCCGAATGAGGAAGTCGAGTCGGATCTCGTTGAAGCGGCTGAGATGGTATTTGGCCCGGAACGAGTCATCAACGCGCTGGTCGTGGGGGAAGACGTTGCCGACCGGCCATGGCTCGGACGGATCCGTGATGTGTTCACCTATCTGGGTGAGCTGCGCTCAGGCAGCTCGCGGGCAACCGATGAAGGCTTCGTCGTAGAAGGCGAAGTCATCTCTGAAGCGGTCCGGGAGACGATCACCAATGAGATCAACCTGGTGCTCGACGGCCTGCTGCCCTTCAGTGCGGATCTCTCCATTGCAGTGCTTCCCCAACCCGTGTTTTCGGCATCCGGCCTGGATGGCACCATCGTGATTGCCGGCACTATGCCCGACGCTGAGACAATCGAGGGCATCGTCGAGGCGGCGCAGCGGCTTCATGCGAACTCGCGGGTGATCAGTACCCTGCAAGTTGCCGAAGTTGCCGGGCCGATGTGGCTCGAATCGATTCCGGGGCTGCTCGATGTCACCACCCGTCTCGATCCTTGGACTATCGACGTCGTTGCCGGCACGGTCACTATCACCGGACTCGGCGTAGATCAGGACCTGGTTGCCAGCATCGGGCTGCTTGCCGAAGAGGTGGTGGCGGACGAGTTGGCTGTGATCGTCGAGGTAGCGCTCGACCCAGATGCTGTGGCGCTGCAGCTTACGAGCCTTCTCGAGGGCGCGGGTCTCTTCCTGCCGGGGCAGGCAGATCTCACCGATGACGGGCGTGCCTTGCTGGACTCTGCGGTCGACATACTGCAGAGCAGTGATGACGCCGTGTTCGTTGTTGCGGGCCACACGGACAATCGGGGCGACCCGGTCGCAAGCAAGGTGCTGTCCGAGCAGCAGGCGGAAGCAGTGGTCGACTATCTAGTCTCCGGGGGGATCGAGGCAGCGCGCTTGACGGCGATCGGCTACGGAGGTGAGAGACCGGTCGCCGGCAACGCAACCGAAGAGGGGCGAGCAAAGAATCGAAGAATCGAGTTTCTGGTTCGACGAGGAGACGGGTGATGCTCGACGGAACCGGGTGGGCTGCCGCGGAGATAGTGGCTTTCATGCTGATCGCCACGCTTGTCGGACTGGCTCTCGGCTGGATACTCGGTCGGTGGGTGCTCCGCGCCAACATCGGCAGGGAGTACGAATCCGCGCTGGAGGCTGCCCGCGACCAGGTCAGCGCTGCGAGGACCCAGCTGGCGGATACGCAAGCGGAGCTAGACAAGTCACAGCTCGAAGCCGAGGCAGGCAAAGCCAGGTTCGCTGAGATGGGTGGCAAGCTCGAGGAGGCTGAGGCGCGCGGCGTCGACTTCGAGTCCGTCGAGGCCCAATTTGCAGACAAGGAAGCTGAGATCGCCCGGCTACATCGTGAATTGGAGACGAAGAGCGAGCTGGAGGCGGATCTCGAGGGCAAGTCGAGTGTGCTTGCGGAGCGGGAGGCTGAGATCGCCCGGCTGACCGCCGACCTCGAATCCTGCCAGACAGAGCACACCGCTTTGTCCGAAGACCTAGAGCGGATGCGCACCGACCTGGCCGCGAGAGCGGCCAGGGTCGAGGCATTGGAGGCGGACCTGATTCCGACCAACGCGGTTCCGCCGGCCGCCGGCATGGTCGCCGATGTCATCGATCAGGAACCAGGCCCGGCCGGGATCGCGCAGGACGAGACTGCCGCTTTCAGGTCGCCTGGGGGCGCCCCCACGAAGGAAGAAGCCCTGGCCCGCATCCCAGAGATCGCAGAACGTACCGCCGGTTCGGGCTCGCGTGCCGACGACGATCTCAAGAGAGTGCACGGCATCGGTCCCAAGCTGGAAAGGGCCCTCAAGGAGCTCGGGATCACGAGCTTCCGGCAGATCGCCAATTTCCAATCCGAAGACGTCGCTCATGTCACAGCCGCTCTCGGCGCTTTCAAGGGTCGCATCGAGCGCGACGACTGGATGACCAGTGCTGCGGAAGAGCACGCCAAGGAATACGGCGAACCGGCCTCGTGACTCAGCGAGATGAGATATACGCAACAAGCGCAGTCAGCTCGTCTGCGCTCAATCCGCTGTAGTTGTTCTGCATGACTCCAGCGCTGAAGCCGGCGACGATCTTTGCATCCGGAGCGACGATCGACTCCCGGATGTAGCTCGCCGTTGCCGTCACGGTCGAGCCGTCCACGAGGGCGACCGTGGAACCGGCAAGGTCGGCCCACGTAGGTCCGAGACCCGCCGAGCCATCAGTCGAGTGACAGACTCGACAGCCGAGATCTGTGGCCAGCTGTGCGCCCACGGCCACGTAGTCGATCGAAGTTGTCGTCGTTGTTGGGGCCGCGGTGGTTGTGGTGGGTGGGGCTGCGGTTGTTGTAGTAGGGGTTGTGGTGGTCGGGGCCGCGGTGGTTTTGGTGGGTGGGGCTGCGGTTGTCGTAGTAGGGATAGTGGTGGTTGGGGCCGCGGTGGTTGTGGTGGTCGGGGCGGCAGTGGTAGTGGTCGGCGCCACGGTCGTGCTAGACGTCGTTGTCAGTCGGGTATCGGTGCTTCCGGCACCGACGACGTCGACTTGATCGGAACATGCCGTCGATGTGACGAGCAGCAGCATGCCCAGCAGAACGGTGAGGCGTATCTCCATGGCCCGATTATCGGCATACTTCGGGTATAAGAACGATTCCCCGGACGATCAATCGATCCAAGTGAGCTATCAGGCGCCCGCGTAGGTGCCCAGCACCTCGCTGAATCGTGCCTCCCAATCGACCGGATCGGCTCCGGTCACCTGCGCGGTGAGCCGGTCGAGGTAGGCGTGCCAACCGGCTCCGTAGCCAACCGCCTGGTCCGGTGGAAGCAACCGGTGCTCCAACACGAACCTCGTGGCATTGCCCTTCTCAGCCAGCTCGAATCTGAGCACCGAGTCGTGTTCCCCGGTGAAGCCCCAGGTGCACTCGAGGACATGCGGCGGCTCGTACCGAGTGATCTTCCCGACCACCACCTGATCCTCGTCGGAGTCGATGCGGACTCTACCTCCGACCTCGCCGGCCAGAGACGCTGCAGCAAGCCACCGAGAGAGCTCATCGCCGCTGGAGATTGCATGCCACAGCCTATCGATCGTTGCGCCGATGCTCCTCTCGAAGCGTACTGTGGCATGGTCGTCGAAATTGGTCACGGTTCCATACGTCACGCTGCGTTCTCCATTCCTTCCGGCCCGGGTGCTGAGCCGATGCGCCGGTGCGGCCTCATGGGCGGCGGAGTGATCAACCCTCACCTGCCAATCGGGTGAGTTTCTCAAGTTACCAACGGTCCGGCATCGGTGCCGGCCTGCAATAGTGGTGGAGGATTGGCAGTGACACGAGCGAGGAGTATTCGTTTGGGGGCCCTGGCGCTTCTTGCCGCCATCGCAACGTTGACGCTTGGTCTGTGGACGCTGCAGCGGCGACTCATCTACTTCCCCGATAACCGGGTCCCGTCGATTGCGGTGGTGGGATCGGGGTGGGACGAGGTTTCCTATGAGACCGCAGATGGGCTCGCTCTCACCGCTTGGTACCGGGCGCCGGAGCCATCCCAACCGATTGTGATCGTCTTCAACGGCAACGCCGGGAATAGGGGAGATCGGGCACCGTTGGGTCGAGCGCTTGCCGACGCGGGGTTTGGAGTCCTGCTGACCGACTATCGAGGGTACGGCGGGAATCCGGGTCACCCGACAGAGGACGGCCTTGCTCGCGACGCCCGGGCCGCGATCGCCTATGTCGCGGGGCAACTCCCGGATAGTCAACTGGCGTATTTCGGCGAGTCCCTCGGTGCTGCGGTGGCTATCGAAGTGGCAACCGAGCACGAGCCGGCGGCCTTGATTTTGCGATCGCCCTTTACTTCACTCGTGGCCGTCGGGCAGGTCCACTACCCGTGGCTGCCGGTGCGCTTGCTCCTCGAGGATCGCTATTCATCTGATGAGCGCATCTCCTCGATCGATGTTCCAACGGTCGTCATCGTCGGCGATAGGGACTCCATCGTCCCAATTGACCAAAGCCGCCGCATCTACGAGGGTCTGCCAGGTCCGAAGCGGCTGCTGGTCATCCCCGGCGCAGACCACAACGATCCCGCCCTGGTTGCCGGCGACGAGGTTATCGGCGGGATCGTCGACTTCATCGACGCCCTCCGTGGTGACACTCGAGCATGAAGGAGGGCCCCATGTGGGGCCCTCCTCGTGGTTGTCTGTTCGGGCGTGCCTAGGGAACGAAGCACGGAGCGCTGAAGTCGTACGATTCTGCCGTCGGGCCGGTGAACATCCCGGTCGCTGTGACCGTACCGCCGGGAGCCTCAGGGTCGACCTGGTTGAGGATGCTCTCACGCGGAACGAAGTCATTGGCGCTGCCGACGTAGCTCTGGTTGGGCAGCATGCCCTCGAAGCTGACGTCATCGAGCTGCCGCACCGCCGCGGCCACACCTGCCCGGGTCAGGTCGCCGTTTTCAACTGCCTTTTCGATCAGCGCCTTTAGCGGGTACTGCGATGCCCAGCCGTTCAAGAACCACTCGTTTGGTGACTGCTCGATTGCCTCGGCGGCAGCCCGGGCCCTGTCGTGGCCTTCACTTTCGCCAAACCAGCCGGGTACGAAGCCGGACTGGAAGTATGCCGCCTGCAGAGCCGGCAGCAGCGCTTCCTGCGCCACCAGACCCGGATTCCAGGTTGGATGGGTGCCCACAAACAGCGCCTGCCCGCCGGCCCCAAAGACACCGCCCATGGTTTGGGCGAGTTCCAGCGGGCCTGTGGTAATGAAGACGACATCTGGAGTCGTCGCCAGTATCTGCGACACCGCTTCGGACACATCACCGCCCGCCGACAGCGGGACCTGGGTCAGCTGGAAGGCCGGATCCCCCAGCCCGTTGGCCTCTGCCCCAACAGCCACGCCCGCCGCATAGTCGCCGCCGTAGTCGCCGGGAAAACCGACCACCGCGTAGCTGACTTCGGTGCCAAGCTGGCCGACGACGAAGTCGACGTCGTTCATCGCCTCCAGGCAGTAATTGATCCCGGTCTCGAGAACCAGTCCATTGCCGTCGGACTCCGGGAAAGCCCATCCCGACCACCAGGTTGCGGGAACCGCAACCATGTTGTCGTCGATGTATTGGGGCAACGCCGCCTGGGTTTGTGGAGTACCCAGCGACTGCGCCAGCATCAGGATGTTGGGCTCGATCTCCACGTAACCCTCGACATGCTCCGAGGGGTTGTAGCGGGCGTCAACGGTGTTCTCCGCCGTGATGGCAACGTCGAAACCGGCGACCCCGCCCTCGGCGTTGACCGTGTTCCAGAACTCCTGCGCTCCGGCAACCGCCGGAATCGCCAGCGCGGCGAACGGTCCGTCGCTCAAGTCGGAAATCACGCCGAGGTAGATACACCCGTTGTCGGGGTTGCCCCCATCGCAGGGTTCTTCGGTGACGCCGAGATCAAATGCCACGCTGGGCTCGGGAGCCGCCGTGGTCGTTGTTTCGGTGTCACCGCCTGCAGTCGTCGTCGTTTCCTCCGGTGCCGCAGTGGTTGTTGTCGTAGGTGCCGCCGTAGTAGTGGTCGCCTCGGACTCATCGTCCTGCGAGCACGCCGTCGCCAGCAGTGCCAGCACCGTGATTAGAACTAGGGCTGTAGCCCATCTCGTTCTCATTTCTTTCTCCTCCTCCCGTCCCCCCGGCGGAGCCGGGGCGAGACCTTCAATATGAGAATGGCCATGCTTTCCAGTAGTTGCGGATGCGTATCCAAATGCCGTTCAGGCCGAGCGGCTCGACGATCAAGAAGATCACGATGAGCAGGCCGAACAGGATCTGCTCGACCTGGACGACCGAGAGGAAGCCACCGGACGGTGAGTCCTCTATCAAAGGGATGTATCGCGCCAGGACGTCGACGATGCGCGGC
>JARFRN010000255.1 GCA_029287195.1 Acidimicrobiia bacterium | reverse complement strand
GGATCGAGTGTTGATCAACCGCTTCCTGGGTATCCCGGTCTTCCTTGCTGTGATGTGGATCGTGCTCAGGTTCACAGCCGATGTCACCGCCCCCTACCTCGATTGGGTCGATGCCACCATCTCGGGTCCGGTGGCACGCTGGGCGGTTGCAGTGCTGACCGCTCTCTCCCTTGATGGAGGCTGGGTCGAGAGCATGGTGGTGGACGGCGTGCTCGCCGGTGTGGGCGGAGTGCTCGTGTTCGTCCCGGTGCTGTTCGGTCTATATCTGATGCTGGCGCTGCTGGAGGACTCCGGCTACATGGCACGGGCGGCAGCCGTCATGGATCGGGCAATGCGCGCCGTTGGAATCCCCGGCAAGGCTTTCCTTCCCATGATGGTTGGGTTCGGATGCACGGTTCCCGCCATTTACGCCACCCGCACCCTCGACTCCCATCGGGACCGCTTGCTGACAGGCCTGATCACACCTTTCATGTCGTGTGGTGCTCGCCTCCCGGTGTATGTGCTGTTGGCGTCGGTGTTCTTTGCCGGCGACAAGAGCATGGTTGTGTTTGCGATGTATGTACTCGGCATCGCCGTGGCGGTTCTCATCGGCTTTCTACTGAGCCGAACGGCGCTGCGGGAGGAAGAGCCGGCTGCTTTTGTCATGGTCATGCCCGAGTTCCGCCTGCCCAATGCGCGCACGGTTTGGATCCTGGTCTGGCAGCGCACCGCTTCGTTCATCAAGGGAGCGGGCACGACGATCCTGATGGCAAGCATGGTTGTGTGGCTGTTGCTGGCGGTGCCGCTGACCGGGAACGGTGGGTTTGGCGACACCGAGGTGGAGGACAGTGCCTTTGGCCTGGTTGCCAAGGGAGTTGCCCCCACCCTCGATCCGCTCGGTTTCGGCGAGTGGGAGCAATCGGGGGCGTTGCTCACCGGATTTGTTGCAAAGGAAGTCGTGGTGAGCACTATGGCCCAGCTGTACACCGTCGCCGGCGTCGAAGAGAATGAAGACGGCGGAGGATTTCGGGAAGACCTCGTAGAGATCGGGTCGACTTTCATCGCAGCCGGGGGAGACACTCTGCGTGCCGTCCCGGGCGTGTTTGGGCTCGACTTCCTGGATCTCACAGACGAATCCGAATCGGAGCTGCAGGCTGCAGTACGTAGCTCCTTCGAGGAGAGCAGCGGCGGCAGGGGCCGGCTCGCCGCGCTGGCGTTCATGGTCTTCGTGCTGCTGTACACGCCGTGTATGGCGGCGGTAGGTGCGTTCCGTCAGGAATTTGGCACCAAGTGGATGTGGGTGAGCGTCCTCGGACAGGCGGCGATCGCCTGGCTGGGCGCCCTCATCGTGTTCCAGGGCGGATCATCATTGGGGTTGGGATGAGGCTGGCAGCGCTGCTCACTGCAATTCGGGAGTCCCGGGGGCCGGTTACCGGCATCGACCTCGCGCAGCGGCTCGGTGTAGCGCCTGCCACCGTTGCAGAGATGCTGATGGCGCTGCGCGCCGGTGGCCAGCTCGGGCCCGAAGTGCGCACGATCCCCGCATCGACGACCTGTGCCTCGAGCGGGTCGTGCTCGATGTCCTGCCCCGGCCCCGAAGAGTGTTCGTTGGCTATCGACCTCGAGGTCACCAGTCTCGAGATCCGTTCAGCCGTCGGCAGGCTTCGCTAGCGAGAAGCAGCCACTGGATCAACGGGAGGATCAACTCTCGGTTGCTCTTCTCGACGTCCACGCTGCCGTCTGGGCCGGCTGGAACATCACCACGATGTTGACCGCTCCCATGAGGGCGATCGCTGCGTATTGACATCAGGGATGACGAGCTCCCCGGTGGCTTCTCCCTCGATGAGCAGATCGCGAAACGGTGCCAACACCAAACGGTCGGCCCCGGTGACAGCATCGGCGAGCTTGCCGGTCTCTGTGATCGCCCCCGGCACCTCGGTGGACAACGCGGGATGTTCGGCCATTGCCTGCATCACAGAGCCGAGAGTTCGCTCCAGCCGCTCGACGACCGCTCCTTCAAAGGCGATGGCCTGCTTTGCGGCGACGGAAGCGCGGTTGAGCTTGTCCGCGAGGAAGAAACCCAACCAGGTCATGCTTGCCGGAGAAGTAGTAGTAGAAAGTCGCTCGCGGGATATCCGCCAATTGGGCGACGCCGTCGATGCTGACGTCGAGGTTGGTTCCCTCTAGTCGAGTCGATGCTTCGAGCAGCTTGTTGGCGATGTCCTCGGGGAGGCGCTTCATGACGACTCCTCGGCTCTCAGGATCTTCGAAGGCCGGCGTCACCCTACGCAGTCTCAAAGAGATCTCTGGATACGGGAATAGACAAGTGTCTAGCCGGCAGCTACCCAACGGAGCGGGGCTCGGGCCGCTGGACGCAGTCAAGGAACCTTTGTTGCTGTCGGGGGGACCGGGTATCAGACTTTGCGGCGGTCCTGTTGACCGCGGTTGTGATTGCCTTCACGCCCATTCTGCGGCGGATGTGTATCAGCAGCTCTGCATTCTCCGGACGGCAAGAGCGCGCCGGCCGCAGCGATCTGTCGCTCTCGGAGCCGGCTGCTCCTAACCGGATCCCGTACCAGCGCTGGGACTCCAACGCGGCGCCGCCGCAGTCGCGTCCTACGTTCGCTCGAGTAGAGCAGACCGCATTTTCTGGATCTTCGCGTCGGACAGGCCGAGGTAGCGATGTGCGTAGCCGCAGAACGTGCCGGCCACTCGTTCGATCTCATCCCAGGCCGCCTCGATGTACTCCTCTTCCAAGACAAAGAAGCGGCGAAGCGCGCGGCGGCCCTCTTCCGGGATCGAGTCCCAGTTGCGTTCGGCAGCCAGCCTGTCGATGACGGCGTCGATGTCTGCGTCCCGCTCCAGCCTGCCG
>JARFRN010000213.1 GCA_029287195.1 Acidimicrobiia bacterium | reverse complement strand
GGATCCGAACTCGGAGCCGCGGGAGTTGCTGGGGTCATGGCTGCGATACCAACGCCACGAGTTCATCCGGAAGCTGAGGGACCTCTCACCGGACCAGCTGGTGGCGCGGTCCGTCCCGCCCGTCGAACTGTCCGTGCTCGGACTGGTGCGGCACATGACCCAGATGGAGCACGTCTACCTATCGTGGGGACTCGGCGGCGGCGAACAAGCCCTCCGATACGGTGAGGACGACTACGCCGGCGGCACCGTCGAAACCATCGAGGAAGATCTTCGCTGGTACTTCGACGAGGTTGCCTTATCGGATGCGGCGATCGCCGAGATGGTGTCACTCGACAGCGTTGGTGCAGGGCATGGCCGCCCGCTGCGAGCCACTCTGGTGAAGATGGTCGATGAGTACGCCATCCACGCCGGTCAAGCCCACATGCTCGGGTTCGCGGCACTGGGCGAGATGATCCGGTAGCTCCGGGCGTGCCGTCCCGAGGTCTGAGGCGGCGGTCCTGTGGGAGAGCTCTCACCACGGCCGCTCACCGAGTCCCGATCACGAACGAGCATTCAGCAAACGGTCAGAGCACGTCGGGCAGCTCCTCCAGCCGGCTGATCTGGACATCGCCCGCGATTCCGAGGCCAACGAACCAGCACCCTGCAGCTCGAGCAGCGTCTCGGTCGAAGTGAGAATCTCCCACCATGACCGCCTGGTCGGCGGCGGCGCCGAGCAGTTCGCAGGCCCGCAGCAGCAAATCCGGCGCCGGCTTCGGGCTGGTGGCTTCATTCGCCCCGACGATGACATCGGGGTTCGCTTCGGTGCGCGCCACGAGTTCGCTCGCCA
Organism: Acidimicrobiia bacterium; assembly: GCA_029287195.1. Taxonomy (GTDB): domain Bacteria; phylum Actinomycetota; class Acidimicrobiia; order Spongiisociales; family UBA5794; genus JAAETI01. Next base: position 2,347 of record JARFRN010000213.1, on the reverse strand, counting down.
GCGGATTGGGCGTGTTGGTCACTACCGCAGTGAGAATGTGTCGTGCGGCCAGGGCCTCGAACACCGCCCCAATCCCGGAGGCGATGGTCAAGTGCTCGAGGTGGCTGGCGAAGTGGGTGTCGTAGTAAGTGGCGAGCTCCTCGGTGGAGTGTCGGGGGAAGAAGAGCCTCCTGTCGTCTTCCACACTCTGGCCCCACGCATTACGAAACGCATCGGCCTCGAGGGGCGGGTAGCCGAGATCGCGGGCCGCGGAGCTCATGACCTCGAACCAGACGTCGTAGCTGTCGATGAGGACACCATCGAGATCGAAGAGGACCGCGCTCGGACCTTCGTTGTAAGTGAGGCCCATGAGAGAACCATAGGGGCGGCGGGTTGGAACGAATGAGCAGGCGGTAGCGCCGATCAGCAAATACGGTGCAAGAACGAGCATTCTGCAGAGTGCTCGGTAACGGCACGTCGGAGTGCGGGTCAGTAGTCACCTACGGTTGTCACGAGCGGCCTAATGGTCGGGGTGAGGGACAGAGACGACGGTGAGGCCGTCAATTCCGGTGAAGTCGCGTGGGTTGCAGGTGTGCAGAGGCAGATCGTTGGCTAGGGCAATGGCGGCAATCATGGCGTCGTAGGCGCGGGCCGCTGGCTTGCGTCCAGCTCTGCGTAGCCCAGCGGCAATCTGTCCGAAGCTGCGAGCAGCGGCAGCGTCGAAGGGCAGTGGTTCGAAGTCGGCTTCGGCTTGCTGGAGGTGCGCCTGCCGGGCGGCTCGTTCCTCCTCAGACGAGGCCACCAGTGGCCCCACCGAGAGCTCGGCGAGCGTGATCGCTGTGATCACCGGTTCATCGGGAAGCGGGTCGGTTTCCCGAAGACGGCCAAGCAGGATGAGAGTGCTCGTATCGAGTATCCCGCGTGCCATCGACTAGAGAGCGGGGTCGAGGACCCGGTCGAGATCCTGACGCAACCGGTCCGGGTCCAGAGACGGCAGGCTTCGCCGGCGACCTATGAGGACGCTGAGCGACACGGGTTCACGACTGAGGGGGCGGAGTTCCGCGACGGGTTTCCCAGATCGGGTGATGGTAAGTCGCTCACCCTTCACAGCGCGGTCGACTACATCACCGCCATGGTTGCGTAACTCGCGGATCGATATCTCTGACATACCCAGATCGTATCACGCGTGATACAACAATGGAAGACCGGCATCAATCGCTCCGATCAGCAAGTATTGAGCGAGAACGAGCACATCGCCCAGTGTCCGGAATCGGCACCTACAGGATTGGTGCTGTGACTACTGGCGGTGGCGAATGGTGTCATACCTGTTCGACGATGGCCCCGTAGCGTTGTTGTGCGGCTTGTGCAGATGTTCCGAGCAAACTGCCGATCTTGGCCCAGGGGATACCTGCAGAGCGTGCTGCAACTACTGCGTCTAGAATCTGCCGCTCGCTTTGAGCCCGCGTCAATGCAGCGCGCTGCAGCATGTACACCTCAACCGGGCGTTCGTCTTCGTCGGACGGTTCGTAGTCTTCGAATTGCTGAGCGAGTTCGTCAGCCTGGTCGAGAATCTCTTGGATGGATCGGGGCATTGCGGTCACCTCAGAAACTTGGGTCGTGCTGGCATGGCATGAACGATGAATTCGAAACCCTCGGCGGTTGCCACGCCAAGTTCGAGAGCTCTGCCGCTTTCGTCGGCGCCTATGAGCATGACGAGGTCGTCAAGGTCGAAGACTCGGATGGGGTTGCGGTAAGCGTGGAGCATGTCGTTGTCGGTGACCCCGTGTTTGCGTGCGCTGGCCAGGATGACAGGGTCCATATCGTCAACTTAGCTTGATATCTCGTCGTTGTCCATGCCCGTACTCGATCGACAGATCACGAGCCATAACGCCCGCGTCGCGGTGAGCAGTCCTTCGCATCTGGGGGCGCGCTGGGGGCGCGGGAGAACGAAAAACGATGCAAACTACTGGGAGATGATGAACGATGACGAGTAATCCAAAACCATTGTGCCACAATGGTTTCCGGCTGAATCGCCTGCGAGCAGTTGCCTCCGCGAGAACGCCCTGAACGGTCTTGAAAACCGTTGAGGTAATACCTCCGTGGGTTCGAATCCCACTCCCTCCGCCTTGAACCCCGGCAACTGTGCCGGGGTTCTTCTGCTTTGGTTGTGTGATTTGTTTCTTGTTGCCTGTGGGCTCGGGTGAGGGGTTGGGTGAGGCCTTTTGCTGTGGTCGGGGGATCGCGGAGAAGGGGCGAATCCCACTCGCTCCGCGTTGAACCCCGGCAACTGTTCCGGGGTTGGTCTGCGGTGGTGGTGTGATTGGTTTGGTGTTGCCTGTGGGCTCGGGTGAGGGGTTGCGTGAGGGCT
>JARFRN010000195.1 GCA_029287195.1 Acidimicrobiia bacterium | reverse complement strand
GATCGGTGGTCGCATTGCTCATCTGCGCAGGGGCGCCGAGTGCCAGGGCCAGGATCGCCACGGTGAGGGTGCGGAGGGTGGTGTATGTAGCCATACCCGCACCGTCCGCAATGAGCATTAGCGGTCGCTTAGCCGCGCATTAGTGCGGCTGTGGCCGGCTTAAGCGGGACTTAGCTGGGGGGGGCCGAAATACCCGCTCTCGGTGGAGGATCCTTCATTAGGGCAACAGTTGATCGTCCAGAAGTGCGGGCATTCATCCAACACGTGCTCTCGGTCGAGTGGGGGGCGCTCTGGGGGGCGTCCACCGGATCCGAGTTCATCTCCCCGAATCTGGGGTTTGATGTGGCCCACTACGGCGCGGATGTCGACCAGCCCGAACGGGAGGTGCGCCGAGCCCTCGGATCCCTAGCCCAGGAGAGACTTGCAGCCGGTCTGTGGCGCTTCGACGCCAGCGACTTGATGCAGGCGGAGATCGGTTCCGCCACACCTACCGGACGCGGCGCCTTCTGGCAGGGCATGCTCGACTACGTCGACGGCATCCGCACCATGGATCAAGTCCTCTCCGATATCGAAGCTGCCTGGGTGGCCCTTGAGGCAGCAGAGGGGGGCTAGCGCCACCTGCCGTTCTTGCGTAAATCCAGCGGACTCTGTGCTCCAGATCTACGCAAGAACGGAAGGGAACCCCCGCCAATCGGCTTGAGTTGTCGGGTCCTTATCCCCTCGCGGCTGGATCGTGGCGGCGGTACGTTTGAGCCGACGCATGAACGAGCAGACGACGATCAGGCAGCGGCTGCGGGTGACCGGGGTCGTCCAGGGCGTGGGGTTTCGCCCCACCGTGTACCAGCTCGCCACCTCACTCGATCTCGGCGGCTTCGTCGGCAACGACAGCGCCGGGGTGTTCATCGAACTGGAGGGTCGGCTGACCGCCATCGACGAGTTCGTGCTGCGACTCCAGGACGACCCACCGCCACTGGCTCACATCGACTCCGTCGACCGCACCGACATCCCCGTGTCCGGCGACGGCGAGTTCGTCATCGTCGAAAGCCGCAAGGACGACCGGGCCACCACCCTCGTCTCGCCAGACCTCGAGGTCTGCGCCGACTGCCTTCTCGAGATGAACGATCCCGACGATCGCCGCTATCGTTATCCCTTCATCAACTGCACCAACTGCGGTCCCCGCTTCACCATCACCCGGGAAATCCCATACGACAGGCCCCTGACCACTATGGCCTCGTTTGTCATGTGCGCCGCCTGCCGGGCCGAGTACGACGACCCGGCCAACCGGCGCTTCCATGCCCAACCCAACGCCTGCCCCGACTGCGGCCCCCACATCTGGCTGGAACGAGAGGACATCGAGCCCGTCGAAGGCGTCATCGCCGAGGCCCGGCGCCGCATCGCCGCCGGAGAGATCGTCGCCATCAAAGGGATCGGTGGTTTTCACCTTGCCTGCGATGCCCGCAACGCCGCCGCCGTTGCCACGCTGCGGGAACGCAAGCACCGCACCGCCAAACCGTTTGCAGTCATGGCCGCCGACCCGGCAACGACCGAAGTGATCGCCGATCTCGACGACGCTGAGCGGGCGCTGCTGGAATCGCCGCAGCGCCCCATCGTGCTCGTCACCGAGTCCGTGGCAAGCGATCTGGTCGACGGGATCGCCCCCGGCAACAACCGTATCGGGGTGATGCTGCCTTATGCGCCGCTGCATCACCTTCTCCTCGAACCCGGGGATGTCTGGGTGATGACGTCCGCCAACTACGCATCCGAGCCGATCGTCAAGGACAACGAGGACGCTCGTACCAAGCTGCGCGAGCTCGCCGACACGCTGCTGCTCCACGACCGCGCCATCCACGTCCATTGCGACGATTCCGTGGTCCGTATCGCCGCAGGGGCCGAGCTGCCGATTCGCCGCAGCCGCGGCTTCGCCCCATTCCCGGTGCGGCTCCCTACTCCGGTGCCGCCCACGCTTGCCGTAGGCGGCGAGCTCAAGGCGACCTTCTGCCTCGCCGCCGGCGATAACGCCTTCATGAGCCAGCACATCGGCGACATGGAGAATCTCGAAACCCTCGAAGCCTTTGCCGCCGCCGTCGCCCACATGATCGGGCTGTTCCGCATCCAACCCGAGCTGATCGTGGCCGACCTCCACCCCCGTTATCTCTCCACCCGGTGGGCTGAAGATCACTTCGGAGAGCGGGTAGTCCACGTGCAGCACCACCATGCCCACATCGCGTCGGTGATGGCCGAGAACTCGCACATCGGCCCGGTGATCGGATTCAGCTTCGACGGCACCGGCTACGGTACAGACGGGACTATCTGGGGTGGCGAGATCCTGATCGGCAACCTCGACGGGTTCTTCCGCGCCGGCCATCTCGGCGTCGCCCAACTCGTCGGTGGCGACGCGGCGGTGAAGCGGCCGTATCGGATGGCGCTTTCCCACCTCCACGCTGCCGGGGTAGCCTGGGATCCGGGGCTTCCGGCAGTCGCCCGGGCCAGCGGCGAAGAGCAGCGCATCATCCGGCAGCAACTGGAGACAGGGCTCAACTCGGTCGAAACCACCAGCGTCGGGCGGCTGTTCGATGCGGTGGCATCACTGGCCGGGGTCCGTCACGAGATCAGCTACGAGGGGCAGGCCGCGATCGAATTGGAGGCACTTGGGTTACCCGATGCCACCGGGTCGTATCGGTTCGAGTTGGTGGACCGCGATGAAGCCGTGACACTCGACCCCACCCCTGTGATCAGGGCCGTGGCTGCAGATGTAGTAGCAGGTGCACCCGCCGCCGCCATCAGCATGCGGTTTCACCGTGCCCTGGCAGATGCTGTCGTGGCGTCGGCTCGGGAAATGCAGCGGCGGTACCATATCGAGACGGCGGCGCTGAGCGGCGGAGTGTTCCAGAACGTCACGCTGCTCGAAGCCGCAAAACGGGGTTTGGAAGAGTCGGGATTCACGGTTCTGACGCATCGTCTGGTCCCACCAAACGACGGCGGTCTCGCACTCGGCCAAGTGGCCCTGGCAGGACGGAGGTAAACAGGTATGTGTCTTGGGATTCCCGGCAAAGTGGTCGAGGTGTACGACCGGGACGGTGCCCGCATGGGCAAGGTCGACTTCGACGGCATCGTCAAGGAGATCTGTCTTTCCTTCGTTCCTGAGGCTGAGGTTGGCGACTACACCATCGTCCACGTTGGGTTCGGGATCACCAAGGTCGACGAAGAGTCCGCCCACGAGACCCTGGCCCTGATGAAGGAGATGGGCGTGCTCGAAAGCGAGCTCGACGCCGCCGCCGCTGAAGCTGCCGAAGCGGCAATCGCAGCAGGCGAGGAACATCCGTGAAGTACCTCGACGAGTACCGGGATCCGGAGCTCGCCGGGAGGCTCTTCGACGAGATCGACCGCATCACCACCCGGCCGTGGGTGCTGATGGAGGTGTGCGGCGGGCAAACCCACTCGATCATCCGCAACGGCATCGACAAGCTGCTCAGCGAGAGAATCGAGCTGGTGCACGGCCCCGGCTGCCCGGTATGTGTCACCCCACTCGACACCATCGACAAGGCTCTCGCGATTGCGTCCCGCGACGATGTGATCTTTTGCTCGTTTGGCGACATGCTGCGGGTGCCCGGCAGTACCCAGGACCTCTTCCAGGTGAAGGGCGAAGGCGGTGACGTCAGGATCGTCTACTCACCGCTCGATGCCGTCAACATCGCCCAAGAGAACCCAGACAAGCAGGTCGTGTTCTTCGGTGTCGGATTCGAGACGACCGCGCCGGCCAACGCCATGTCCGTGTACCAGGCCGGGCAGCTCGGCCTCACCAACTTTTCGATGTTGGTGTCTCATGTTCTAGTGCCGCCGGCGATCCGCGCCATACTCAACTCGCCGGTGAACCGGGTGCAGGCGTTCCTTGCCGCCGGGCACGTGTGCTCGGTGATGGGCTTTTCCGAGTACGTCCCCATCGTCGAGGAGTACAAAGTGCCGATCGTCGTTACCGGCTTCGAGCCACTCGATGTGCTCGAGGGAATCCGCAAGACTGTTCTCCAGCTCGAATCCGGCACCGCCGCTGCTGAGAACGCCTACACCAGGGCGGTCAACTTCGAAGGCAACAAGGCCGCTCAGAAACTGATTGCCGACGTCTTCGAGACAACAGACCGCAACTGGCGCGGGATCGGGATGATCCCGGGCAGCGGCTGGGAGCTGTCGGATCGCTACTCAGACTTCGACGCAGCCGAGCGTTTCGAAGTGGCGCACATCGACACTCATGAACCCGAGATCTGTCGCTCCGGTGAGGTGTTGCAGGGCCTGATCAAGCCGAACGAGTGCGAGGCATTTGGCAAGGAATGCACTCCGCGGAAGCCGCTTGGAGCGACGATGGTCTCTGCTGAGGGAGCCTGTGCCGCCTACTACACCTACGGCCGCTTCATCGACATCGAGGGAGTCTCGGCGTGACCCCGGAAAGCACCGCCGACGGCGCCACCATCGACGGTTGGTCCTGCCCGGCACCGCTGCGCGACCAGCCCAACATCGTCATGGGGCACGGCGGCGGCGGCAAACTGTCGGCCGAACTAGTCGAGCATCTCTTTCTACCCGCCTTCCGCAATGAAACGCTGGAGAATCTGGGTGACTCGGCAATTGTCAACCTCAACGGCGCGCGGCTGACCTACTCGACCGATTCCTATGTGGTGCGACCGCTCTTCTTTCCCGGCGGCGACATCGGCGAACTGGCCGTGAACGGCACCGTCAATGACGTAGCCATGAGCGGTGCGCAGCCTCTCTTTTTGAGCGCCGGCTTCATTCTTGAAGAGGGCATGCCGCTGGATCGGCTCGGTATGATCGCCGAGAGTATGGGCGCGGCCGCGCGTGCAGCCGGCGTCAAGCTGGTGACGGGCGACACCAAGGTGGTCGACAAGGGGCATGGCGACGGTGTCTACATCAACACCAGTGGCTTCGGCCTGATTCCGGACGGCGTGCAGATTGGTCCACAGCGGGCGCGCCCGGGCGACGTGGTTATCATCAGCGGCGAGATCGGCGTGCACGGCATTGCCATCATGAGCGTGCGTGAGGGCCTGGAG
>JARFRN010000191.1 GCA_029287195.1 Acidimicrobiia bacterium | reverse complement strand
ACCCTCAGGTGTCAAACGGGCATTAGCGTGCACGACGAGCCTCCTTCGGTTGAGTGATGCGTGCAAACACCACACAACCAGGGAGGCTCAACTCACGCCAACGTCAACAACCTCCATGAACAACACAACTAAGCGTCCGTCGACGTCGGGGACATCCGACTATGTTCCCCTCACATGTCGCAGCAGTCCCATGTATTGGCGATCGACTTGGGAACTTCGGGTCCCAAGGTGGCACTCGTCACCTCCGACGGGCAGCTCGTCGGCAGCCAGGCCGAGCCCGTTGACCTGCTGCTGCTCCCCAACGGCGGGGCCGAGCAAGACCCCAACTCCTGGTGGCAGGCGATTGCGGCGGCAGCCGGCCGCTGTGTCGCGTTGCATCCCGAAGTCCGGATCGGAGCCGTCTCCGTAACCAGTCAATGGTCGGGGACAGTCGCAATCGACAACGCCGGAGAGCCGATCGGCAACGCCATCATCTGGATGGATACCCGCGGAGCTCCCCACGTCGAACGACTAATTCGCGGCCCAATCCGGTTCGAGGGCTACGACATCCGCAAAGCCCGCAAGTGGATCGCTGCTACCGGCGGAGCCCCCACCAAGGCCGGCAAAGACCCCGTCGGCCATATCGCCTATCTGCGCGCCGAACAACCCGACGTCTACCGCCGGACCCGGGTATTCCTCGAGCCGAAGGATTACATCAACCTTCGATTGACCGGCCAGATCGCAGCTTCCTACGACTCGATCGCCATGCACTGGGTGACCGACAATCGCGATCTGCACAACGTCGAATACGACCCAGAGCTCCTCGAATACTGCGGCATCGAGCGCCGGCTGCTTCCCGACCTGCTACCGGCGACGGCCGTCATGGGAACAGTATCGGCCGAGGCCGCCACCAGGCTCGGTATCGCCGCAGGCACTCCCGTCGTCGCCGGCACGCCCGACGTGCATTCCGCAGCCGTCGGGTCGGGCACAACCACCGACTTCGCCGGGAGCCTCTACGTAGGAACATCGTCTTGGATCACCTGCCACGTCCCGTTCAAGAAGACTGATCTGCCGCACAACATCGCCTCGCTCCCGGCCGCAATACCGGGGCGCTACCTGGTCCTCAACGAGCAAGAAACTGCAGGCAAAGCACTGGAGTGGGTGGCCGGACTGCTGTGCCCCACTGATCCTGCACCACTGCACCGGCTCAACGAGTTGGCCCGTGCGACCGAACCAGGAAGCGGCGGCGTGATCTTCACGCCCTGGCTCTTCGGAGAACGTACGCCCGTTGAAGATGCCACGCTACGCGCAGGCTTCTTCAATCAATCTCTCGAAACAGGACCGGCGGAGCTGGCGCGTGCGGCATACGAAGGCGTCGCCTACAACTCGCGTTGGCTGCTTGGGTATGTAGAAAAGCTGGCCGGCAGAAGGCTCGATCCGATTGTGCTGGCGGGCGGAGGGGCCCGTTCCCCTATCTGGGGCCAGATTTTCGCGGACGTCCTCGAGCGCACCGTCGAGGTGGCGGCGGATCCTGTGATGGTGAATGTGCGCGGTGCCGGGCTGCTCGCCCATACCGCACTCGGCCGTTTGCGTTGGGACCAGATTCCCGACCGGGTGCCTATAGCAACAACCCACCAGCCGAACCAGGACAACAGGCACATCTACGGACATCTCTACGATGCTTTCCGACGTATCCACAAAAGCAACCGACGTATCTACCGCAGGCTGAATCGCCGATGGACTTGACAAAGCTTTCCGAGCAAATGCTGCGTCGGGTGCCGCCGCGCCTGGCGGAGGCCGTCTATGCCAGGGCAGGGAGGCTGCCAAGAGTGCGCCGCCTCATCGACGCCGAGCACGATCGGATACTGGAACAAGCACCCTCGGTGCAGCGATGGGACGATCCGAATACGTACACCCAAATCCCTGCAGAGCCGCTTGATAGATCCACCATCATCGACGCTCTCACTGAGCTGGCGAAAGCCGAGCATGACAATTGGAGCACCGGCCGGACCTCTGGGGCTGTGTACCACGGTGGCGACGAGCATCTCGAATTGCTCACCGAGGCCTACACCCTGCACTCCCAGTCCAATCCGCTTCATGTTGATATCTGGCCGTCGGCCGTCAAACTCGAGTCCGAGGTTGTTGCGATGGCTGCGACGATGCTGGGCGCCGATCACAGCAACGATGAGATCGTCGGCACTGTCACATCCGGAGGCACTGAGTCGATCATCCTGGCAATGAAGACATACCGGGATCGGGCAGGCGTCCGACGACCCGAGATGGTCATCCCCGATTCGGCCCATGCTGCATTCGACAAGGCAGCGCAGTATCTCGGCATCCGGCCGATTCGCGTGCCGGTTGGGTCCGACTATCGGGCCGATGTAGATGCGATGGCACGGGCCGCCGGCCGCCGCACCATCGTCGTCGCAGGTTCGGCCCCGGGATTCCCCCATGGAGTCATCGACCCCATCTCCGAGTTGTCCGACATGGCTCGAGAACGCGGAATTGGATTCCACACCGACGCCTGCCTCGGGGGTTTCGTCCTCCCCTGGGCCGAGCGCCTCGGACACACCATCCCTGCGTTCGACTTCCGCCTGCCTGGGGTCACATCGATGTCGGCGGACACACACAAGTACGGCTACGCCGCCAAAGGGACCTCCGTCATCCTGTATCGCGGCCGAGAGTTGCGGCGACATCAGTACTTCGTCGCCACCGACTGGCCCGGTGGCCTCTACTACTCCCCGACGATGGCGGGTAGCCGACCAGGGGCTCTGGTTGCAGCCGCATGGGCGTCACTCCTCGCTATGGGCGAATCGGGCTACACCGAGGCGACGCAAGCCATTCTCGAGGTGGCCGCAGCCGTACGTCGTGGCATCGCCGAAACGCCGGGGCTACGGGTATTGGGGGACCCGCTCTGGGTCATCGCCTTCACTTCAGACGAGGTCGACATCTTTGAGGTGATGGCCAGGATGACGGCGCGTGGCTGGAGCCTCAACGGGCTGCACCGGCCGCCCGCAGTGCATATTGCGTTGACGCTTCGCCACACCAAGCCGGGGGTTGCAGAAGCCTTCCTCTCCGATCTGCGCGCTGCCGTGACGGAAACGCGCGCCGGCGGACATGAAGCTCGCACCGGAGCCGCCCCCGTCTATGGGATGGCAGCCACATTCCCGGCTCGGGGCGCCGTCGGCGAACTGCTGCGCCGCTACGTCGATAGGCTCTATGAGGTTCGTCGGAGGTGACTGCCGACAGATTCCTGCCGCCGGCCCACCCCCTCCCTGAACCGCTGCGCGGCAACGAGGCAGGCACCTTCGCAGCAGACACGGTTACCCGCCGCCTGCCGGAGATTGCTCGTCGCACCGGTGCGGAGAACATTCTCGATGCCACGCGTCGCCAGCTCGTGGAGGCTCTGGCGGCCGAAATCGGACCAACGCCGCTATCTCCCATCGATGAACCGGAGAACGCCGACAGGGCGCTTTGGGCCCAGCATGTCGCGCCGTATCTGGACAGCACGTGGCTCGACGCTCCGTGGTTCTTCATCGAGACCTACTTCTTCCGTCGGTTGCTGGCCGCCACCGGTTACTCGCAACCCGGGATGCGGCGCGGCGTGGACCCGTTCCGCGAGCAGAAACGGCTTGCTACCGAAGGTGCCATGGAACTTGCGGCCCAACTCGGTGATGGCCTCGATCGCTTTCCGCTGCTGCTTGCGTCGTCGCTGTGGGCCAACCGGGTCGACCTGAGCCTCTGGCCTGCAGATGACGCCGAATCAGTACGCCACCGACAGGTCTTCGCCCCGGCAGCCACAGATCGGATGCTGGTGGACGACACACGGGAGACCGTGGATGCCCTGGCAAAGGCGACGTCGGTTCACATCGTGCTCGACAACGCCGGCCCGGAACTGGTTGCCGACCTTGCGCTCACCGCGGCATTGTTGAGCACCGGGACACGAGTCACTCTGCACACCAAGCCCCATCCCACATTCGTCTCCGACGCCACCCCAAGCGATGTCGGCAGCACCGTCGAGCGGCTTGCAGCAGCAGAGACCTCGGCGAGCCGCCTCGCGGAGCTAGTCCTCGCCGGGTCGCAACGTCTTCGGCTGCGAATCAGCAGCCACGCCTTCTGGGTGTCACCGCAGCCGATGTGGGAATGCCCGCTCGACCTTGCCGCAGAGCTCGCCGACGCCGACCTGATCGTCGTCAAGGGCGATGCCAACTACCGCCGCATGCTCGGGGATCTCCACTGGGAGCCGACTGTGCCGCTGAGCGAGATCGTGCGACCCCACCGCAGCCTCGTGGCCCTACGAACCGCCAAGTCCGAGATAGCCGCCGGCCTGAGCGCTACGACGATCACCAACGTGGAACAGGAAGATCCGGCTTGGCTGACCAACGGCTGCTGGGGCATGGTGCAATACGTTCCCGCCGACCGCTGAGCAACGAGCATCGCCAGACCACAGCCCGACCTTGCCGAGACAACCCTTGACAGTGGATCGGGCGAGAGCTACTTTCGCCGCCACATGAGAAACGTTGCGACCACCCGAGTGATGTGCATGGCCTCATATGAGCCGTGCGGATCTGTCGCGTAACCAACTTCTCCAGCAGCAGCAATCACCCGCACCGGCTCAGCCGGGAGCGGGTTTCTTGTCTCTTGAACCCACCTCCGGTAGCCGGTCGGACAACCCAGGAGCCGACCGTGAGCAACACCTACCGATACGAGACTTTGCAGGTACACGCCGGCCAGCAACCGGCCCCGGGCACCAACGCGCGGGCGGTGCCGATCTACCAGACCACGTCGTACACCTTTGACGACAGCGCCCACGGCGCTCGCCTCTTCGGGCTGGAGGAATTCGGGAACATCTACACCCGCATCATGAATCCAACGAGCGACGTGTTCGAACAGCGCATCGCTGCGCTCGAAGGCGGGGTTGCCGCGCTCGCTACCGCCAGCGGGCAAGCAGCCCAGTTTCTCGCCTTGACAACCCTGGCCGAGGCAGGGGACAACATCGTCTCCACGAGCTACCTGTACGGCGGGACCTACAACCAATTCAAGGTCTCCTTCCAGCGACTAGGCATCGAGGTGCGATTTGTCGATGGAGACGACCCCGCCGACTTTGCCGGTCAGATCGACGAGAGGACGAAGGCCGTCTATGTGGAAACCATCGGCAATCCCCGATTCAATGTGCCGGACCTTCCCGCAATCGCCGAGGTTGCACACGCCGCCGGTGTCCCTTTTGTGGTTGACAACACGTTCGGTGCCGCCGGGTACCTATGCCGTCCCATCGAGCACGGCGCCGACATCGTCGTGCAGTCGGCGACCAAATGGATCGGAGGCCACGGCACGTCGATCGGCGGTGTCATCGTCGACTCCGGCAATTTCAATTGGTCAAACGGCCGCTTCCCAACATTCACCGAACCCAACCCGGGCTACCACGGGCTGAAGTTCGCCGAGGTCTTCGGTCCGGACACGGTTCCCGTGGGGTCGACGAAGGGTGTCACCGGCCACGCCCTCGGCGCGGCCGGCGCCCTCGAAGCGGCCGCCGCGCTGCTGTCGATCGAACACGGCCTGATCCCGCCGACCGCGAACACCAAGGTCATCGACGACGACATGCACGTCGATCTCGTGATCGGCGAGCCACGTCCGTGGGACCCGGGCCCGACCCTGAGCAACAACTTCGGGTTCGGCGGCCACAACGGCAGCATCATCATCGCGCCGGCCTGAACGGGCCGGCGCG
>JARFRN010000182.1 GCA_029287195.1 Acidimicrobiia bacterium | reverse complement strand
AAAAGCCGATAGGGGAGGAGCACGGCGGCGGCTAGCGACGGGCGAACTCGAGCATCTCGTTGGGCGTCCGCTTGTCGAATAGCGCCCCGAGATGGTCCTTGCCCTCGTAGAGCCTCAACTTGCAGTCGGGAATGAGGTCGGCCGTCTGCTGGTACACCGTCTTGGAGACGAACCGGTCACGGTCGCCGCACACCAGAAGCACCGGCACCGGGATGTTCGACAGGATCTCCCGGCCGTCGAACACATTGAGAGCTTCGGCGCCGACTACGAGGTCATCGGAGCCGGCCGACAGGATCAACCGACCCATCACCGATGCCAGGAGGCGGGCGAAAAAGGCTGGGCGAAGGCCGGGAAACATGAAGCTCACCATTACCGCAGCCGCATCGGTGCTGCGTCCGGCGCTGTTCAGCTGCGCCGACTCCAGGTTGGCCGCCTTGAATTCCTCGTCCAGCGTGTAGCCGGCAACAAGGATCGCGATGTGAGCGAAGAGGCTCGGGTGTTGGGCGGCCAGGCAAAAGCCGATCATGCCCCCGCCGGAATCCCCGACGACAAGGTCGACCTTCCCGCCGAACTCCTCGATGATCAACCCGGCGTAATCCTCAGCCATGTCTGCAATGGTGCAGCCGTGAGGAAGGTTCGGCTTATGGCCGACCAGGAAGATGGTGTACCCCGCTTCGACGAACGAACGGAGCATCCGCGTCATCATCGCCAGATAGGGGCTCTTCGAGGCGGCACCACAACGGTTTCCGCTGGGCCCGATGTGATCGGTGTGGCTCGGGTCGGGAATCCACAGGAGTGACTTCGCTCCCGACCCGAACTGCAGGTAGCCCGTCCCGTTCGGGAAGGTGTCCGCCACCACCTCAGGCTTCCCTCGGCGCCGCCGACAGGACGCGACAATACCGATTGCGCCGACGGTAAGCGCTCCGCCGATGGTCACAATACGTCTACGCACGGCGGACGGTCCTATCGCCTGTTTTGCGTTTGCCGCTCAGCATCTCCGTCTGCGTCGCCACGGTCAACACTACACACCGATCACCGACCTGCACCTGCCGAGAGCGGCAACTCGCGTTTGGTGCCGGCCAAGCCCGGATACAACGTCGGCTACGGGTTAGGTGGTGGAGCCGGCGAGCAGAAACCCCAGGATGATGTTGGCCGCGGTTCTCGAGGCGGAGGCGTAGCCGTGCCCTTTGTTTGGGAAGATCACCGCGCGTCCGTCCTGAACTGCTGCGGCGGTGCGGTGGAGGAGGTCGGTTGAGTAGAACGGGTCCGCCCCTCCGCCAACTACCAGTGTGGGCGCCGATACGCGGTTGAGGTCGGGGTCGGCATCGAACTGGTCCTCGGCTGCGATCGTGACGAGCATATCGGACGGATCCTGGGCCGACATGGTGGGAGCTGCGATCCAGGCGAGAGCGCGCGCCGGGTAGCGAAAGGCGCGAGGCGCAGCTGCCTCCGCCAACTGCGACCAGGCTCGGCGGTGGTTGCCTTCCTTGGTAAGCCGTGCGAGCTCGGCCCGAATGTGGCGACCATGTGGCGAGAGCCGACACGCCGACACCAGCAATACCAGGCGGCGTACCAAGTGCGGGCGGTCGATCGCTAGCTGCAGCGACACCGAGCCGCCGGTGGACAAGCCCAGCAGAAAGACCGGCTCACCGATGTCGTGCTCGATCGTCTCGGCCTTGTGTCCGGCGATGTCGGACATCGTCACTCCCGGCGCCAACCCGGGCTTGCGATTCGCCCCATACACCGTGAAGTGCTCAGCGAACGGCGACATCATTCGATACATCATCCGCCGTTCGAAACCGCTCGGGTTGGTGTGCTCGGCCGTAAGGCCGGTCGCCATTAGCAATGGAGGACCGTGGCCGATCCGCAAATACGGTAGATCGCCATACAGACGGCCTTCGACGAGGTCTCTCACGGTTCCGGTCTACGTCCGAGCTGCTGAGGCGCGGAGTGTCGAATATCAAAACCCCTGTAAGGACATGGACGGTTGTCTCTCGCTCGGTCTCCCGAGGCCGAGCACCAAGGTTGACCCGGTCCGCTGCTCGCTCCTCAACTCACGCAGATCAACAAGCGCGGGACGAGAGCGAACACAGGCAGGCCGGCTGGGAGGGCCGTCTGATAGTCAGGGGTGGGCGCAGGTCAAATCAAGCAAAGCGGCCGCCCCGAGCGACGGCCACTTCCCCAAACCTGGCTACAGGTTCGTCTCCGCCAAGGCCGCCAGGTCAGGGGCCGTCAATCCGTTTTCCTTCATCAGGAACTTGTGGTCACCGAGCTTCTGGAACTTGTCGCCAAGACTGGCGATTATCTGTTTCGGAGCATCGGCGAAACCGGCTTTGTATTCCGCAACCGCCCCTCCCAGACCACCAAATGGACTGTGTTCCTCGACCGTGACGACTAGCCGGTTCTCGGCGAATACCTTGTCCAGCATCTCTGTGTCCAGCGGCTTCACTGTGTGCATGTCGACAACGCGGGTGGAGATCCCCTTTCCCTCGAGAATGTCGGCAGCGCCGACCGCATCAGCGAGGAGAGATCCGCTTGACACGAACGCGATATCGCTACCGGGGCGATAATCGATGGCCTTGCCGATCTGGAAGTCGAAATCCTCGGGGTACATCACCGGGTACCCCGGTCCGCCGGTGAGGCGTATGTAGACGGGCCCTTCGTGCTCGATACAGGCGTAGAGCGCCTTGTGAGTCGAAAGCGGATCGGAAGGGGCGATGACGGTGAAGTTCGGGATCGCGCGGACTACGGCGATGTCGTCCATGGCGTAGTGGGTATTACCCAGTGGGCCAAAACGCACCCCGGCTTCGATGCCGATGACCGTCACATTCGCTTTCATGTAGCCCACAGCGGCACGCATCTGTTCCGCCGGACGCATCGGCACCATGGCTGCCAGGCCAACCGCGAACGGGCGCAAGCCTTCCAGGGCAAGACCGGCTGAGAAATCGATCAGATTCTGTTCTGCGATACCGACGTCGAAGAACCGATCCGGATAGGTTTCCTTGAATTCGACCAGCCGGGCCGTAGGGGTGAGGTCGGCGCTCAGTGCTACCACCTCCGGATGTTCGGCAGCCAGCATCAACAGAGTGTCTGCCTGCACCGAGCGGTGGCCCTTCTCGGACCATTCCTGCAGTTTGTCCAATGCTGCTTTGTTCATGTTGTCTTCGCGTTCTCTAGCTCCGCAATGGCTTGGTCGTATTGGTCCTTGTTCATCGGCCGGGCATGCCAGTTGAGGCTGCCCTCCATGAACGAGATGCCCTTGCCCTTCGTGGTGTTGGCGATGATCACGTGAGGTTTCCCGTTGCCGGACTCCTTCATTTGCCCCAGGGCATTTAGCAAGCCGGCCGCGTCGTTACCATCTTCGAGGACCAGGACGTCCCATCCCGCTGCCCTCCACAGCGCCTCGACATCAACATCCATGATGTCCTTGGTGGTGCCGGCCAGCTGGACGAAGTTGCGATCGATGATGGCAATGAGGTTGTCCAGCTCGTACTTGACGGCATTCATGGCCGCTTCCCAGATGATCCCCTCGTTGCACTCTCCGTCACCAACGAGGCAGAACACCTTGTGATCCTCACCCTTGATTTTCGCTGCCTTGGCCATCCCGCAGGCAACAGCGAAGCCGTTACCGAGGGTTCCCGACGACACCTCGATGCCGTATTGCGGGTTTCGGGTGGGATGCCCGGCGAGGAAGCTTCCATCCGCTTTGAAGGTGGCCATCTGCTCTTGTGTGATGTAGCCGGCTTCCCCCAGGGCGGAGTACAGAGCAAGGCAGGCATGTCCCTTGCTCTGAACGAATCGGTCTCTGGTGGCCATCGTGGGATTCTTCGGATCATGACTCATCACCCCGAAGAACAGGCTGGCCACGATTTCGATGCTGGAGAGGGCCGGCCCGAAGTGGGCGCCGCGGCCCCCCGCTCTGTATCCCATCTCGATGACATGGCGCCGCATCAGAGCGGATTTGTCGTTGATGAGATCAATCGTTTCTGTGTTTGCCATATGCGTCTCTCCGTGCGCGACTGATTGTGTGGTACTAGTTGGTGTCGGGGATTCTGAACTGATGCCCGCTGAACTGTCCGGTCGGTATTGCTGTTGCTTGCCACTTGGCGAGTTCGACCATCTTCGGGATATCGACACCGAGCTCGTATCCCATTTCGGACAGCATGAACGCCAGATCCTCGGTTGCCAGGTTGCCAGATGCCCCGGGTGCGAAGGGACAGCCACCGAGGCCGCCGAGGGTCGACTGCACTTTGTCAACGCCGAGCTCGATGGCGGCCAGCGTGTTGACCATCCCCATGTTGCGGGTGTCGTGGATGTGAACCTGGAGATCCAGTGACGGGTATTCGGCCCAGACGGCGTCGATGATGCAGCGAACCTGGGCGGGGTTGGCGATCCCGATCGTGTCGCAGAGATTGACGGTCCCAATTCCGCTGTCGACATAGGGCTTCAGGAACGGCACAACGTCGTCCTCGGTCTTCATGCCCTCAAATGGGCAACCGAAGGTCGTAGACAGATCCAGACAGACATCCATGTCCGGATAAGCCTCCAGAATCGCCTGCAGCCCGGCAAAGGAATCTTCATGCGTCCTTCTGATGTTGGCCCGGTTGTGGCTCTCGCTGAGCGAGACAACATAGGACACCGATCTCAAACCGGATTCCCACGCCGCTTCGGCACCACGAAGATTCGGAACCAGGGCAAAGAGATCCGCATCCGGGTATTTGCCGACGACCCTCGAAGCCAATTCTCCGGCGTCTTTCATTTGTGGAATTGCCTTCGGGCTGACGAATGACGTTATCTGCAGATGCCTCAAACCGGCATCCAGCAGCCCTTCGACGATGCGAACCTTCGTTTCCAGCGGGATGTAGTCATCCACCATCTGAAAGCCGTCGCGCGGCCCGACTTCATATAGTTCGATCTTCTTCATGATCCCTTGTCCAGCATGGTCCCTTCCTCTTTCAGCCGCCGGTACCAGCCAAAAGCCTTCTCAGGCAACTGGGGATGGTGTCCGCCGCATTGCTCCCGCGCAGTCCGCAGGTAGGTCGCCAACTGTCCTCGATACGCTTCGGATGCGCAATGCGTGACTATGGCGTCCGCTCGTTCTCCGTCATCAAGCCCGCGCAGGTCGGCAACGCCGTACTCGGTTACGACGACATCGACATCGTGTTCGGATATGTCCTGGTGGGACACCATCGGAACAATGTTCGAGATGGCACCGTCCTTGGCTGTGGCGGGGATGAGAATCACCGATAGGCCGGCGTTTTGGGCGAAAGTCGCTCCGCCTCCAATACCGTTCACGACGCGGCTCCCTGCGATGTGGCTGGAGTTCACGTTGCCGTAGACATCGATCTCGATGCCGGAATTCAGTGCAATCAACCCCAAGCGGCCGATCACCTCGGGATTGTTGGTTATGTCCCCGTTGCGAATCACCAGGTAGTCGCGCAGATCCGGAGTGTCGTTGAGTATCTGCTCCACCCTCTCGCTCATACCCAACCCACCGGTCGATAGGGCGGTCGCTTTGCCGGAAGCGAGGAGTTCCATCACCGGCTCGGTAATCCCTCCGCAGAAGAATTGGAGGTTGCGGAAGCTGGAGTGCTGGAAGGCATCGGCGATGGAGTCGGCGATGCTGCCGAATCCGGTCTGGATCGGCGGAAGATGTCCGGTCTTCTGGACCTCCAGCTCGAGGAAGTTGAACAGATGGTCGGCGATGCTCTTTGTCACCGCGGTGCCTGCCGGCTGCGGTCCCAATCGTTCCGGAATGTCGGTCTCCACCATGTACCGGATCTTCTTCGGATCAACCGGGATTCCCGACTTGCCAATCCGCTGATTGCTGCAGACCAGTGGGATCGGCTGGGTATCGGGAGCGGCCGCCGGGATGTAAACGTCGTGCAGATCCCGGAGCACTTCCGGCTGGGCGGCATTGATCTCGACAATGATCTGATCCGCGGCGTCCATGAGGTGGTGGGTCATGCCGACGGAACTGGTGGGAATGAGATCCCCGTTTTCGCAGAATCCCAGCGCTTCGACCACGGCTATATCGATCTCTCCGAAGCCGTTCGTTCTGAGCAGTCGGGGCATCTTGCTCATCTGCTGCTCGACGTAGCGGAGAGAACCTTCGTTGGCTTGCGCAGCGAGGGTGCGGCTGGCCACCATGGGGGCTCGCCGAGTTATGAGTTTCTCTGCTCCGAGCTTTCCATCCAGCCAAGGCACGTTGGCGCCGGTGATCAAATCGAACGTCAGGTCCGCACCGCTGTGTTTGCGTTGCACAAGAGCTTCGACAACAGCTTTGGGATAGCCCGCCATGGCGTATCCGCTCATGGCAACGGTCATACCGTTGCGTATGGAGGCAGCCGCCTCCTCGGCAGTTGAAGTACGGTCGTCGTTCAAGGTATCTCCAGATCCTTGCCTGAATCAGCCTCGGGGTGTGAAGCCGGAAAACAGTTCCTCGTCGGTGGGTTGGAAACTGGGGATCTCGCGGATGACCCAGGTGTTGTTGAGGTAGTGCTTGAGCGCAACGTTCTCTGATATGCCGTTGCCGCCCCAGGTTCCGCAACCCAGGGAGTGGGTGAACGGCATTCCGCTGACCCAGCTGCCGCCATTGGTTGCAGCCTGCGGCTGGTTGACGACTACACGAGTCGTATAGGTTCCCAACGCCAGTTTCTCGACGTTCTCGGGCGTTGCAGAGAAGATACCGCATGAGTGTCCGTGGCCTGAGTACGCATGGTTCTCGTTGGTGATGCGGATGGCCTCGTCGATGCTGCTGCTCTTGTAGACAGTTGTGACAAGACTCATCTTTTCGCCGGCGAAAGGCGATGCTTCGCCGGTCTTGTCCTCTTCCACGAGCAGGAAGCTGGTTCCTTCGGGAACGTCGAGGCCGGCCAACTCGGCGATGTTGCTGACAGGCGATGCCACGATATGCCTATTGATGATGTGGTTGGCGGGCCATTCGGGCCAGATTGTCTTCTGCAGCTTCGCTTTCTCCTCTGTATCGAGCAGATGAGCACCGACCTTCTGGAATTCGGCCAGCATGTCGGCATATACCGACTCGTCGATCACAACGGCGTTGTCACAGGAACACCCTGCGGCCAGATCGAACGTCTTGCTGGCCTTGATCTTGCTTGCTGCATCAGCAAGATCAGCGGTCTTGTCGATGATGATGATTGCGTTTCCCGCTCCCACACCGAAAGCCGGTGTTCCAGAACTGTGGGCCGCACGAACCATAGGCTGTCCACCGGTGGCAATGACCAGATCACATTGCCTCATGAGCTCGTTGGTCTTCGGAATCGAGGGATCTTCGATTGTGATGAACAGATCCTCCGGCGCGTCATACTTCTTCATAACGGCCCGAAGTAGGTTCGTCACCTTCAGTGTTGTGAGCTTGCTCCTCGGATGGGGTGAGAAGATGACCGCGTCCCGGGCTTTGACCACGAAGATGGCCTGAGTCAACGGATGGAATTCTCCCTGTGTGCTGGGCACCAGCGAGCCGATGACACCAACCGGCTTGGCAATACGAACCAGCCCCTTCTCGGGGATCTCCTCGACGACCCCGACACTCTTGGCGTTCTTGACGTCGTAGAGGATTCCCCGGCACTTGCCGGCAACTTTGGCGACCTTCGAGGGGACATCACCCAACCGGCATTCGTCGAATGAGAACTCGGCAATCTCCTGAAGAAGCTCATCATTTGCCGCGATTTCCCAGGCGATTGCATGGGCGAGCTCATCCACCTTCTCCTGTGAGAACCCTTCCGCCACCTTCTGCGCCTTCCGGGCTCGGCCCATCAGTTCGGAAATGTAGGCCGCCGTATCCACATCGTTCTGGCTCACAAGCTCCCTCCGAGGTTCAATCGGTGTCCATCGCCTCAATACCGGCATCGGGGTTCCTCACATAGAGCCGGTATGTGGTACCAGCAGCTACAAAACGAACAAGACCCTGCAGAACCAAGACCCTGCAACGGATGCCGGATCCGATACTAGCGTCGCCTGTTGGAACGTTCCAACAGTGTATCCGGAGCGTGACGGGCGGGCAGCTCCACGCTCTGGTGGTCTTCATGCGCTCGAGCCGGGGTGTACCGCACTCTGGCCGGTTCGATCACCTCGGCTTGCCGCTCCTGCCATCGATCTTGCTCGTCCGCGCATTGGGATTTCCGACAGTGCGTCGTCGGCGTAGAGTAGGCCTCCCCGATCGGGGTATTGATATTACGGCCGGGAAGTGATTGTGTGAGCGAGCCAAGAGATCACAAGAAGAAGCCGCAGCGCGGCAAGTCATCCGGCGTCGGCCGTGGTAGGGCGCAGCAATCGGGCTCATCAAGCGGTGGGTCGGGACGCGGGAAACGTAGTCATTCTCAAAGAGGCAGAACTGCGGGGGAGACCACCCAGCGCACACACACGGACGAACAGAAGGGAAAACCGAAGAAGCTGCCTGCGGCTGCCGCCGGCCTGCCCCGTCACGTTGTGGAGGCGCTGATGCGAGTCACCCCGGCAAGTCGCCAGAATGCGGCGCTGGCGGCGCTCAGTGCCGCCGCAGAAGCGTTCACTGAAGGCCAGTACCACACAGCAGTCCGCAAGGCAGAGCACGCCAAGGATCTCGCCTCGCGTGATGCCACCATCCGCGAGATTCTCGGCCTTTCGGCGTACCGGATCGGGGACTGGCAAAAGGCTCTCCGCGAACTGCGGACGTACCGTCGTCTCAGCGGCGAGACAACGCACATGCCCGTTGAGATGGATATCCTCCGTGCGCTCGAGCGGCCGCAGGATGTCGATGCAGCATGGCACGAGTTTCGCAACCTTGGTGGCGGTCCGGCCGTCAAGAAGGAGGCGCGCGTCGTTTATGCCTCGCATCTGATCGACCAAGGGGATTTGGACCAGGCCGCCAACGTGGCGGGCTCTCCGAAGAAGGTTGCAGATCCGTGGCCGGAAGACCTCCGTCTCTGGTACGTCGCGGCGCGCCTTGCTGCCCTTCGCGGTGACAAATCGAGAGCCAGATCGATAGCTGACGACATCGTGCTCGTCGATCCGTCGTTCCCGGGCCTCGACGAGCTAGATAGGCTCATCGAGGCCGGCTGAAACCTGTCAGACCCGCCGGATACGTTGAGAGCTACCCGCACTTCCCTGGAATGGGAGATGCGAATGGACATGAACGTACTTGTGTTGTTCGGCAAACTGGCTGCTCCGCCCGAACTGCGCACTTTCGAATCAGGCTCGAGCCTCGTCAGATCGTTGGTAACGGTGCGCACCGCAACTCCGCGCCGGCGCGTCGATGTCGTACCCGTGGTCCTGTGGGAACCCGACCCCGCACATCCGCTGCTCGTCGCACCCGCCGGGACAAAGGTCTTTGCGGTCTGTTCGGTGCAACGCCGCTTCTGGACAGTCGGCGAGGAGAGGCAAAGCCGTATCGAGCTGGTGGCACGACACATCGAGCTCGAAGACGCTGCGGAAGACGTCGCGGGTGTACCGGCACGTGTGACGGCAGAATCGACGTAGCGCAACGTCGAGTAGGGTGCGCCCGATGCGGAGAGTGTCAATAGCCTCAGCCTCCCAATTGGCGGCCGATGCCGGCGGCTTCGTTGCCGACGCCGGCGGTAACGCCGTGGATGCCGCGATTGGGGCGGCCATATGCTCCATGGTCACGGATCCGGGCATCATCGCGCCGGGCGCCGGCGGCTTCGTTACCGTGTGGCCGTCGGCCGGAGACCCGGTAGTTATCGACGCTTATGCTGAAATGCCCGGCCGTGGGCTGCCTTCCGAGAGGTTTGGCAAGGGCGGGCGAGACATCATCATGACCTACGGCGGGGCAACGCGCACCATCGTCGGCTACGGTTCAGTCGCTACTCCCGGGGCATTCGCCGGTCTTTCTCTGGCGTGGGAGCGCTACGGCGCCATGCCGTGGGCGGAACTATTCGGACCTGCCATTAGCGCTGTTGAGAACGGATTCCCCCTATCGAGCGCCGCAGCCGAGTACCTCGGGCACTCACACGACCTGGTATTCGGCTGGGATCCGCCGAGCTACGACGTGATTCACCACGCCAACGGTCGACATCTCTCGGCGGGCGACCCGGTACTCATCCCGCATCTTGCGGATTCACTTCGCCAACTCGCCGAAGAAGGTGTTGGCGCCTTGTACGGAGGTGACCTGGGGGCCCGTATCGCAGCCGGTGTCGAGGGACATGACGGCGTACTCACGCTGCGGGACCTTGTCGAGTACGAAGCGATCGTCCGCACGCCAATCACAGTCGACGTCGACGACTGGTCGATTGCGACCAATCCGGCGCCGGCGGTCGGGGGAGCCACGATGGCTGCGATGCTGCTGCTGATGGGAATCAAGGGCTTCGACAAGTGGGAGGCGCCAGACGTCGCTCGGCTGGTGGAGGTCCAGAGCGCCGTCCTCACGTACCGGAGAAGCCACCTAGACGAGCTGCACGACCGTTCTTCCGAGGCGGTGCGCTTACTCGAACTTGCCAGTGTCGGCGATCTCAGTGCATTGCTGTCCGCTCCGTCAACCGCCCACACGTCGACCGTGGATTCTGACGGACTCGGCTGTTCGGTAACGGTCTCCGCCGGCTACGGGTCGGGTGCGATGGTCGAGGGCACCGGCATGTGGCTCAACAACTCCCTGGGAGAGATGGAGCTGCATCCAGGTGGATTCCACGGCGTGACTCCGGGTTCTCGGCTGGTTTCGAATATGGCGCCGACGGTCGCCCGCTCCCGCCATGGCGCCGTCCTCGCGGTCGGCTCTCCCGGCGCCGACCGCATAACGACGGCGATGAGCAGCGTGTTGGTGAACTTCATCCACCTCGGCATGTCGTTGAGTGACTCGATCGACCACGCCCGGTTGCACACGGAGATTTTTGATGGGACGCCCACAGTCTCCTACGAGCCGGGGATCGATGTTTCAGGGGTTTCCGGTTTCGACCTGCGCCGTTTTCCGGATCTCTCGATGTACTTCGGTGGCGTCCAGGCATCGCTCTGGGATCCACTCGCAGGCTTCTTCGAGTATGCCGACTCGCGGCGCTCCGGCGGCGTCGCCCACGGCGGCTAGGTCCTCGGGATGATCGAAGACCCTGCCGATATCATCCGCGTAGTCGCCGACCCGCTGCGCCTCAGCCTGCTGGGACGGGCCGCCGAGGGCAGGGTAGAACTGGATGAAGTCGCCAGGTCCCTGGGTGTCCCAAAACGAAAGGTAGCGGAGGCGGTCGGCAAGCTGCGGGCCGCCGGCCTCATCGATCGGGAGATGCGATTGGAGATTGATCGCCTGCAGAGCATCGCTGCGAGTTTGCCAACGGCAGAAGGTGTCGCCGCAAGCATCACGGCGGGCCCGTGGTCCGATGAAGAACGCCATGTACTGAGCCGGTTCTTCTCGGGAACTCGCCTCAAAGAGATCCCGTCGAGTCGACGCAAGAGGCGGATAGTCCTGGAGCGTCTCGCCCAGGAGTTCGAGCCCGGCTACCGATATCAGGAGCGTGATGTGAACTTCACACTGCAGCTCTTCCACGCCGACTATGCGGCTCTGCGCCGCTACATGGTCGATGAGGGCTTGCTGACGCGCGCCGAGGGTGTGTACTGGCGAAGCGGAGGCAGGTATCTCACCAACGCCGAGAGGCCGTGATGTTGCCCCTCGAATGCGGTGTTGCCGTTCTGCGGGAATGGGAGTTCGCCGACAAGAAAGTGCTGGTGCTAGAAGCAGATGATCGAGCCGTCTGGCGGAACTTGGCGCTCTTCCCTCATCCCTATACGGAGGAGCATGCCGAAGAGTGGATCGCCCGTTGCCGCGAGCAGCAGCCACCTCAGGATCTGGTGATCGATGTCGGAGGGCGACTTGCCGGTGTATGCGGGATTGATCTCGGCAAGGGTGTTGGTCGGTACACCGCCTCAGTCGGGTATTGGCTCGGGAGACGGCATTGGAACCAGGGTGTCGCAACGGAAGTGCTCGGGTGCTTCCTCGAATACATCTGGGAGACATTCGATGTGGAGCGTCTCCAGGCCGAAGTGTTCTCCTGGAATCCGGCCAGCGCACGGGTACTCGAGAAGAATGGTTTTGCGCTGGAGGGAACCAGGAGGAAGGCAATCTTCAAGGACGGTGAACTGATCGACGAGTGGATGTACACGCTGTTCCGGTCGGGAACCGGTCAGCCATGAGCCCGGATCGCGATTACAGCTTCACGAGGCGTCCGAAGTGGATCGCGGGCCACATCATCGCGTTGTTGGCTGTGGTGGTGTTCGTCAACCTGGGTATGTGGCAGCTGCGACGGCTCGAGGAGCGTCGCGATTTCAACAGCCTGCTATCAAGCCGCACAGCCGAAGCGGAGATCCCCCTAGCCGAGGCGCTGACGCGCTACGGCCCCTCGCAAGATTCCTTGGAGCTTCGAGTGGTAACGGCCACCGGCACATACGCTCCGCAGGAGGAGGTGATCCTCCTTGCGCGTTCGTACAGCGGTGTTTCCGGGCATCATGTTGTGACACCGCTTTACCTAGAGGGAGATCGGGCGATCATGGTCGACAGGGGGTGGGTTCCGATCGATCTCGATGAGCCGGGCCTGGAGGTTTTCGTGCCACCGCAGGGGCCGGTCACCGTGGTCGGAGTCTTGCGAAAGACGGAGGTGCGCGGATCTTTCGGCCCGTCCATTCCGGCGGAAGGTGCCGTCACCCAAGTGGCTCGGGTGGATCTGGAGCGACTGGACGATCAGATTGCCGGCGACCTTGCTCCGGTCTATGTCCAACTGCTGAAGCAGGACCCGGCCCAGAGCGGGGACCTTCCGAGATTGGTACCGCTGCCAGAGCCATCGGAAGGTTCTCACCGCGGCTATGCGGTCCAGTGGTTCCTGTTCGCTGCGGTGACGCTGGTCGGTTATCCGGTTTTGCTGCGGCGCACCGCAATCAGGGGCACGGATTCGACCGCTTAACCCTGCGATTCCTTCCAGGCCTTCTTTCTCACTTTTAGCTGGGCAAGGTCATCGGCGGATTCGATATCGACGATCGAGGGCCAGGTGGGCAGATACTCCTCCCAGCCGGCCGGCCGTACACTGAACCGACGCGCCAGCAGCCCGAGATAGATCCTGGCCTTGTACTCGCCAAACCCGGGAATAGCGAGGAGCCGCTCCATCATTGCGTCGGCGCTGATTGTCCCCGCCCAGACTTTTCCGACCGAACCGTCGTACTCCTCGGCGATGTGCTCGCATACCGCTTGCACTCGCTTGGCCATGGATCCCGGGAACCGATGAAGGGCCGGCTTTTCCTTGAAGACGGCCTCCAAGGCCTCCGATTCCATGGCTGCTATGTCGGCTGCGTCTAAGTCCCTACCGAGTCGATCACGAAGTACCAGCGGGCTGGAAAAGGCCTTCTCGGTTGGTATTTGCTGATGCAAAACGAGCCCGATGAGCAATCCAAGCTGGTCTGCTGCGATGAACGCGTTCGCTTCAGGCTCGTTGGTGAGATACAGCTGCTCTGGTTGCTTCATCTGATTCTTCCAATCTCCGGTTCTATGCTGGCGGTCGATGCAAGGAGCGTAGATGACGGACAAGATCTACTCGACCGCAGCCTATGCGCAGACAATGGATGCCACCGTCGTCGGCACCGACGTGGACGATGGCCGAGTCCTGTTGGATCGGACCGTCTTCTATCCCGGGGGCGGAGGCCAACCACACGATATCGGCGAGCTCTGGGTCGGAGACGACCGTCTCGCAGTGCATCGAGTAACCGCCGACCGCGAAGGAGTCTGGCACTGGGTGAGAGGATCGCTGCCGTCAGTGGGTACGCGTGTTCGCGGTGAGCTCGATTGGGATCGGCGCTACCGAATCATGCGCACCCACACTGCGATGCACGCCATGTGTGGCGTCGTCTGGCGTCGCTACCAGGTGCCGGTGACCGGCGGCAATATGGATGCGGGAGAGGGCCGCCTCGACTTCGAGCTACCGCAGTGGGACTCGGAAGACAAACCGATTGTCGAAGCAGAGCTGAACGCACAACTGCAAGCGCGTTTGCCCGTCGAGGTTTCGTTTCTACCGCGGGAGGAAGCCGACAAGGATCCCGGCCTGATCCGTACCAAGATCAATCTGCTCCCATCCGGGCTGACCGAGGTGCGGGTGATCGACATCGTGGGACTTGATCGTCAGGCGGACGGTGGCACCCATGTCGACTCCACCGGCGAAGTCGGCACCATCAGCCTGGCAACGGTCAAATCCAAGGGTCGCGGCTTCCGGCGTTTTCGCTTCACGCTTGACACATAGCTGCGGCGTCCGATGACTGACAGATAAGCGACAATCTGGGTCGGAGCCGGCAACCGAGCTGCGTTGACGCGAGAACAGCTAGAAAAGGTTCTCGATGAAACACAGCATGAAGGCTCGTATGACGATCCTCACCGGGGCACTGGCTCTGGTCGCCGCAGCCTGCTCCGGAGGAGGTGACTCTTTGGAGTCCAGTGGAGGCGACGAAACCGCGTCAACGTCAATAGCGCAGGCGGATCCGATCCCTACAGCTACGTTCGAGACGTTTGCGGGTGAGACGGCAAGCCTGGCGGACTATGCAGGCCGCCCCCTGGTGGTCAACTTCTGGGCGTCGTGGTGCCCGTCATGTGTCGCGGAGATGTCTGCCGCGTTTCTCCCAGCGCAGCAGCAGCTTGGGGAACAGGTCGCTTTCCTCGGCATGAACATCGCTGATGAGCGATCCAAGGCTCTCGAACTGGTCCGGGAGACCGGTGTCCTGTTCGATCTGGCGGAAGATCCAGAAGGCGGCCTCTACACGGCGCTCGGGGGCCTCGGGATGCCGTTCACCGCTTTCGTATCGGCTGACGGCCGGGTGCTCGACGTGCACAACGGACCTCTCACCGAGGGTCAGCTCGTCGACAAGGTCAACAAGGTGCTGCTGTCATGATCCAGGCACCGATCGCTCTTGCTTTCGCCGCGGGGATGGTGGCCACCGTCAATCCATGCGGTTTTGCGATGCTGCCGGCGTATCTGTCCTACTTCATGGGCCTCGACGACGACGGCGATCGATCCCGGGTCTCCGCGGTTCGTTCGGCATTGACGGTAGGCAGCGTTGTATCTCTCGGGTTTCTGGTTGTCTTCGGCATAACGGGGATCTCGATCACTGTCGGATTCCGTTCGATCATCGACTGGATTCCGTGGCTGGCGCTGGTGATCGGTGTGGGAGTGATCGGACTCGGGATAGCGCTGCTGCGTGGGGCCGATCTGAACGTCAGCTTGCCGAAAGCGAAACGCGGTCGGCAAGGCAAGGACGTACGATCGGTATTCGCCTTTGGCGTGTCGTACGCCGTGGCTTCGCTTTCCTGCACCCTGCCCGTGTTCCTCACCGTCGTCGCCGGCCAGGTCACGCAGACCAATCTCGTGTCGGGTTTGATCACCTTCCTGGTTTACGGGCTGGGGATGGCACTTGTCCTGGTAGCCCTCACAGTCGCCTTGGCACTCGGCAAGTCCTCGATCGTGGGTCGATTCCGCAGCCTGCTGAAACGCGTCAACGCGATTTCCGGCGCAATCCTGATCGTGGCGGGGGTCTACATCGTGTGGTTCTGGGGGACCACACTCGCCGCTGGTGCAACGGCGCTCGACAACGGGGCGTTCCGCTTCGTTGAGAATCTGTCGCAAGCGGCAATCAACTTCGTCGATGACCAAACCGGGGCAGTCGCGGTGGTATTGAGTCTCCTCGTGATGGGTGCAGTCGCTACTGTCGCCGTGAGCCGAAGACATGGAGATCCGGTAGATGACACCCGGGCTCCTCACGAGAGAGTCGATGTAGCACCGTGACGAGCCCGGCCGTCGACATCGAACGTCCTTCCGGACAACGCCGGGCGCTGCTTGCCGTAGCAGCCAGCCAACTGTTGGTCCTGACGCTCTGGTTCTCGGCCTCTGCGGTTGCGCCTCGGCTGGAGGACGAATGGGCGCTCACCAACGGCGAGGCGGCGGGCCTGACATTGGCCGTGCAGATTGGCTTTGTAGCGGGGGCACTCGCATCTTCGCTGCTCAGCGTTGCAGACGTGGTGCCGGCGCGACGGCTCTTCGTCGTCGCCGGTTTGGCCGGGGCCGGGGCGAATCTAGGCCTGATCGGGCTCGATGCCGATGGTGTCCTAGTCGCCCTAGGGCTGCGTTTCGCCACTGGTGTCGCGCTGGCGGGCGTGTATCCAAGTGGGCTCAAGGTGATGGCCGGATGGTTCGAGCGGGGACGCGGTATGGCTCTGGGCGTGCTGGTAGGTGCTTTGACTGTGGGAAGCGCCGGTCCACACTTGATCAGAGGACTCGGGTTCGATTGGCGCGGGGTGATTGCCGGAGCGTCCGGTCTGGCCATCCTCGGAGTGGTGCTACTCGGGTTGTTCGTTTCCGACGGTCCGTTCGAGACGGAACCCTCTCGCTTCTCCTGGAGCCAGGTCGGCCGGGTGGTCCGCAACCAAGGTGTGCGGCTTTCGACTTACGGGTACCTAGGTCACATGTGGGAGCTATATGCGATGTGGACTTGGACCGCGGCGTTCTTGGCGGCGTCCGCAGCAGCTCGCGGGGAAGGGGATGGTTGGGTCGCCACTGCAACCTTCACCGTCATCGCCATCGGCGGGCTCGGTGCTTGGGCTGCCGGCGCCATTGCCGACCGGCGGGGTCGCACGCTGGTCGCGGGCGGGTCCATGGCTATTTCGGGCACATGCGCGCTGGTCAGCCCTCTGGTGTTTGGACTGAGTCCATGGCTCGTAGTGCCGGTCTTTCTGGTCTGGGGGACTACGGTTGTCGCCGATTCGGCTCAGTTCTCAGCGATGGTCACTGAGACGGCAGAGGGCGCCTACAGAGGAACCGCATTGACCCTGCAGACAGCCGTGGGCTTCCTGCTGACGTTGGTCACCATCCGCGGTGTTCCCTTGCTTGCCGACACCTGGGGCTGGCGGTGGGCATTTCCGATCCTCGCCCTGGGACCGGCGCTGGGTGTGGCCGCAATGATCCGGCTCAACAGATCAAGCCATGCCGTGCAGCTCGCCGGCGGTATCGGCTAGCGGCTTCCGGTGGACTTTGTCCCGGCAGCGACATTTACCGGGAAGAGGGCTTGCGGTGAGCGTGTTGCAAGGAGCAGCAGGAGTGGGAGCAAAGAATGGACACGGCCGAGTACCAACACTTTGCCTGGCTGGCGCGGTCGTTTGGTCGCACAGACTATTTGCCGCTGACGCCGACAGATTTGGAGGCGCTTGCTGAGGCCGGTTCATATGTCGACAAATACCCCGGTACACACCTGTTCAGAGAGGGCCAGGACGCAGATGCAGCGTTCGTCGTTCAGCGAGGCGAGGTCGAGCTCTATCGAACCCGGGCCGCAGGCAAGCGTGTCGTCGGTCGGGTCAGGCCCGGCGCCGTGATCGGTGATATCGCCATGTTCCAGGGCCGTCCGTACATATCGTCGGCCAAGGCCGTTGGCCCGGTTCGCGCTTTCCGGCTCGAGCGACGTCGGCTGATACCCGTTCTCATAGAGCACCCGGTCATCGCCATGCGCTGGCTGGTTGCCGGACTCAGCCAGCTCGAGGCCACCCAGCAACGCGTCATCCGCCTGATGCACCGCACGGTTCGAGAACAGGTTGCCGAGGTCCTCCTCGACGAGGCGGATGACTACGGCGAGATACATCTCAGCCAGGGGAGCTTGGCCGATCTATTGGGTGCGAGCCGGCAATCAGTGAATGAAGCCCTCGCCGGTATGCGAGAAGTTGAGACAATCGAGACCGGCTACCGGATGATCAGAGTCCTCGACAGGGAGCGGCTTGCCAACGTTGCCGGGCGCGTGGACTGACTACGCACTACGGCGAGGACTGAGCCGCGCAAGTCCGATCGCTGCCATGCCTGCCGCAGCTGCGAAGACAACAGCTTCTGTCGGGGCACCGCCAAACGGCAGGAGGCCGGGACCGCGCATGAGATCTGCCATCGCCAACGCCATCGATGTTCCGAGAGCGATGAGGGCAGCGGCTCCCGCGACCACGGAGCTCGAACCGCTCTCCCTGGCAGTCGCCAGCAGAGGCGCCAACGCGATGAGGATGGGCGCGAGGTGGAATGTTGCACCTGGTCGGGCGATCGCTGCGATGGTCCAGATCGCAGCCAAACCGGCGGCAATGCCGAGCGCTGCAGGCACTTGGTTGATGCGATTTCTTGCAGTCATGTCACCTGAGAAGGCGCCCGCGGCCGACTCCGTTCGCAGAGTGTCTGACATATGACAGTTGAGAAACGTGTGTTGCACAACGTTCGTTGAATGCGACACCCCACCGAGGTAGGAAGATGAAGGCGAAACTCAGCTTGATCGGCGTCACTATTGCGTTGCTTGCGGCTGCCTGCGGCGACGCTGGTACTGCAGCCGAGGAGCGGGAAGCAGCGACTACGGCGGCTGCTCCAGAAACCACAGCTGCATCGCAGTCCGACCCGGCTGCTACACCGGCTGTCGGCGTCCTTCCGGAGGGGCCGTCCGCCCTGGAGACGTCATCAGCTCCCGAGTTCCCCCCACCGTTGGTGAATCCTCAGGAAGTCATGTCGGGAGGCCCTCCGCCCGATGGCATTCCCCCGATCGAAGAGCCGGTGTTTCTGCCCGTAGTTGATGCGCTCGAGAGGCTCGATCCGGCTGAGGCGGTTGTAGCTCTGGAAGTTGACGGCGACGCTAGAGCGTATCCCGTGCAAGTGATGATCTGGCACGAGATCGTCAACGACACAGTGGGCGGTGTGCCGGTAGCGGTGACCTACTGCCCGCTGTGCAACTCCGCGGTGACCTACAAGCGTGAGGTTCGCGGGGTCGAGACCACCTTCGGCACCTCGGGTCGGCTCTTCGCGTCGGCGCTGGTGATGTATGACAGAGCGACGGAATCGCTCTGGACCCACTTCGACGGAAAAGCGGTTGTTGGTCTGCTTGCGGGTGAGCAGCTGGAGTCTATCCCCTCACCGCTCATGGCCTGGGGCGACTTCGCAGCGGCGTACCCGACCGGGCAGGTTCTGAACCCCGACGAGACCGGTTTCAATCGGCAGTATGGCCGCAATCCGTACGTCGGATATGACAACGAGGGCACCGAGCCGTTCCTGTTCACCGGGATCACCGACCCGCGGGCGACGTCGAAGCTGCGAGTCGTCGGGGTTGCAAGGGATGGCGCGGCAACAGCCTTCTCGCTGGATCTGGTATCCGGGGGCGAAGCCAAAGCGACCAACACCTCGGTTGGCGACACCGAGATCGTCATACTGTGGAAGGCGGGACAAGCGACTGCACTGGAGTCGGATCGAATCGAGGGAGGTCGCGACGTCGGCTCAACGGCAGTGTTCATTCCGGTCGTCGACGGGGACAAGCTGACGTTTGCTGTGGAAGGTGACCAGTTCGTCGATGAGGAGACCGGTTCGACCTGGAACGTGACCGGAGAAGCCACCGACGGGCCGTTGGCGGGTACACGGCTCGAGCAGATCAACCACCTGGACACGTTCTGGTTCGCATGGGCCACATACCGGCCGGGGACGGAACTGGTCGAGTCCGCTGAGTGACTGCGGCGATCTTCGGGGTACGTACCTGAGCGAGGTGGACGGGTATCGGTTCGCCTGATCCGCGGCACCGGCGATGGTGTGATCGCGTTGGAGATGTCGATCGAGTTCGAGGCCACGCCGGCCGATGCCGGCTGCGAAGTGCACCGCATCACCTTCGGGACCATAGGGAGCTGTCGGCTGAGATCGGCTGCGCAGCGATCGTGGACCTGCCCGGCCGATAGTCCTCAACGTGAATTGACGGCGGGCCTGTATCGTTGTCGGATGGCCGACAACACAGTGCCGCCCCCGGGGTATTTCGATTCAGGCCTCGCAGCAGTGGACCCGGAAATCTACGCTGCCTTGGCCGGCGAGAAGCGCCGCCAACAAGACCAGATCGAGTTGATCGCATCGGAGAACCTGGTGAGCGCCGCCACCCTGGAGGCGCTCGGCTCGGTCATGACCAACAAAACCGTTGAGGGCTATCCGGGACGTCGCTACTACGGCGGAGCGGAACATGCCGACGCCATCGAGCGGCTGGCGATCGATCGGGCCAAGGAGCTATTCCACTGCGGCTACGCCAACGTTCAGCCTCATTCAGGTAGCCAGGCCAACCTCGCCGTCTACCTTGCCGTCCTCGAGCCGGGGGACACAGTGCTGAGCATGGATCTCGCCTCCGGCGGTCATCTCAGCCACGGCTCTCCGGTAAACATCTCCGGGAAGTGGATGAACACTGTCGGCTACGGGCTCGATCCGGTAACCGGATGGATCGATCACGATTCGGTCCGACATCTGGCGCATATGCACACGCCCAAGCTGATCATTGCTGGGGGGTCGGCGTACCCACGTGAGATCGACTTCGCCTTCTTTCATTCGATCGCCGACGAAGTGGAGGCGACGCTGCTGGTCGATATGGCGCATTTTGCGGGGCTGGTCGCCGGCGGAGTGCACCCATCACCGATCCCTCATGCTCACGTAGTCACCGCCACCACCTACAAGAACCTGCGGGGTGCTCGCGGCGGCATCATTCTGACCGCCGACGCGGATTTCGGTAAGCGATTCAACACGGCTGTGTTCCCCGGCGTGCAGGGCTCGGTCATCCTCAATGCCGTTGCCGCCAAGGCGGTGTGTTTGAAGGAGGCATTGCGCCCCGAGTTTGCGGAGTATGCGAGAAGGGTCTTGGAGAACGCACGAGCGCTGGCAGCAGCTCTGTTGGAGCGTGGCCTGGGTGTCGTAACCGGTGGTACTGACACGCCGATCGTGCTGCTCGATCTGCGGGACCTCGGGTTGACCGGGGCAGCAGCATCGGATGCGCTCGAGGCAGCCGGGCTGACCGCCAACAAGAACGGAGTTCCCGGGGATACTCAACCACCGACCATCACCTCGGGCCTTCGTTTTGGCTCGTCCGCAGGCACCGCCCGCGGCTTTCGTGAGGATCACTTCACCAGAATCGGTCACATGATCGGCGACGTGCTATTGGCGCTGGCGGGACGAGCGGCCGACACCAGCGCGGCGATTCGTGCCGAGGTGAGCGACATGTGCGCCACCCATCCGATCTATCCATAGGGCGTGCCGATCTAGCCACCGGCGAAGCCAGTAGATTGGAAGGGCCGCAACAGATCGGGTATCACGATGGCAGCCACTGTCCCCGCGATCGATGTTTCCGACATCTCCTACAGCTACGGTGACACGCTGGCCGTAGATTCGGTCTCCTTCGAGGTCGCTGCGGGCGAGA
This sequence comes from Acidimicrobiia bacterium, assembly GCA_029287195.1. Lineage (GTDB taxonomy): Bacteria > Actinomycetota > Acidimicrobiia > Spongiisociales > UBA5794 > JAAETI01. The sequence continues at coordinate 32,217 of JARFRN010000182.1, read as the reverse complement.
TCTTCGGCCTGCTGGGACCGAACGGCGCCGGGAAGTCGACAACGGTCAAGATGCTCACAGGTCAGCTGCGTCCCTCCCAGGGTTCGATCCATATCCTGGGCATGGACAGCAGCGTCGAGAACACCGAGATCCAAGCCAGGATCGGGGTCTGTTTCGAGGAGAAGAACCTGTACTCGGCGATGACCGGTGTTGAGAACCTCAAATTCTTCGCCAGCCTGTTCGGCATCAAGCCGCTCGATCCCATGCCGCTTCTCGAGAGGGTGGATCTGGCCGCACGGGGAGGGGACAAGGTCTCCGACTACTCAAAAGGCATGCGGCAACGACTCATGATGGCTCGCGCCTTGGTCAACCAGCCTGATGTGCTGTTTCTCGACGAACCGACCGACGGTCTCGATCCGGTCTCAGCGCGGACCATTCAAGGGATCATTCGCGAGGAGGCCGCGGGAGGTACCGCGGTACTGCTGACAACGCATGACATGTACGAGGCCGACACGCTTGCTGATCGGGTTGCCTTCATCAACCAGGGTCAGATCCTGGCTATGGATGCGCCGGAGTCGCTCAAGCTGCAGCATGGGCAACGATCGGTGCGGATCAAGGCACGCCGTGCCGACGGGCAGGTTGAAGAGCTGGCGATACCTCTCGACGGCGTGGACGCCGCCGCAAAGGTGCAACGAGCAATGGCAGAACTCGACCTGGTTACGATCCATACCGAGGAAGCGACGCTAGAGGATGTGTTCGTTGCCTACGCCGGACGGGGTCTGGACGCATGAACCTCGGTGTCATCCGCGCGATTGTCCGTAAGGATCTCGTCGCGTTGACCCGAGATCAGTTCTATCTGTTCATCACCATCATCGGGCTGCTTGCCTTTGTTGCTATGTACTGGTTCCTGCCGAGCAGCGTCGACGAAACCGTGCGGCTTGGTGTCTATCACTCGGATCTGGACACGGCTCTCGGTCCGTTGACGGCTATCGAGACCGACGCACTTGCCATTGAGCGCTACGACTCGCCGGACGCCTTGGCGGTAGCTGTCGGAGAAGGTGAGGCAGGCATCGTTGCAGGAATGGTGTTTCCCGACGACTTCGTGGCGCAAGCCGGGAGCGGCACAGCCACGGTTGACCTCCTGGTGCCTGCGGGATTGCCACCCGAGTATGCCGAGCTCATGAACGGTCTTGCCGCCCAGGTCGGGTACTTCGTCAGCGGCACGACACCGCCTGTAGACGTGACAACCCGGACGGTCGTCTTGGGGACCGATCGGGTGGGTGATCAGGTTTCGATGCAGGAACAAATGCTGCCGCTGCTTGCGTTCTTCGTCCTGATGATGGAAACCTTCGCCTTGGCCTCCTTGGTCTCGGTGGAGGTCCAGTTGCGCACCGTGACCGCGGTGCTCGTCACCCCGGCTCGAGCCAGAGACTTCATAACCGCCAAGGGTGTGATAGGGACGCTGCTGGCTTTGGCTGAGGTCCTGCTATTGCTGGCGCTGATCCGCGGTTTTGTCGGCGATGTGCCGGTGCTGCTGGTTGCGTTGTTGCTCGGTTCCGTGTTGGTCACAGGGATCGGCCTGCTGGCCGGCGCCTCGGGGAAGGACTTCATGGGAGTCCTGTTCCTGAGCATGACACTGATGATCCCATTGATGATTCCGGCCTTCGGCGCGCTCTTCCCGGGTACCGCAGCTACCTGGATCCGGGCGCTGCCCACCTACGGCCTAGTCGAGGCGATAGTCGGCGTGACAACCCGCGGCGAGAGCTGGAGCGACCTCAGCGGGGTGTTGCTGCTATTGGCGGCGTGGGGTCTCGCCATCTTTGCGTTGGGGAGCGCCGTCCTGCGACGGAGGGTGGCGACGATATGAACCTGCAGCGGGCGTGGCGGGTTGCCGCCAGAGATTTTCGACTGGGGCCCCGATCGCCGATATTCGTTTATGCGATTCTCCTACCGGTGATTCTCAGCTTCCTCATTTCCGCGGTCTTCGGTGGACTCCTAGACCCCGACCCGCGGCTGGGAATCGTCGACGAAGGAGCTTCAGCGCTGACGGCCGCCGCCGAGGAGTTCGAGGGCATTGCAGTGTCCGTCCTCGATGACGTCGACGATCTACGCAACAAGGTCACAGCTCACGACTTCGACGCCGGTCTGGTCTTGGCGGCCGATTTCGATCAGCGGGTGCAGGGTGGGGGAGAGGCAGAACTCGAGTTCTATGTATCGGGCAGCAGCCTCGCCTCGAATCGGATCGTTCTCGCAATGGCAGCCAACGAGCTTGTCAGCGATGTTGCCGGAGAGGAACCGCCGGTGACCGTCTCGGTTGTGCCGGTCGGTGATGAGGACTTCGTGCCGATCGGTGATCGTTTGCTGCCGATCGTGATCTTCTATGCAGTAGTGATTGCCGCGCTGTTCTTGCCCGCATCCTCGCTACTCGACGAACGTGAAAAACACACGCTCGATGCGATCCTGGTGACCCCAACCCGAATCGGAGAGGTTCTGATCGGCAAGGGGCTACTCGGTGTCATCATGGGCGTCAGCCTCGGGCTCGTGAGTCTCGCTCTCAACCAGGCGCTGGCGAATCGCCCGTTCGAGGTGATGCTGTTCCTGCTCGTTGGCTCGCTGATGATGGCCGAGCTGGGTCTGATCCTGGGATCGCTGGTCAAGGACGCCAACTCGCTCTACACCTCGATAAAGGGCGCCGGTGTGTTCATCGCGCTACCCGTGATATTCATCATCTGGCCGACGCTGCCGCAGTGGATCCCCAAGCTGACCCCGACCTACTACTTCCTGCAACCCGTGTATGACATCGCAATCACCGGGCTTACGATCGGGGACTTTTGGTTGGAGCTCATCGTGGCGTGTGGGATCTGTGTAGTGCTGGCTCCCGTGGTTTTCAGAATCGGGCGGCGAGCCGAAATCCGCCTGGCCTGGGCGAGTTGATGTAGCATATTGTCACTGTGACAATATTGCGACGTTCGTTACGGTGCGAGTGGTGTGGGGAAGAGTTCGCCCCGCGCGGCGGGCCGGGCCGTCCACAACGCTACTGTCGCCGGAGCCATCGTCAGCGCGCCTATGAGGCCAGACGGTTGGCCGGAGAAAGGGGGATCGGCCCCGACGAAGTCCTGCTATCGCGCCGTACCTGGGAACGACTGCGGGATGCGCTGTACCAGCTGGAAGCTGCCTCTGAGGATGTGGCGATGGACCTGATGGCGGGTCGCCCGACCAAGGCTGAATACGTCGAGGCGCTCGGACATCTCAGCGCTGCAGTCCGAGACCTGCAGGAAATTGCAGTCGAACCGATTGCGCTCGGAGACTGAGCCGCTCGGTTCACTGGACGTGTGTGAGGACCTACCACTCGACATACATGAGGCGCATGCCGAGACGGGCGAAATAGGGGAGATGAGGCCGAGGTTTGGGCGGGGCGTGTCAGCGGCGAATTGGCCGACACGGCGTGGCTACACGCGATCGAGCGCAACGACGTGGCCGCGCTCTCCAGAGTTTCTGCCTGGGTGATGGACGACGCCCGGAAGTGAAATGCGCCCCGGGATCAGTCCGAGACCCGGTTGTGGCGGTGCGAATGAAACGAGGCGGCCGGCGGAGGAGAACTATCAGCTACCGATCCAGTCGCCATAGCCGGGCCGGACCTCCCCGGGATGGGGAGGACGCAACCGGAGGTCGATAGCGGTCCACAGAGTCTTCGAGAACGGATAGAAGAGGATCGGGAACAACACAGCCACCGCGACGGAGGTGGAGACCAGCGGCAGCAGTGGAAGCTCCGGGTACGTGATAACGAAGCCGGCGATGCCGACTATGAGCAACACGATGATGCTGACAACTGTGTTGATCGCCAACGCTCCAGTCAGGTGTCCTTCAACACGTTCGAACTCGAGATTGCATCGAGGGCACCGCTCCAGCATGGTGAACCAGCGGCGGAAGATCCGGCCCTGCCCACATACGGGACAGCGCAGGGTCAGTCCTCTCCACAGCAGCCGGCTGAGTTTCAAGGTAACCGATGGAGGCTAGATGGTGAACTTGCCGTGCTGCAGTCGCGCTGCCTCCATCACCTCGAGCTCCCGTGCTCCAGAAATCACGATTTGGGGATCGGGGGCGAAGTCGAGGTCGGGGTTGCGGTCCTCGTAGGGAACCGCGTTGAGTATGACCTTCATGGCGTTGAGCCGGGCCTTCTGCTTGATCCCGGAGCGGATGATGGTCCAGGGGGCGTCAACGGTGGACGTCCTCTTGAGCATTCGGTACTTCATCTCGGTGAACTCGTCCCACTTGTCCTGAGCCTGGACATCGACTTCGCTCAGCTTCCAGTTGCGCAGCGGATCGGTCTTGCGTCGATTGAAGCGGCGTGCCTGCTCATCTTTGGTAACGCTGAAATAGAGCTTGACCAGAATCGTGTCCTGGCGTACCAAGTCCTTTTCGAACCCAACCACGCCTCGCAAGAAGGCCTTGTATTCCTCCGGAGTGCAGAACCCGAACACAGGTTCGACCATGGCACGGTTGTACCAGGATCTGTCAAACAGCACGATTTCGCCACCGGTTGGGAAATGTTGCACATAACGCTGGAAGTACCACTGATGTCGCTGTTCCTCTGTGGGCTTACCGAGGGCAACCACGCGGTAGTGCTTCTCGTTCATATAGCGAGTGACCCGCCGGATCGTCCCGCCCTTACCGGCCGCATCGCGACCCTCGAACAGCACGATCATGCGACGATTGGTTGCCTCCAGGTAATCCTGGAGCTTGAGTAGCTCCACCTGGTACGGACGGAGCTCGGCGTCCCTCTTGACTGCCTTTTCCGCCTTGACCAATTGCCTCTCGAGTTCTGCAACCCGATTCTGCAGCGCAGTGACCGCGGGTTCGCCGACGGGCGGCATATCAGGTACCGCTCGGATGGGCTGATCAGAGGTTGACATGTAGGGCTCCCGGGGAAATGCTGGCGCCACTCTACACCATGGTCACCTTTACGTCACAGTGACGTATCAGGGTCCGAGCCGGGTGGCAGGCGAGGAGGGGGCCGAGGGGCCTTGAGTGCCTACTGGTAGAAGAGGTCTCGGACGGTCACGTAGGATCGCGCCAGATACGTGCCTGCAAGAAAGCCTATGCCTCGGGCCACGACCACCAGCAGCACCGTCAAAACAGCTAGATCCCACGGCGGCGCAAGGCTCGGGATCAAACCGAAGCTCACTATTGCAAAGAGGAGCCGGCCCCAGGCGCGTCTTCGTCCTTCGGTGACGCGTCCCGCCGCGTCCAGCAACTCAGCCTCGCGCTTGGCCAGCGTCAGGGTGCGAGTCTCGGCCAACGGAATCGGTTCGGGTTGCACGGCAGCCGTCGTGGGCTCATCCCTCAGCAGTACCCAATGGTGTGGCGCCAGCAACTCGATGCGGTACCCGTTCGACACCCAAGCGTTGCGATCTCGCTTCCAAGTAAGCATCACCCTCAAGGTATCACGAAGGACTCTCCAAGTGGGCTAAACCCCTCCTCGAGGCATCCCGTTGTTTGCTCGAGGGTGCCGATAATCCTCGTTATGTATAGTTACCGCAACGGTTGAGGGTTGCTGCTCCCCCGATCGTGAAATTCACGGGACGGTGTCGGCTCAGATGTTGCGGGAGTAAACGGCCTCGATGACGCGGCGCGTAGGGCAGGAGCAGGAGGCGCGCGACGGTGGCGGCCCTACACGCCTCCGAGGGTGCAGAACACTCAGGTCATGAGGTCGACGCCGCCCGGCGGGATTGCGATTCAGGACCCGACCCGACGCGACAAGTTGTCGAGGAAATCCAGCGTTGCGCCGACAATCTGGCTTTGAGCCTCGGCGCGGGAGAGAGCGGGTGTGCCATCGCCGCGCTGTACGCCGTAGTCACCAAAGTGGGAATGCACCGCCCCGATGACTTCCACATACGTGGTGGACGGCGGTAGATCAGTGACGGACTCCGCCACCTTGGTCGGCGTCGTGAGGCCATCTTCGCTGCCGTAGATCGACAGTGCCTCTAGGCCGCCGCGATCGGCAAGGCTTTCGGCAGGGAACGCAGCCCAGAGCAGGAGGCCGTCGATGAGGGTGTCATCGCCCACATCGAGGGCCGCCGTCACGCCGCCAAGGGAATGGCCGCCGACGACAGTGGTCTGGCTCGCTGCGAGATCGGCGGCAGACCCCCGGGCTAGGAACGCAAACCCGAGCGGCGGCTTGACGATGGTGACCGGGTACCCGGCTTCGGCGATTGGGCGCAGGATATTGGCGTACCCGCGAGGATCGACCAGACCACCGGGGTAGAAAACCAATCTCACGGGTTGTACTTCCTGCGTTGGATTGAGACTGATGCGGGTGCTCGTTTGGTTCACCGTCACTCGTGGATCATCGGTGAGCGCGGCGACGCCGATCTCTGTTGCAGGCAGGGGTCGCAAACTCCATGACAGCCCACCGAGGACCACGACCAGTGCGATCAGTGCAATGCGGGTCACAACGCGGCTCCGGCTGCCACCACGCGCTGCTCGACCGACGCCCCGCCAGGTCGACAACAAACCCAGCAGTGCAACGAGGCTCAGTAGAAGTCCGTACGCTGGGTGCGACGCCCGGATCGCTCCCCACCTGGTGATGAACGCCGCTAGGGGGATCAGGACGAGTGCGACGCCGGACCCCAGCCACCACCATTCGACTGCTGCGTTGGGTCGTGGCTGACTGCGCGACATGGTTGAACGCTACCCGACTCTGCGTACGTCTCGCAGAACCTGAGCCGGGGAACAGAGATGACCACAGATGGCCGGGTCGACGACCGCCTTAGTGGCGTTCACCGTTCCCCGGCAGTAGCCCGCGACCGTGGCCCTCTCCCCCACCGCCGCCGGTTGCGACCTTCGGCAGGCCGGTCCGCCATGTGAGGAGGTCACGACTGCGGCCGAGTCAGCTTGCCGCTTTCCTCGGCTCGACGCGGATCGAGTAGTTGTCGTCTTGCTGCGTTGCTGCTGCGAGGTACATATAGGCCGCAAGATCGGCCTCTGTGAACTCCCCTTTCGTGAAGCTGCGCGGCCACAGCCGGCGCGACTTCACAACACTGATTTCGGCACCGATAATCGAGAATTGCGCCGCCAGAAACAGGAATGCCAAGAGGGCGATGACTGCAGCAAAGGGGCCATAGGTGTCTCCGGCGCTCTGTTGCTGGCTGATGATGTATGCAGAACCAAAAGTCTGCAGCGCCCACCACGACAGGCCTCCGAAGATCGCGCCCGGCCATAGATCTCGCCACGGGAGCTTGCGGTCGGTCAGAAGCTGGAACGCCAGCAAGTACAGCAGGATGGACGCGAACGCACTGATGGCCCAGATTGCAGCCTTGCCGGCGCCGGGGATCACATCTACGAATGCCGCAACATTCGAGGCTGCAATCGAAGCGACGAGTCCTCCGCCGATCAGCCCCAGCATCAGCAGACCCCTCAGGCGTCGTTCGAGGAGCTTGGGGCGACCCACCCTGGGTAGAGCCCAGACCTCGTTGAGTGCGTTCTGCATTGCGTCCACGATGCGAAGACCCGACCAGAGCGCCACCGCCAGACCTACCACGATGGCGATCACCGAACCTTCGAGTTGCCCGGCTGTGTCCCGGATCGTGTCGCCGATCACGGGGATCTGGTCGGCGGCGGCATCGGAGAACTCCTGCTGTTCCTGCGGATCGGTGATGATGAAGCCGAGCACAGAAGTGAATGCCAGCATGAGCGGGAAGATCGAGAAGAAGCCAAAATACGCTACGAGCGAAGCGAGGTAGCCCGCCTTGTCCTCGGTGAACTTCTTCACGACCCCGAGGGGGAAGCCGAGCCAGGGCCGTTTTCGCTGGTATTGATCGAGTCTACGCAGGGCACTGTTCGGCGACTCGGAGGCTGGTTCGGAAAGAGCTGCCAGCTTGATAGCGGGTTCCGTTCCGGCGCCAGGCGGGCGCCTTCGGTTTGCCCTCCCCCACACGGCCCCGGCCACAGCGCCGATCAAGGCCGCCGTTGTCAGCCTGGAGACGAGCCCAGGCTCGACCCCCTCACCGGCGAGTTTTCTCTTGGTAGTCTTCGCAGTTTTCACCATGCTGAATTCGCCGCCAGGTTACCGTGATCCCTGCGATGGCTTGATCGCAGCGGCCAGGTTTCCCTAGTGGAGGGTATCCGGCATGCGCACAGCCCCGACGCGTCGAGGCCGTTCTGGCAAGGACCCTTACGCTCGGCGTATCATTGCCGCGGGAACGCGCGCTGCACAGAAGAGGAGAAGCGCATGTCATCAGTCGTTGTGGCCGTAGCGAACGGGCAGATGCAGGGTGAGTACTTGATGGATCTCTATCAAGTACAGATCAAGTATCGCAAGCTCTACCTCGAGGACATCGCGATGGCCTACTACGAGGGAGACGACGTCAAGCTGACGCAGACGACCGAGCTCACCGCGGGGAAAGGCGCAAAGCGTGGGGCGGGGATTGGTCTGCTGGCAGGTTTCGTGGTCGGTGGCCCCATCGGTGCGGCCGTAGTCGGCGGTGGAATCGGTGCTCTCATGGGTCGCAAGCAGGACAAGGGTGTCACCAACGAGTTGATGGAGTCGCTACAGAGCAAGCTGAAAAACGGACAGGCCCTCGTATTCGCTAAGGCGGAGGGGTACAACGCTCAGCTTGCGGCTGAATTCGCCAAGGAAGTCGGTGAGGCAGACCAGGTCTACACGGCCGAGATCTCGGACGAAACCGAAGCTGATCTGATTGCGGCGTATCGCAAAGCCAACATGGATGACTAGCCGACGGTGCATTCACCGGCATCGCGCGGCGCGATGACCGACGACTTACCGCACCCGAGGCGTCGCGAACGCTTCATCAGCAAGCTCGCCGGGCTTCTGGTGCGCGGCGTTTATCGTCGTGTCGATGTGTACCGCGCCGATGATGTTGCGGTCGGGCCCCAGCTCTCGGTGTCGAATCACTTCGGGGGGTTTGCAGATCCGTTGCTGCTGATCTATGCGATGCCGCGAGTGCCGCGTATCGTTGCCCGGGACGTGATCTGGAAATACCCCGTAGTGCGCTCGATCATGAACTGGGCGGGAGCGATCCCAGTCCACAAGGCGGAGGATCGAGGGCCCGGCTCCAACGACGTCATGTTCCGGTCGGCGTACGAAGCCCTGAACAGCGGGTCGCATGTGGTGATCTTCCCCGAGGGAATAACGCGCGACGAACCGTCTATCGGGCGGGTCAAGACCGGAGCCGCACGGATCGTCCTGGGAGCAAGGGCCACCGGGACCGAAGGTATCCGCATCACCCCAGCCGGTATTCACTACGAAGACAAGGCATCGCTACGTAGCGACGTTTCTGTTTTGATCGGCAGTTCGATCGACCTCGATGCGACAATCGGTGACTATGTGGCGCCGGGTGATGATGCGGGACCGGACAACCGGGCCGCAGTACGCAGCCTCACCGAGGTGATCGAGACCGAGATCCGCCGGGTCGCTCCCGACTTTGCGGATTGGAGAGAGGCCCGTGCGTTGACTGCAGGTGCTGAAATCCTGCTGCGCACGCTCTCGGATGATCCGCGCAAGCCCATCACAACCGCGGACAGGGATGCTCTCGCCGGTCACCTAGGAAGAAAGCCGCCGGAGGAGAAGGCGAAGGCGGTGGCGGCTGTCGATCTGTACACAGATCAGCTGGCAAGCCTCGGACTCGACGATGGGCGACTGCTATCGGGACTGACGGGTAGCCGGTTCGTGTGGCGATCGATCGGGTTGCTGCTGCTGGCCGTGATGCTCCTACCGTTTGCGGTCGTCGGCGCCCTCATCAACTGGATACCGTTCCTTCTGGTCAAGGCGGTCGGCCTGCTGCGGGTTGCGCCGGCCGTTCACTCGACGATCAAGCCGCTTGCGGCGATCTTCTTCTTTGGTATCGCCTGGGGTTTGGCGCTGTGGGGCGTCTTCCAGGAATGGGGAACTCGCGGGACCCTCCTCGCGGTCATGTTGCTTCCCCTATACCTAGGAGCGGTGATCGTGTTCCTGGAGACGGCACAGACACTGTGGGCTTCCTTCCGAACCTGGCGCCACCTACATCGGGCCCGCACGTCCGAGGATGTGATCGAATCGGCACGCCACGAGGTGCTGGACGTTCTCGTGGAGGCCCTTTGATGGGAGACTCTTGGCTTGTGCCCTTCGTGGTTGCAGTTCCGGCCTACCTCCTGATCGGCTACACGATCTTCGACATAGTGCGCCGCCCCAACTTCGCAATCATCCGCAAGGGGGTCTGGATCATTGCAGTTGTAATCCTGCCGGTCGTTGGTACGTTTCTCTATCTGCTGGCGCGCCCGTTCGAGGACCCGGCACACGTGACACTGCGGGGCAATGACGGAGCTCACGCCATCGTCGACTTGTTGGCACAGCACGCATCGGGCTCGATCAGCGACGATGAATTCAACTCAGCGAAGCATCGAGTTTTTGGAGACGCCGTAGCCGCCCATCGCGCCAGAAGCAGGTAGAGACAGGGTCGCTCGCAGGCGTCTTGGGGCGGGACCACCAGGTACGGGCTACCCTGCGGATGTTGTCGAGAGAGGTGGAGTATGTCGGCCGATTTCACGTCGAAGTTCCAGACGCTGATCGAAATCCTCGAATACAGCTCCGAGAAGTTCAAGGACCGCCCCTTGTTCGGAGTGAAGCGAGATGACTCGTGGGCCTGGATGACCTACGGAGCCTTCCGGGAGGAAGTAGACAGAGTGAGGACGGGATTGGCCGGGCTAGGTATCTCCAAGGGAGACACGGTCGCCATCATCTCTGACAACCGGCCGGAATGGGCCATCGCCGCCTACGGTGCATACGGGCTCGGAGCCAAGGTGGTGCCTATGTACGAGGCCCAGCACGACGATGAGTGGCACTACATACTCGGAGACTCGGGCACCAAAGTTGCGTTTGTCGCAAGCGAGGAAATCCTCGGAAGGGTGCGAGCATTCGCAGATGAGCTGCCCGACCTCGATGAGATCATTGCTTTCGACGGCGACGGCGACGGCGATGGGTTGGCTTTCGCCAGCCTCGGTGCCAACTCCACAACGGTGCCTCTCGCCGACGTGGATCCGGAGGATATCGCCGGTTTCGTGTACACGTCGGGAACCACCGGTAAGCCAAAGGGCGTGCTGCTTTCCCACACCAACCTCGCCTACAACGTCAGCGCAATAACCGACGTGTTTCCGCTCAACCCGGACGATCGCACGCTTTCGTTTCTCCCTTGGGCTCACGCCTTCGGACAGACAGTCGAGCTTCACACGATCTATTCCCTCGGAATGTCGACGGCTTTTGCGGAGTCAACGTCGAAGATCGTGGCGAATCTCAGCGAGGTCAACCCGACGATGCTGGTAAGTGTCCCCCGCATCTTCTCGCGAATCTATGACGGCCTACAGAAGCATATGGAAGCCGAAGGTGGACTCACCAAGACGATGTTCGACGCCGCGGTTGCCAACGCCTACAAGAAGCAGCAGCTCGACGGTGAAGGCAAGAGCAGCTGGTGGGTCGACGCACAGCATGCATTATTCGACCGAGTCGTCCTGTCGAAGGTGCGGGCCCGCTTCGGAGGCAACCTCAAGTACGCGATCAGCGGCGGTGCAGCAATACCCATGGAGGTCGCCCGCTTCATAGATGCGCTCGGGATCAAGGTGTACGAGGGATATGGGCTCTCCGAGACTTCGCCGATTGCCACTGCCAACTGGCCCGGCAGTCGAATGTTGGGCTCCGTCGGCAAGGCAATCCCCGGCGTGAGGGTCGAGATCGATGATGCCGCTTCTGCGGACCCACGCGACGGAGAGATCATTGTGCACGGGCACAACGTCATGCACGGCTACCACAATCTGCCCGAGAAGACAGCCGAGGTGATGACTGAGGACGGTGGATTCCGCACCGGCGACCTGGGGCGGCTCGACAACGATGGGTTTCTGTATGTCACGGGACGCGTCAAGGAGCAATACAAGCTGGCCAACGGCAAGTACGTCGTGCCGACAATCATCGAGGAACATCTCTCACTGTCGCCATATATCGCCAACAGCATGGTTTACGGCGACGGCAGGCCCTACAACGTTGCGCTGATTGTCCCGGAGTTTGATGCAGTTGCAGAATGGGCCCAAGCCCGGGGCATCGACCGTGAGCCCGATGAACTCGTTCACGATCCGAGGCTGCTCGAGTTGATCGGAGCGGAGATTGCCAAGCACACAGCGTCGTTGCCGAAATACGAGAGCATCAGGGAGTTCGCTCTTCTCAGAGAGGATTTCACCACTGACAACGGGATGCTCACACCGACTCTGAAGCTGAGGCGCAATAGGGTCTGGGATAAGTTTGGAGACGATGTCGAGAACCTCTACGCCTAGTCACGCGCTGGTCAGACGGCGCCGTTCTCCTTGGAGGCGGCGTCGTCTTTCTCGTTGAGGAGGTTCTCCACCTTCTGTTGCTGGCGATGCCTTCGCCCAAACCCGCGAATGTCCTCCGGCCGGGTGGGTCTGAAGATCAGATAGATCAACCCACCGACCAGCGGGACGAGGATCGCCGCGAGTATCCAGGTCGCCTTGACGGCGGCGGCAATGTCGTTGCGTCTCATCACATCCACCACGGAGTAGACGGAGAGGCCAACGATGGGGATGACCAGGAGGGCGACGATGGTCCATAGGGCGAACGGGCTCACGACTGCAATGCCCTCTCCACCGCTGTGACGACTTCACCCCGGGCCGCCAGCAGCGGTTCCACTTCCGAGCCGAGTCTCTGAGCTTTGCGTTTCCCCCGCCACATCTCGAGGAGGTCGGCGACGCGGTCCAGTACGCCCACGGCCACCGCCCCGTATAAGGGACAAGCAATCAAGACTACGAGCGCCAGCCTCCAATCCCACAGTATCCAGGCGAGCCCGGCCCACCACAGCCAGGTGAACAGGAACAACACAATGGCGGAGAAGAGGCGAACGGTGGCGGGGGTCATGGTGCCGTGCCGGTATCTGGCTGCCGCAAAGAGCGCCCCGGCGGGGACGAGGTTGAGCAGCGTCCCGGCGAGCACCAATGGGGCAAGCACGACGAGAGCTACCGACAAGAGAGCCAACCGCAAGCCGAGACCCGCCGCACCCTGAGCCAGCATCACATCCCCATCGGATACGCCGGAGTGGTCGAGAAGGTCCCGATACCGGTCCACTTCTCCGCCGACGACAGACCGAACGTCGGGCTTGACCTGAGCCAACTCTGTGGCGATGCGTTGCCGGTCGGCGAAGGACACTCGAAAACGACCTGCGTCGCGCAACGCAACTTCGCTGGCGAAGACCAGCCGGCTCGCCTCGTTGTCGCTCCCATAGTCGGGTGCGCTTCTGCGCAGTCGATGCTCGATTTGTGCGGTCAGGCGGCGGACCGCCTCGTGATCCTCGGCATCAGCCTTCGGCGCCACGCCCATCATGCCCAGCTCGGAATCCACGTCGAGAACATCGCCCACGTGGACGTAGGCGCGCGTCCGAATCCCTGCCTCGTCCTCGTAGTGAATCCCAACTGGGACGAGCCGGAGCCCGCATACGCCCTCCGCTCGAGCTCCCAGCGCAAGCCGCGCTGCACCGGTCTTGATGGGAGCCAGGGACGGAGCCGGGTTGGCGCCGCCCTCGGGAAATATCGCAATATTGGCGCCACCGGCCAGGGCGCGAATCGCGGCGCTGAACATCTGTGCGTTCCCGGCAGTCGACCCATCCTGGGCTCGATAGACCGGGATCGTCCCGATCCTGTCGAGGAACCATCCGAGACCAGGGGTCTTCCACAGCGTGGACTTGGCGAGAAAGCGAGGACTCGACTCGAGAAGCCCCAGGAGCAACGCAGGATCGGAGAAGCCGGTCGGGTGGTTGGCGACGATGATTGCCGGCCCGTGGCTCCAGCCGGGCTCGGGATTGTCGATCTCTACGGAGCGGAATACTCCTCTCGCCAGGAGTCGGGCGGCGCGGGCTATGACTCTGGCAAACGCGCCGGTTTGGCTGGCTCGGGTTCCGATTGTGGTCGACACGTCGTCCAAGGACTTTCCTCAACTCCAAGTAGGGAGCATATCTCGGCGCGTCCAACCACGGTACGGTTGTCAATCGGAAGCAGGAGAAAACGCGGCGTATCCATAAACCATGAAGGCCGCTGCGGTGAGGAGATGCCATACGGCATGACCCTGGAAGTAGCTATCCGGGTCGCAGATCGGCCCGCCGGTGCGACCGAGGACATTGATGATTCCGGCGAACGCGAGAAGTAGCACGATTGCGCTGAGTAAGCGGGCCAGCCGACGCGAAAAGCGGCGGTGGCCGGCGCGATAGACGATTACCTCGGTGACGACCGCAGCAACCCCGACGACTCCGGTCAGCGCGTTGCCGAGATCTGGTGCGAGCGCCATGACCGCACCCACCACAACGATGGTCGCCAGCGCGCTACCCATCACGCGTTTGCGGCCCCATTTTGCGAGAACACCGAGGTTGCGTGCCGCAATCACAGCCAGCACGGCAGCAATCGTCAGATCATGGAGCAGGCGGGCCCCCGGTGGTACCGGGCCGTGGAAGGCGATGCTGCCAACGCCAACGCCTGCTAACGCGAGACCGTAGAAGATCTCGACGGGTTTGTCGCTACCACTCTGGCGGAGAGCGCGCCATATGAGCCACAGACCGAACACTGTGTACGCACCGCTGGACAGCGCGTTGACCGGTTGCTGCAAGATCCCGTCACCGATCTCTTCACAATCGCTCTCACCCAGTTCTCCGAACAGCAGCGTCATGTCGACAAGGTTGCTCATTCAGTGCATTGTGGCAGGGATCCCGGCGGCTCGGCGCTGATCTGCGGAACGTACCGACCGGATGGTCGGGGGCTCTATGCTCGGATGGCAACAGCGGCATCCAGGAGGGTCACCCATGGCCGTGAATATCAGCAAAGAGGCATTGCGCGACGGAACTAGTCGGTTTGCGCGATGGATGAACCCGGTAGCAGGTTCGCCGTCCTCGTCACTCGAGACCATGGCGTACCTCGACTCGTTCGGGACCTCGCTCATGCCGCGCACATCCACGCTGCAGGGCGCCGCAGGAGGGCTCGGAGTCATTGCCACCCGGGGCGTGTCCCGAGTGGTGGAGAGCGTCCACGGACGAGTTGTGCCGGTGGGCGCCGGTCTCGGCTGGCGACTGGCGGCGAGAGCGGCTCAGATCGCGGCCGGACGCGCTCTGGCGTCTATCCCCGAACAGCATGACGAAACGATGTGGAAGGCGGGGGCTCGATCCTCCGGTGCCCTACTGGAAGCCGCTGCGATCAGCGGTGCGATCTTCGAGGGGAGTGCCTGGCTTCGCAAGCGCTACCCATCAAATACAGTCGCCACCCCAGTTGCCGTAACGGCGCTTGGTATCGGCGGAGCTCTCTACTGGGCCGGGCAACGTCTTGCCCTCAGACGCCGAGAAATCGAATCGTGGCCTATCCCGCAGAGCAACACGATCCCAGCGGCTCTGGGGACGGGAATGATCGTGAATAACATCGGGCGGCTCATCGGATTCAGCTACAAGGCCTCCAGAGACTCGCTCATCAGCTTTGCCGGGCCAGGATTTACCAAGAATGTCCTCGGGCGCGTTGCCAACGCGGCGTTATGGGCCGCCGGCGCCAGTGCTTTGTACAACAGCGGAGTTGGCTACATCGGTAGAGCCAACGAGAAGATCGACCCCGGATACGCGATACCGCCCGAATCACCGCTGGTGAGCGGCAGTGAAGACAGCATCATGCCGTTCGAGTTGTTGGGGCAGCAGGGGCGCCGCTATGTATCGGACGTCGCTACTCCTGAACTCATCGAAGCGACGATGGGCGAGGCCGCAACCGCCCAGCCGATTCGGGTATACGTCGGCTACAACGCCGAGCCGATCTACCTCACCGGACGAGCCGAACTCGCCCTCCAAGAACTCGAGCGCACCGGCGCATTCGACCGCGACTACCTGCTGCTGGTGTCGCCAACCGGGACGGGCTGGGTAGACCACACGATGATCGAGGCCGTCGAGCTGCTGACACGGGGGAACGTGGCAACCTGCTGCATCCAATATGGCCGGTTCCCGTCGTTCCTGTCGCTGCAGAAGGTATCCCTGGGGCGCCGTCAGTTCCGGCTACTTCTGTACGGTATTGCTGCCCGCTTGGCGGAACGACCTCCCGAGAAGCGGCCCAAGGTGCTCGTGTTCGGTGAGAGCCTGGGGGCGTGGGCATCCTCAGATGTCGTCATGTACCAGGGCATCGGCGGGTTCGACCATTACGGGATCGACCGGGCGCTCTGGATTGGCCTTCCCGGCTTGGCCAAGTGGTCGCGGAACGGCATGGTGCGGGGTTCCAGTGAATTGGTTCCGGAAGGAACTGTCGGGGTCTTCGACCATCCGGACGAGATCGAGGCTTTGACAGATGAGGAGAGGAGCCGGCTGCGGGCCGTGATCCTTTCTCACGCCAACGACCCAATCGCTGCGCTGGTGCCCGACATCGCCGTGCAGGAACCGGAATGGCTGAAGGCCGATCCCCGGGGCCGCGGTGTCCCCGGCAGCATGCAATGGATCCCCATCACAACGTTCGTGCAGACGATGATCGATGCCGCCAACGCCATGGTTACGGTGCCCGGCGAGTTCCTCTCCTTTGGACACGACTATCGGGCGGACACGGCGCGCATGGTGCACGCCGCTTACAACCTCCCGTCAGTCACGGATGAGCAAATGACACGAGTCGAGCAGGCGCTGCGTAACCTGGAGTTGGAACGCTCGGCGCGAATCAAGGCAGAGACCGCCGCCATCGCCCCACCGACACCGGCGCAGCGAGCGCGGCCGGGCGAACTCGCCGGGGTACCTCTTTCCCAGCCAAGAGCGCGCGGTGCGCAGTGGTCTGCAAGCGCGTTGTTCAATCGGCTACGTCGCCAGGAAGGCACGGTCCAGTAAGCCACGTCGTGCCAGATAGCAAAGTCAGTTCGGTCGAATAGCAGCGTGCGGGTCGGCCGGAGATTCGGCACAGCCACTACCCCAATGAGAGGCCGTTGGGAACCTCGTTATCCGCACGAGGTTGCGCCGGGTGCGTGTGGCGACTCAGCCGGTTTCGCTACGCAGTGGACTGAGCCGACCAGTCGATCGGAACCAATACTTCGTTGCGGCGTAGCAGGGGCGGCGTGGCCGGACCGTTGTACACCGCTGCGGCGGGCTCTCCGACAACCGCTATGCCGTCGCGCTCCAGAGATGCCAACAGTGCAGCCTCCGACCGGCGATACCGCCGCTCGTTGCGGCCGCCGCGATAGCTGAGGGCGGCGAAGTAGCCGGCCGGGACGCGAACAATGGCAACTGCGTCGTCGAGGGGGCGCGGCAGGCTATCTTCAGAGTAGGCCCGTTCCATGACGAAGCGATACTTGTGCAAGCCCTCCTTCATCGGGTGGTGAGTAACCGGGATTGTCATGTTCATTCGCAAGCCTTCAGAGTTGCGACCAAAGGTGAATCGGGCGAGACGCCTGAACGCCGTATTGCCGGTCGAGCGGAAGTCCCCCCTAACGGTGGTTTCCGCTACGAGGTACGGCTGGTAGAGACGTATCTCGTAGTCGGGATGGGACGCAACAGTTGAGTAGTCGGGTTGCTCGTAATGGCTCATATGATCAATACGACGCCCTCTTGTTAGGCGGATGAGCAGCATGTCTGGCGAATCCCATGTGTGGCTCCCGGGTTGCGTTGCTCGGTATTGGGTCACTCGGCTCCCGGGTACGTTCAAGCGTCGACCACCCGTGGTGCCCTAGCGGAATGCTCCGCTCATCACGTCAGGAGCTCACAGTTCTAGGCATTGCTGAAATCGACCTCGCCGGATAACGCCGTGGTGCTCGTCCGCCCCGGGAAGCTGATCCAATTCATCACGGCGTTGAGTTCGTCGACAACATCCGCTGCTTTGATGATCCTGCCGTCGGCGACCACCAGGTCCTCCGTAGTGTGGGCATCGGAAAGCAGAGTGAGGTCGTAGCCGCGGTCGAGGGCTCCGTAGGCCGTGGCTCGCACACACCAATTGGTGGCAGCACCGGCAAGGATTATGTGGGTCGCGGCGAGTCTTCCGAGCTCGGCTTCGAGATTTGTCTCCTCGAATGACGAGTTGTAGTGCTTGTGCACGATTGGCTCGTCTGCAGCCGGCGATAGCTCGGATACGAATCGCCACACGTCGCTCCCCCGGGGCAGTTCCTCGTCTGAGTGCTGCACCCAGAGCACAGGCACACCGGCGGCGCGAGCGCGCTTCACGCTACGGGCAACGCTGGAGACAACCCGTTCAGCCTCCCAGGCGTTCGACACCACTCCCACTTGGACGTCGACAACCAGCAATACCGCCTGGTTGCCGTCTCGTACCGTTGCCATGCTGGATCCTCCGGGCGCGGGCAGTCAGGCTACTCCTCGATCCGGGCTGAATCTACGAGCAGGCGCATCATCGGTTTGTGCGGAGCCCTTCGCTGGACAACGGTGAAACCCAGTCGTCCAAACGTGGAAGCGACTCCGGTGTAGACGGTGGCTGCCGACTTCTGCTCGGAGGTATCCCAGGGGTATGCCTCGAGGATCCCCCCGCCACTCTGTCGGACATACTCGATCGCCGCTCTGATGAGAACAGCGGTCAACCCCTTCCCGCGATAATCCTTGCGGACGACAAAGCACGGCAGCGACCATACATTGGCAATACCCAGGTCGGTCTTGAAATAGCGCGAATTGGCAAGGCCGGGAAGCTCGGTCCGCCGCATCACCCGGCACCACGCGGCGGGTTCTCCGGCGATGTAGCAAATCAGACCCGGCGATGAGTCGGCCTCCAGCATGGCAAGCAAGGACTCCCGATTGGCTGCATTGCTTCCCCCTCGGGCGCCATCCCGCCAGAGCGCGGTTGTGGGAATTGTCCAGTACATGCACCAGCACCCGCCGATCCCGCCGTGGCCGAGTATCTCTTCGAGATCGCCGAAACGGTCCAAGTTCAGCGGCTCTACAACGTAACCATCGCTTGTGGTCATGCCACCAGCGTACCCACGGCCGCAGTCCCGACCGATCCCGAGTCCGAGTAAGGTCGACATGGGACTGTATGACTGGTCGCCTGAGGTGGTGTGTGCGTCTTTTCAACAGGCTTGCGCAGCGTTACCTGGTGCGTCGCGATACTCCCCTCCCGGTGGTCGGTGTTCCCGGGCCGGATCTCGCCGCTTCCAGCGATTGGACGATCCTAGAAGCGGCCGAATCCGGGACGTACCATATTATGCCATATGGCGGCCGCGATTTGACGCTTGGCATTGGGGATGATGGGGTCGCTCTTCACCGCCAGTCGCCGGATGTGCTCGAACGAGGCAGCTGGCGATTCGAGTCCGTCGATGGCGATGACCCCTACCAGCGCATCATCGACGCCGGCGGCACCGGGCGGGTATTGCGAGCAGCCGATCCTGCCTTGCACGCCGCCACCGACCTCGAAGTCACTGTAGGAACGACCGGAACCGACGAGCGGGCCGCAATGTGGCGCATCGACCGGGAGTGCGTAGCAGACGCGCGGTCGATCCACCTTTGCTACCCAACGACGTCTGAGGTAGCTCTTTTCTACAACGAGATCTATCCACGCCGGGTCCCTCCAGGGACGTACTTCTGCACGTCCGGCTTCGGCACGAACCCCAGCGGCCCCGGACCGTGTGGGTATGCGGGGATCCAGCGACGCGTCGATGGCTCTCGGATCGCCATCTTCTCCGTTTGGCACCGGATGGCTGATAATGAATCCCCAGTCGCGGGAGGCCTCGCCACAACCGTTGCCATGAGCCCAGACGCTTACAAAACGTCATTTCGGGGCGAAGGCTCCGGGAGCTCTATCCGGTATCCCCTGGCCTGGCAGTCGGGCTCATCCGAGCCGATTCGATTCGTTGTTGTGGCTGGAGCCCAGGGTGACGACACGGTGCTGTCCGCCTATGTAGCCCGAGGCGATGAGCCCTGGATCAGGATCGGGGCGATCCGCCGTGCCGGGACAGGGGGTCGATTCATGACGAACCTGTACGGGTTCATCGAGGATTTTGCGCGTAACGGCAACACGCCCGCTATCGCATCCGAGGAACGCTCGCCCTACCGGCTCCGCGCAGCCCTATTTGCCAATCCGTGGATTGGTACATCATTGGTAACGAGCGAACTGCAGCCCCTCAGCGAGGTCAGAGTAACGGCCTATGGTCCCCATCCGCTGGAGAACCTGTCGGCACTCGAGACCGAGATTGCAGATTTTGGTGTCTTCGTCGCGACGGGTACGGCGCTGGCAACTCAGCCCAACCCGATTGGCAAGGCGATCATCGACCGCGCCCCGGGGAGGAGAGCGCTCCCCAGCCTGGATGGGGTGCCGGGCCTCTAGCGCCGGACCGGCGATCAGTCCCAAAGAGTTGGAAACAACGTGACAGGCTTCGGTGCGGGCTGCTCGCCCGGCCCGGGGGGGCCGACGAGGCGTTCCAGGAGGGCATCCCAATCGAATTCCTCTGTGATCTCCGAAGCCCGGATCGTCACCAGCCGGTCCTGGGGAACGGAAGAAGGGATGATGGCGTTGAGGATGGTTTCGATCTCGTTGCGGAATCTATCCGACGTGCTGCGAACGCCATCGACGATCAGCGCTACATCCGGCAACAGCCTGACGAATAGGTCGTAGGTGGTACACCAACGGTGCACTAGAGGCTTGACGTCGAAGGGGTCCTCCCCGCCGGTGGCGCGTAGGAAGTAGGCGAAGTTGTCGATAACGGCTCGGTCGGTAACCAGCACGTCGGCTCGGTTGCGCAGCTCGAGCTCCTGCTGGATCTGCGCCATGATGACCCACAGCTGAGCTTCGGGGGTCGCTCCCTCGTTGAGTCCCAGCGGGTTGAAGCGAATGACCTCTCGGCCCACCTCGACACTACGCCCGCTGCGTCCGACGGCGCCGGCGAACGAGTGCACAGCATTCGTCTTTCTCACCGAATGGGAACCGATGAAAGCGATCTTCGTTGGTGTGGTCATTCTTCTCGGCTGTGGATCGTCGGCTCTACGCTAC
This sequence comes from Acidimicrobiia bacterium, assembly GCA_029287195.1. Classification (GTDB taxonomy): domain Bacteria; phylum Actinomycetota; class Acidimicrobiia; order Spongiisociales; family UBA5794; genus JAAETI01. The sequence continues at coordinate 11,280 of JARFRN010000182.1, read as the reverse complement.
AGGCTCGAAACGCCCCTTGACCTAGCTGGTCGTAACAACGGAAGATGTCGTTGACTGGAGGAGACGGCATGTCCGATACAAGAGTCTGGACTACGGAGATTGTCTTCACCGAGGTTGGTGAGATCACCAGGGCTGATGCGGTGCTCGACTGCGGGTTCACTCAATACAGAGGTTGGGGCCAGGCAAGGCGCAGCCCGGACGATAGCGACGTTCCGCGCATCGGCCGCGAGATCGCAGCAGGGCGCGCATTGGAAGACTTGGTGCGCAAGCTGCTGAAGACTGCAGAGGACGACATCGCAGACCAAACAGGCGAACATTTCCATATACACCCATAAGCGGTTCACTTCATGGCAACCCATGGGTTGCGGCGCGGCAAACCTGCTCCGTCCGTCGTGGGTGATACGGTTCTGCCATGAAGACCCAAGTAGTGAGAAGTGGCCGCCGCAAGAAGACCATCGAGGCCAAAGTCGTCGATGGCGTGCTCCGGGTGTACGTTCCCGCCTCCCTCTCGCTCGAGGAGGAGGCACTGTGGGTCGAGAACATGCAGGCGCGCATCGCCCGCAAAATCAGAAGCGAAGGGATAGATCTCCCCCAGCGGGCTGCCCGGCTGGCCGACACCCTCGGCTTGCCGCAGCCAGAGCAGATAGTGTTCAGCGACCGCCAGAACAAGCGGTGGGGCTCCTGCACACCATCGGCCGGGCGAATCCGCATTTCGAGCAAACTCGCGACCTACCCGAGCTGGGTCGTTGACTACGTCATCGTCCATGAGCTGGCTCATCTCGTTCACGGAAACCACTCCCCTGCCTTCTGGGATCTTGTTGCGAGGTACTCATTGGCCGAACGAGCACGGGGCTACCTGCTGGCCAAGAGCGAGTGATGATGCCTCAGCTGCGGTGTGCCGCAGCTCGGATAGAATCTCGGTTTGTGGCAGAACAGACCGATGGTGGAGACCGTGCCCCGGTGCCCGACATCGAGTTGCGGATGGAGCACAGTGGCCCGCTCGACGGACTTGATCGCATGCGGGCGTCCCTGTTCTTTGCGCAAGTCTCTCGGATTTCCTATTTGCGGCCACACGCAGCAGAGGCGTACACCCCCCGGCTGGGCGTTTCCCTCGAGCACTTCGCCGATCGCGACGGTGCCCAAGCCTATTTGTTTGGCAACGAGTCCGACGTCGTAGTGGCCTGCCGGGGCACCGAGCCCGACGACTGGAATGACGTCAAGGCCGACGTGAATGCCTTCATGGTGCTGGCGGAAACGGTTGGGCGGGTCCACCGCGGGTTCAAGCGTGAGGTCGATGACCTCTGGCCGCAGCTGGAGAAGCTGATCGCCAACGAGCGACGGAATCTCTGGTTCACGGGCCATTCGCTTGGCGGAGCGATGGCCACAATCTGTGCCGGTCGGTGTTTCCTGGCCCACATTCCCGCCATGCCAAAGGCGGTGTACACGTTCGGGGCACCCCGGGTGGGGACCAGGCGGTACATCAACAACGTCGACGTAGACCTGACGCGCTGGGTCAACAACAACGACATCGTGCCCCGAGTGCCGCCGACCTGGCTCGGCTACCGTCACACCGGCCGCCACGTATATATCAACACCTACGGCAACGTCCGCAAGATGACCAAGCGACAACGGGCCAAAGACCGCTGGCGCGGGTTCGTGCACGGCCTCAAGCAGGGGAAGGTGGATCATTTCTCAGACCATGCGATCGCGCGCTACATAGAGCACATCGCAGACGCAGTGAACGAAACGGGACGACCCGCCCCACTGTGAAGGCCTCGTCCGCAGCTAGACGTCCAAGACGGCCCGTCGCCCAACCCGGAGACTCGGCTTCGGCCGGCGACAGCCAAAGGAGGCAGCATCCGATGCAGGTAGGACTTCATGTAGCCAGTTTCAGCTGGCCCGACGCTCCGGAGGGGATAGCAGCGACGCTGGAGGATGTGGCCACGGTCGCCGACCAGGGAGGGTTCGCCTCGCTGTCGGTGATGGACCACTTCTTTCAGATGGACATGTGGGCGGATGCAGCGGAGCCGATGCTCGAGGGCTACACAACCCTCGGTTACCTCGCGGCCGTGACGCAACGTATTCGCCTCGGCCTTCTCGTTACCGGCGTCACCTATCGCCACCCGGGCGTCCTGGCGAAAACCGTGTCCACTCTCGACGTCCTGTCGCAGGGTCGCGGCGAACTGGGGATCGGTGCTGCGTGGTATCAGCGCGAGCACGTCGGGCTTGGAGTGCCCTATCCACCACTCGCAGAGCGGTTTGAGCGGCTCGAAGAGACTCTGCAGATCTGCTTGCGGATGTGGTCGGCAGACACCGGAGCGTACGACGGCAAGCACTATCGGCTGGCAGAGACCCTCAACTCCCCCCAGCCCCTAACTGAGCCGCATCCACCGATCATGATCGGCGGCTCCGGCGAGAAGAAGACGCTGCGTCTTGTGGCCAAGTATGGAGACGCCTGCAACCTGTTTGTGGACAGCCCGGAGATGACGACACACAAGCTCGCAGTCCTGCGAGAGCATTGTGCGGTCGAGGGGAGCGACTACGACTCGATCCGCAAGACGATGCTCTACAGCGGAGGCAGGCTCGCCGGTGCCGACTACGACGGCTTTGTCGACGAGATGACGGCTTTCGCCGCTGCCGGTATCGAGGCGGTCATGGTCATGCCGCTGGGCACCGACCCTGTCGGGTTTACCGAAGCCGTAGCCGAGCGCATAGTTCCACGCTTGACAGATCTGTAGCGCTGCGGGAGGCTCGTAGCTCAATGGAGCATCACGCCGACTTCGCTATACCGGTTACCCAAGTGATGACGGTGACAACGACGGCGCAACCGAGCGACGGCCACGGGCCGATCGAAGGCAGGGTCGTCGCCCTCGGCTGGTGGGTGCAACCTGAGACCGCTGCCGATCCCGATCACGTTCCGGCGGGAACGCTGTACCTGGTTGTCGATGAGCGCCGGCGCCGGCCGATGTGGGTGCGTGAGGCGCATCTCTCGTCGGTACGGTTGGCAGATTGACCGCTCCGGTCAGGCCTACTCTGCTGGGATAGACATCCGCGCAGGAGGCAGTCATGGACGCCGCAGTCGCAATTCTCATGATTGGGATGGGTCTGGCCATCGCCGGCATATGGACGAGAGATATCCTGGTGGGTGACCGGGTTGACCTGTCCGAAGGACTGTTTCGTGCTCGTGACGCCAAGTCGGGAACGTTGTTTTGGCCGCACTGGCTTGCCGAGTATTCGACCGCGGCCCTGCTTACTGTGAGTGGCATAGGCCTCCTGGCAGACGTGTCCTGGGCTACCCTGCTGGCCGGAATTGCGCTCGGGGCGCTCTTCTACACGTCGACCAACTCGCTCGGTTGGGCGTTCGCCGAACGGGAACGCTTCAGCTACGCAGGCCCGATGATCGCCGGCATCATCGTCAGCCTGGTCGGTGCCGGCCATCTGTTGCTTCGCTGAAACAAGTCCGGCTGCGACCCGCTAGCGTCGGGTGTATGGACCTTCCACCCGTACTGCTGTCACAGGACGAGATCTCGGCTCGCGTCGACGAACTGGCGGCCGAGATCGACCGGGTATACGCCGAGGCGGGCAGCCTGGTTCTCATTGGTGTGCTCAAGGGGAGTTTCATTTTTCTGTCGGATCTGGCGCGTCGGTTGACGGTTCCCCATCGCATCGAGTTCATCGCCGTCTCCAGCTACGGCGCCAAGGAGAGTGAGGTAGCCGACCCGGTGCGGCTCATCATGGATGTCCGGCACGCCATCGACGACGAGAATGTGCTGCTCGTCGAGGACATCGTCGATACCGGCCACACCCTGGCTTACCTGAAGCGTCTCTTTGCAGCCCACGATCCGAGATCGGTTCGGACTTGCACGTTGCTCCACAAGCCAGACCGGACCGAGGAGGACGTAGATCTGGATTTCCTCGGTTTCACCATTCCGGATGTGTGGGTGGTTGGCTACGGTCTCGATTATGCCGAGCGCTATCGGACCCTGCCTTACATTGCCGAGTTGCCTCCGGAGATGCGATAGAACATCGCCTCGAGGATGGCGCCGGCCCGGGCTTCACTGTCGGCTCGGACCGCTGTACCACTCTGGTGGTCTTTTCCAGTTTCCTGGAGCCACTCGTAGATCTCTTCTAGACCGTAGGCCCCGGCTCGACGGCTACTCATTCCACCAGACGGTCCCGCCGCCGCATGCGGTAGCGGCCACCATGAGCAATAGGGCCGGTACTTAGGGGAACGGCGGACTATGGGATGTCATCGGCCGTTTTGGGTAGAGCGTGAAGGATGGGACTCACCCCGGGGCTTGTCCTATTCGCCGATGTCCTCGTCCCATAGCGTTGGATTCTCGGTGATGAACTGCTCCATCATGGCGATACACTCTGCGTCGTTGGCGACTACCACGTCGACTCCGCGGCTCCGTAGAAGATCCTCAGCACCCATGAATGTGCGGTTTTCGCCGATCACCACCCGTGGTATCCCGTAGAGGAGGATGGCGCCGGTGCACATGTCGCACGGCGACAGTGTGGTGTACATGGTCGACCGTTGGTAGACCGCCGCCGGCTGCCGCCCGGCCACTTCGAGGGCGTCGGTCTCTCCGTGCCGGATCGGGGAACCAAGTTGGATCCGGCGGTTGCGGCCGGCGCCGAGGAGTTTCCCATCGGCAGCCAATGCAGCACCGATCGGGATGCCACCCTCGGTGAGGCCGATCCTTGCCTGGGCGATGGCTTTGTCGAGGAAGTGACGATCCTGCGGTTCCATGGAGACTCCTGTGCGGGCTGACTGCTCGACACGCTACCGTCGTTCCGGCATACCGAGGAGCACCCGCACCAATGAGCCAGCCTCTCACCAACGTTGGGTCTCGTACCGCGGCCTACGGCCCCGCTGAGTGGGGGCTAACCCTGGTGATCGGACTCATTTGGGGGTCCGCCTTCCTTTGGATCGCACTGGGGGTGGACGACCTGTCTCCGGGGGTTGTTGCCTTTGGGCGAGTCGCTCTCGGTGCGGTGGCACTGGCGGCCTTTCCTGCAGCCCGCCGTTCGATCGAACGAGCAGACTGGCGTCGCGTGGCGGCGGTGGCGATCCTGGGAAATGCAGCTCCGGCGCTGCTCTATGCGATTGCAGAGACGGAGCTCGATTCTGCGGTTGCCGGGATGATCACCAGCGGGGTGCCTATCCTCAGCCTCACCATCGCAAGTCTCATGCTGCGCAAGCTGCCCGGTCGTCACCAGACGATCGGAATCAGTCTGGGGTTCGCAGGGATCGTGATGATGACGTGGCCCTCGCTGCGAGGTGCTGAAGCCAACCCCGTCGGGGTGGGCCTGGTTCTTCTGGCAACCCTCGGCTATGGGATCAGCGGCAACCTGCTGGTTCCCCTGCAGCAACGCTATGGCGGCCCGGCCGTCACTCTGTGGGCGCTCATCGGTTCCTCAGTACTCCTGCTTCCCTTCGGCATCGCAACCGTGTCGGAATCTGAGTTCACTTCCACCGCCGTCATCGCCGTCGTCATCCTCGGTATCGTCGGTACCGGAGTGGCGCGATCCCTGGCAGCGACCCTCGCCGGCCGGGCCGGAGCGCCCCGGATGTCGACCACGACCTACCTGATCCCGGTGATTGCGATCATCCTCGGGGTCGTATTTCGCAGCGAAACCGTTGCCCCGCTGGCGATCGGCGGTGTTGCAGTTGTGCTGGCGGGGGCCTTCATCGCCAGTCGCGCGGTGTCCGCTCGGGAATAGATGCCGCCCCCAGCCGTTGTCAAGGCTGTTCGAAGGAAGTGATGTAATGGCCGACTGGAACGCAAAGATCATCGAGGAATTCCGGGACAACGGCGGGGTTGTCGGAGGGGTGTTCGCAGGCAAACCGATACTCCTGCTCCATCACACTGGAGCCAAGACGGGCAAGCGGCGTGTCAATCCTTTGATGTATCAAAAGCTCGACGGCGGCTATGCGATCTTCGCCTCCAAGGCCGGCGCTTCCAGCCACCCTGACTGGTACCACAACGTCCTCGCCAATCCCGACGTAGATATCGAGGTGGGGACTCAGCGTCTCGAGCTGAAGGCCCGCAAAGCCGACACCGCAGAACGTGAACCGATCTGGACCAAGCAGAAGGACGACTTCCCTCAGTTTGCCGACTACGAGGCGAGTACCGACCGGACCATTCCCGTAGTCATCCTCGAGCCGCGCTGAAGCCTACGGTTCGATCGTCGAATTGGCTACGTCGATCGACTTGCCGAGGAAGAAGATTCCTGGGTAGCCAGGTGTCTCGAAGCCATCGCTCGGGTTGCGGCGCAGGGAGGAACCTTCGATCCGCAGCGAACCGCTGCGGTCATTACTGACGAAGAAGATGGCCCCGCCCCCTTCGTTGGCGTGGTTGTCTTCGATCACGGTATCGATGACGGTGAGTGTGAAGAGGTTGCCGTCGTTGTAGATCGCTCCACCACTGCCGCCACCCGGTGTCCCCCCGCGTGCCGGATTGGCGCCGTGCCCGGTCGCCCGATTGTGGGTGAAAAGGCTGTTGATGACCGTATAGGAAACCCCGATGCTGCTCAGGCCACCGCCATTCGAGCAGACATTGCCATAGCCCTCTCCCCCGCCGAACGTGCTGTTGACAACGTATACCGGCAGGCCTTGGTACTGGCTGAAGACCCGTACCGCGGCACCGCCAACGTCGGGCCCTGTTTCGTCACAGACGTTGTTGAAGAAACGCGAATTCACGATCTTGAAGCGGCCCCCGCGGACCCAGACGGCACCGCCACCGTCATACTCCTCACCCTTCGAGTTGCCATGCTCCAATGTGAGGTTCTGCACTGTCAGGCGGGGATGATCCTGGTTCTGGCAATGTGAGGTCGTCCACACCAGGTCGGGATCGCAGGTGTTCATGTAGAGGATGCGATTCTGGCCTCGACCACTCAAGGTCACCATGCCGCGGCCGTCCAGCACGACCTCGGGTCCCGTGTCGTTGAAAACCTTCGCTGGTTCCAGCATCTCAATGGTCACTGGCTGCGGACCGCAGTCGAACACAATGATTCCCCCCCGGGCGACGGCGTCAACCACAGCATCCGATGTGCAGCTTTCCGGAGTACCGTCGCCGATGATGATGTCGGGACGTGAAGTGTCCTCGGCTTGGCCGTCGGCGGGGACCGGGGCATTGCCATTCGGGTTCCCGATTGGCGGTCCGGGCCGGGGTGGCGGATCAAGGGGGGTAAGGCCCAGTGCCCGAACGAGGAAAGTTGCCATCTGCTCGCGGGTCACCGGTGAATCTGGACAGAAACGATCGTTGGCGGGAGGGTTGCAGCCGACTGTGATTCCTGCGGCGGCCAGTCGATTGATGTCATCCTCGAAGTCCCCGCTGCTGTCGCGAAACGGGGAAGCCGCAGTGGCCGGCAGGTCGAGAGCGCGCACCAGAAAGGCTGCCATCTGCGCTCGGGTCACCGAGCGGTCTGGACAGAATCGATCGTTGGCGGGAGGGTTGCAGCCGACTGTGATTCCTGCGGCGGCCAGTCGATTGATGTCATCGAAAAAGAGTCCGTCGATGTCGATGAACGGAGCTTCAACAGTAGAGGGCAGATCGAGCGCCCGCGCCAAGAACGCGGCCATCTGGGAACGAGTCACCGGGTCGCGAGGACAGAAGAGGTCGTTGCTCGGGGGATTGCAGCCGCGAGTGATACCAAGCGCGGCAATGGCCTCGATCGATCCTTGATGCTGGCTGCCGTCATCATCGAGGAAGGTGCCTCCCGGCGGGAGCTCAGCATCGGCGATGCCGGCCGGCGCTGCCACAACCACGATGACTGCAGCGATCAACCAACTACGCCGTAGCTTGCCGAGCATGGCCCAGAGCGTAGTGACGGCGCAGTAGCTATCCGAAGCTCCTGCGGATGCTCACTCGAGCAGTCTCTTCTCCAGTGGAGTACGGAATCGTGGCGTGATGCGGGTGTCCCCGAGCCAGCGCTCGAGCTGCTGTACCTCCCGCTCGATTGCATCGACGGTGGTGGCATCTAGGGCTTCGATCAACTGTGTTCGGACGATGCCGTTCGAGGCCTGCGCCCAGCCACCAACTACCCGTCCGTCGACCCAGATCGTGGCCCCGGCGTTACCGTTGCGGTCGAACATTCCCCGGGCGGCTTCCTCCGAGACGTACCAGCGCCGATCCTTCCAGCCCATAACGGTTGGGTCCAGACTGGGAAGTAGCGCCACCCAGTTGCCGAGTTGCTCGGTATCGCCCTCACCATCGGCGGGATGTACATAGCCCGTCTCACCTCCCTCTAGTGCAATCTCCTTCGCCCCGATTCCCTCTAGAGCGCGCCGGGTTGCTGCGATGCCCCACCCGGTCCACCATTTCAGATCCTGAAGCGTTCCCGGCCCAAAGGCGTGCAGCCATCGTTCTGCCAGCTCTTGCTGCGCCCGTGCGACGTCGAGCTCAGGCAGGCCTTCCGGATACCAATCCTCGAAGAGTGCCCACCGATACTGGCTCGAAATCCACGACCCCCGCGGGCGGGCTCGCACGATCCTATTGCCGGTCGCCAGCAGGAACAGCACCCGAGTCGATACACCCACTTGGCCGCCCCACGTCTTGCCCTCGCCAAATGACAGCTTGGCCTGGAGTTCCGGTACCACCTCCCGGAGTTCGTTGGCGGTTGCCTCTCCCAGCCGATGCAACGCGCTGAGGGTTCGGGCTTCGACGGCGGCGAGCCAGGCGTCTCCATCGCTGGTGACTCCTTGATCTTCCAGGTATCGGACGAGGCGTCGGCGTTGCGGCGCCAGGTAGCTGCGGGTGCAGGCCGCATTCATCATGGCGGCGACCTCGGGAGTGACCACGAACATAGTTCTTCTCATACCGAGCAAGCGCAGCAGGGTGCGGTGGTCGTAGAGCGCTGTTTCCAGGTCGGCCACTGTGAAATCGGGTAGCCGGGCGCGGCAGCTCAAGTAGACGGCTGTCGGATCGCTGCTGTGTAGACCAATGAGATCCCGGGCGACGGTTGTGACATCTGTAGCCGCTACCGCCAGATAGTGTCGGCGGGCCAAACGGCTGCGCCGCTCTTCATGAGACATCGATTCCATCTGAGGCCACGATACCGGTTGTAGCCGGACATACACTCCCGCTCATGGTGTTGACTCCGCGGGAGGCAACCGCATTCATGGCGGGAGCGCTTGCTTCGACCGCCGAAACAGGCATGGGGTGTGTCGAGGTTGACGACGGCGTGGCATTGGCACGTCTTGGGCTCGATGCGCAACGGGTGAACGGCCGCATAGAGAACCACCGGCGCGAATGGCGCTAAGTTCGACCCATGACTCGATCAGACACGCTACGAGAGCAGGCCAGGATTCTCGACGAATGGCTGGGAGCGCGCCTCGCCACCGTAGTTCCCCGGATCATGGAACGCTGTGGCATCGATTGCTGGGTTTTGGTTGCCGGTGAGTACAACGAGGACCCCGTCGTGTCCACGATGCTGCCGGCGACGTGGCTCAGTGCACGGCGTCGTACCATCCTCGTGTTTACGGAATTTGGCCGAAAACGAGTTGCCATCGCCCGCTATGCGGTCGGGGCAGCGTTCCCGGCCGAATGGTCGGCGGACCAACAAGCAAACCAGTGGCACCGCCTCGCCGAGTATCTCGAAGAGGCAAACCCGCAGCGGATTGGGGTCAACCTCTCCCCCGCATTCTCTCTCGCCGACGGGATCTCCGCATCCGACCATGCGGCGCTCTTGGAGGTTCTTCCCGATCGTCTGCGGCAGCGCGTGGTACCCGGGCACGAGCTGGCTCTTGGCTGGTTGGAGACACGAACAACAGAAGAGATGCAGCTCTATCCCGAGGTGTGTCGTCGTGCCCACGATCTCCTGCGGCGAGCACTCTCCCACGAGGTTATCGCACCAGGTACGACGGCAACAGGAGACGTTGAGTGGTGGCTACGGCAGACTGTTGCCGATTCCGGCTACGACACCTGGTTCCACCCGACGGTCTCGGTGCAGCGGTACCTGGATGGCCCGGCACCTGAGTCGTTCGCTGCTCGACCCGCCGACACAACGATCCTTGCGGGTGACTTGGTCCACATAGACTTCGGCATCGTCTATCTAGGTCTACACACAGACCAGCAACAACACGGCTATGTGCGGCGGAGCAATGAGATCGATGCTCCCCCCGGTATGCGCGCCGGGATGGCGGCCGCCAACCGGGTGCAAGACCTGCTTCTCGCCGAGTTCGCATCGGGGCGAACGGGCAACGAGATCCTGTCCGCAACACTGCGGCGCTGCGATGCGGAAGGGCTCAGTGCCACCATCTACAGCCACCCGATTGGGCTTCACGGACATGGCGCCGGTCCGACGATCGGCTTGTGGGACAAACAGGACGGTGTTGGCGGAGCTGGCGAATACCCGCTGCACCCTGACACTGCCTACTCCATTGAGCTGGCGGCGACGACCCCAGTGCCGGAATGGCAAGGGCAAGAGGTTCGTATCATGCTCGAGGAGGACGCATTCTTCGACGGAGACGATATCTCCTTCCTCGACGGACGGCAGACCGAGCTTTGGCTCATTTAGGGTTGGCAGCATGGGTGATCTCATGAACCTTGGGCCATTCCCCCGAGATGACGGCTACCAGGTCGCCGTGGAACTGGACCGAGCCGACCCGTTGGCAGGCTATGCGGCAGGTTTTGTCGGCAGCGACCCCGACCTCGTCTATCTGGATGGAAACTCGCTGGGTCGTCCACCGCGGGCCACTATCGCCCGGATCAATGAGGTTCTTGCAGACGAGTGGGCCGGTCGGCTCATCCGTTCCTGGTCGGAAACCTGGTGGGACCAGGCGGATCGGATTGGCAGTCTCATCGGTGAAATCATCGGGGCGGATCCTGCTCGAGTCATCGTCGCGGACTCGACTTCGATCGTGCTCTTCAAACTGACTCTGGGCGCCATCCAAGCACGTCGCGGGCGAAGCCGAATCATCACGGATGATCTGAACTTCCCGACCGACAACTACATCACGGCCGCTGCCGCCCGCCTCGAACGATGCTCCGTCGTAACGATCGAGTCGGATGGCGTGAATGGGCCCGTCGATCAGATCATTGCCGCCCTAGATGACGATACGGCGCTGCTCACCTTGTCGCACGTCTTGTTCAAGAGTGGATATCTCTACGACATGCACCGCCTCACCGCGGCTGCGCACGAGGCGGGCGCCCTGGTGCTGTGGGATCTGAGCCACTCGGTTGGTGTCGTGCCTATCGATCTCGGCGGATGTGGCGTCGATCTGGCAGTCGGTTGTACGTACAAGTACCTGAACGGCGGCCCCGGCTCTCCGGC
>JARFRN010000130.1 GCA_029287195.1 Acidimicrobiia bacterium | reverse complement strand
GCGTCGCCCTGCCCCACGTCGAGGAAGACCACCGTCGGCACGTCGGGCGGGCCCGGCGGCAAGCCGAGCCACACGTTCGCCAGGACTACCGCGATGACGGCGACTCGACGCAGCCGTGTCGCCCACGCCAATGCGACTACCGCGCCGCTCGAGGCAACGGCCATTGCACCAAGCTGTGGCCAGTCGCCGGCAAACCCGGCGACCTCGAGCACCGCTCCGGCGATACTCTCAGCTACGCCGAGGATCGCTTTCGATCCGAAGACGACACCTACGCCGGCAGATGCGGTCGCGGCCGTGACCAGCGGGGCCGCTATCAGATTTGCAATCGGCGATAGCAACGGCACGGTCCCGAAGTGGATCAGCAGCAGCGGTACGACAGCAAGCTGCGCCGACACCGTTGCCGCCAGGGCCGACCAGAAGATGCGGGGCGAACGGTTCTTCCACAGACCCATTCCGGCGAGAACTCCGCCGGTTGCAGCAACCGAGAGCTGAAAGCCGACGTCGTGGGCAAGCTCGCCCGAAACTGCAAGAAGAACTGTCACTGCCACACCGAGCGCAGCCCACGCATCGAGCGCTATACCCAGAGCACGCCCGCCAAGAACCAGTGCCGCCATGGTCGCAGCCCTGATGACCGAAGACTCCCAACGAGTAGCAACGACAAAGACCATCAGCACCACCAGTCCCGTGACGGCTCGGCCTCGAACGCCGGCCCCCAACGGGCCTACGACCAGCCACCAGGCACCAAGGACCAGGGCGACATTGCTCCCAGAAACGGCAACGTAGTGAGTCAACCCGGAGCGCCGTAGTGCCAGCACATCGGCTTTGGGAAGGGCAACAGTGTCCCCGATCAGAAAGCCCGCCAGCAGCGCCGATTCGGGCGAGCCGCCGAGCTGGCTCTGTACTCTGCGCCTCACCAGGTTTCCGGCGGCCAACAGCGGGGAGCCGGCGGCATCAATCATTTGCACGTTACGGGCGGTAAACCGTCCGGCGACGGGATCCCCGCGCACAAAGCCGCCGCCAGGGCGCAGCCGCCCCACGGCAACGACATGGTCTCCGACAACGATCTGATTGTCGTGCGTGACCACCTCGAGCGCTGGTCCCGACCAGGCCACAGCCTGTCCCTTGCCGGGTTGCCACTCGGAGGGCTCGACTACAAGCCGGTATCGATCGCCATACGGCATTGGATCGGCGACGGCAATCCCGGCGAGCCGACCCTCGCCGGCAGGCACCGAGGCTACAAGAGTCGCCTCGTTCCTCCCGGCAGCTAAACCGCCCGAAAGTGCTCCGACCCCGACTAGGAGCATGATGACTCCATGCCGCTGCCACCGGCCGGCCGACCCAAGGGCTCCCACCCCGATCAGCGCAAGCGATCCAGATATGGGAAGCGCGGCTCCCAACAGCGCACCGCACCAGACGGTGGCGGCAGCACAGACCATCATCCGGCCGAGCCCGGAAGGAAACATCAGCCCATTCAGGGCAGCGCCACCGCATCGCGCAGCGTGGCCAGCTTGCCCTCCCCGATACCGGCAACGTCGAGCAGGTCCTCAACAGCTCGAAACGGCCCGTTTTGCTCGCGATACGCCGCAATGCGGGCGGCGAGAACCGGCCCGACCCCGGGCAGTTGCTCGAGTTCGTTCACCGAGGCCCGATTGACCCGAACCCGACCATCCCCGTCGACGGCCTCGAGCACCGGCTCCCCCGCACTCTTGCCGGGGATGACTATCTGCTCGCCATCTTGGAGCGCAGCAGCCAGGTTCACGGCGGTGAGGTCGGCAGCCCGGGTAGAACCCCCGGCGGCCGCGACCGCATCCGCAACTCGCGCGTCGGCGTTCACGACCACGAGACCCGGGAGAACGACTTCCCCCGCTACGTGAACCGTGATCCGACCATCAGATGTGCCGGGCGGTGTCTGCAGCAACAAGGGTGCGGGGTCGGGGTCGGATCCACCAAACCACAGTGCCGCGCTCACGGCGAGCAGGAAGAGCCCGCCGACTGCAGCCCAGTATCGAGTGAGCATGGCAACCCCAACCACAAACTGCGGAAACAGCACCTGAGGCATAGGTACCAATCGGCGAAGGCCCCTACAAGGGGGTCGTTACACGCCGACGTCGAGGAAGAGTCCGACTACAGCGAGCAAATTCACTCCGGCGTGTGTCGTGATCGCCAGACCGATCCTATCGGTCCGCAGCGCTTGAATCCCCAGCACGACACCGATCACGAACAGGCCTGGAACGAGAAACCGGGTGTCGGGGTCTATCAGGTGAAATACCGAGAAGAGCGCCGCGGAGACAGCGATCGAGGCCGCCGGGCCAAAGCCGCGGCGTAGTCGCGAGAGGATCACTCCGCGAAAGAGCAGTTCCTCGATGAGAGGTGCAACTACAACTACGACTAGAGCCACTGCCAGCCGTCCCACGAGTGATGAGGCACTACCAACGATCTCGGCAACATCCTGTTCCGGCGGATCATCGACACCCATCAGTACGAGCAGGGGGAGAGTCACCAGCAGGGTGACAACGAGTTGCAGCCCGATCCCGTAGAAGAGGCCCTGCCAATCTGACTGTTCGAATCTGAGACCGAAGTCGAGATCCCACGATCCGGCACCCCGAGAACGGGACATGTATGCAAGCAGGCCCAGCGTCACCACGGCCTGCCCGATGCTCGATGTCAGCAGCAAGGGGATCTGAGTGAGCTCCTCACCTCCGTTGAAGACAATCCCCAACGAGATCGCCGCAAGCGAACCGACGAGGCCGGCGAGGAATAGGCCGGCGGCATCCCAGAATGTCCACACCGCCGCCGGTAGATAGCGCTCCTGGGACGCGGTCATCGCGGCCCTCCGAATTCCACCCGGGAAGCGGCGTCGCGGGCTTCCTGCTCGAGCCGGATTGCCTGATAGGCCTCCCAGTGGCCGAATCCACGAAACCGTCGGCGCAGGTAATCACCGACATACTGGGTGATGTGGCGGAATGCACCGAGCCGGCGCCACTGCTCGATGTGCATCAGCTCGTGAACAATCAGCCGGCCGGATCGCTCCGGCTCCGCCCCGATGCGAAATCGCTCCATCACGGCGGGCTGGACAAAGATCCCGGCGGGCAATGCAACCGCCGCAATGCCCCGGGCCCAGAAACGTCGGAATAGCCTCGACGCCACTCGCACCTCGACCTCGGCGGGGTCGACCCGCGGCATGGGTGCGACAAGGGTTCCCGGGTCGATGCCGGAGAACAGCAAGATATCGGCGGCAGACACAGACTCTGTCATGAAGGATGCAGCGTAACGCCGGCGGCGCCGACTGCAGCCGAAACATCCCCGAAATAGAGGATCAGAGCCCTACCATGGCGGCCTTGATTTGCCGAGGCGGACTATGGAATACGAGCACAGAGACATCGAACAGCGCTGGCAGGCGACCTGGGAAAAGGAGGGCCTATACCGCAGCAAGGTCGACTGGTCGCGGCCCAAGCACTATGCCCTGACCATGCTTCCCTATCCGTCCGGCGATCTCCACATGGGTCACTGGTATGCAATGACTCCGTCTGATGCCCGAGCCCGCTATATGCGGATGAAGGGTTACAACGTACTGTTCCCGATCGGCTTCGATGCTTTCGGCCTGCCCGCTGAGAACGCCGCAGTGCAGCGCAACATCCATCCGGCCAAGTGGACCCACGAGAACATCGACCGGATGCGGGCTCAACTGCGCTCCATGGGTGCGATGTTCGACTGGGAACGGGAAGCAGTCAGCTGCTACCCGAACTACTACAAGTGGACCGAGTGGTTCTTCAAGAAGATGTTCGAGCACGATATCGCTTACCGAAGTGAGGCGATGGTCAACTGGTCGCCAACACTGCAGACGGTACTGGCAAACGAGCAGGTCATCGACGGCAAGGATGAGCGCACCGGTCAGCCGGTCGAGCAGCGCATGATGGAACAGTGGTTCTTCGCCTTGACCAAGTACGCAGACGAACTGCTGAGCTTCGAAGACATTGACTGGCCTGAACCAATCAAGACGATGCAGATCAACTGGATAGGACGTTCCGAAGGGGCCGAGGTCATTTTCGTGACCGAGGTCGGGGACGAGATCGTCGTCTTCACTACGAGACCAGACACGCTGTGGGGTGCAACCTTCATGGTGCTGGCGCCTGAGCATCCGCTGGTAGATGCCCTCACCACGGACGAGCAGCGGGCTGCCGTCGACGAGTACCGCAAGGCGGCCGCCGCACAGAGCGAGCTGGAGCGTATGGAAGAGAGCCGGGAGAAGACCGGGGTGTTCACCGGTGGCTATGCCGTCAATCCCGTGAACCAGGAACGCATCCCGGTGTGGATCGCCGACTACGTGTTGCTCTCCTACGGCACCGGGGCAATCATGGCGGTTCCGGCCCACGACGAGCGAGACTTCGAGTTTGCCCGGCAGTTCGGGTTACAGATCTCGCCGGTGATCCAGCCGGCCGGCCGGGATGAGTTGGTGGAACCCGAGATGACCGAGTCTTATGTCGGCCCGGGGGTCATGGTGAACAGCGGGCCGATCAACGGAGTCGAGACGACCGACGCCAAGGGCCGGGCCAACCCGTCGGTTGCCGCTGCCATCGACTGGTTGGAGGAGCAGGGTGCCGGCAGGGAGGCCATCAACTATCGGGTGCGCGACTGGTTGATTTCCCGGCAGCGCTACTGGGGTTCGCCGATTCCGATGATTCATCGTAGCGATGGGGGAATCGAGGCAGTGGCCGATGGAGATCTTCCCGTAGTCCTGCCCGAAGACGTCGAGTTCACCGGGCGCAGCCCGCTGGGCGAGACCGAATCGTTCCTGGAGACGACCGACTCCGCGGGCCGGCCCGCCAGGCGCGAATCCGACACGATGGATACCTTCATGTGTTCGTCGTGGTACTGGTTCCGCTACCTGTCGCCGGACTATGACGAGGCATCGTTCGATCCGCAAGAAGCAGCGTATTGGCTGCCGGTCGACGTGTACACAGGAGGGGCTGAACACGCAGTGATGCACCTGCTCTACGCCCGTTTCTTCGTCAAGGCGATGCGCGACATGGGGGTATTCGACGACACCGCAGCGGTGATGGAGCAGCACGGCCGCGATCCGGACGGCCTGTTCGATGAGCCGTTTCTCTTGCTACGCAACCAGGGGCAGGTACTGGGAGCGGAACGGATTGGTGACACCGTGGTAATTGACGGTGATTGGGATCAGGGCAGGCTGATTGCCTCATCGGTGCGAGTTGATCCCGAAGCTGCTCCCGACGCAGGTGTTGTGGTTGGTGAGCTGTGGCGTCGCACCGAGAACCTGTTGCAGGTGAAGACCGCAACGGAGCTCGTCGGAGTCGAGGTCGCGCCAGATGCCGCCGTCGAGATCCCCACGATTCCGGGATCCAACGACGTGACCCAGTTGAAGCATCACCTCGAGATTCAGCGGATGTCCAAGTCGAAGGGCAACGTCGTCAATCCGGACGCTCTGGTGCAGGAGTTCGGGGCCGACACGGTACGCACTCACCTGATGTTTGCCTTCGAGTGGCAGAAGGGCGGCCCGTGGGACGAGCGCGGCATTGCCGGCTCGCGCCGCTTCATCGAAGACGTCTGGAAGCTGGGTACCGCCCTTTACTCGACAGAGGGGGTGGACCAGGCAGCATCGCTGGCGCTGCTCCGTACGGTCCATCAGACCATTGCCAAGGTCGACGAGGATTTGGCTGAGTTCAAGTGGAACACTGCCGTGGCTGCGTTGATGACCCTGCGCAACACGATGCAGGACGCGCTGCGGGTTGGCAACGTGTCGCCGGAGGCGTGGCGCGAGGCTGTCGAGACTCTGTTCAAGCTGCTGGCTCCGATTGCCCCCCACATCGCTGAGGAGCTGTGGCACCGGCTGGGTCACGAAGAGTCGGTTCACGTGCAGGCATGGCCGGAGGCCGATCCGGAGATTGCCGCCGAGGACGTAGTGACCATGGTGATTCAGGTCAACGGCAAAGTGCGCGACCGCCTGGATGTACCTGCGGCGATCTCGGCTGAGGACGCCGAGGCAGCGGCGCTGGCCGCCGAGAAGGTCCAGTCGTGGCTGAAGCAGGGTGAGGTGCGCAAGGTCATTGCGCGGCCGCCGAAATTGGTCAACATCGTTGTGAGTTGAACGGCCACGGCCGGCTCCCGGGTTACTCAGCGAGGACCGCGCAAATGTGCCGCGCGATTGCTGCGGTTTTCCGCGGACCTCGCGTGGCAACAGTCGAGCCTCAATCCGAGGTTCTGTCGGCGTCGATGCTGCGATTGGAGCGATGCAGCTGATCGTCGAGCGGATGGGCCGCGCTGCGAGCCTTGCCCGGGTCGCGCAACGACCGCATCTCCTCCACTTCTCGGATATCGACCGCTTCATCGAAGTAGATCTGGCCCACCTCCTGAAGTCGTGCTTCGACCTCTGCTCTATCCGCCCGGGCCCCGGCAAACAGGTGATAACGAACTGCTGCGGGCTTTATCAGCGGCTGCCACACACCAATGATCTCGCCTCTCCTGACGATTGTCGCCGTTGCGTTGCCACCACCGTCCCAGACAAAGTCGCGCAGCTCCTCGGTAATGAGACGCTGCCGATCCCTGTAGCCCTGCACATAGGGGTCGAGCATCGGCAGCACGCCGACCGAGGGTTCCCCCATGCTGGTGTCGCCTGCGCATCGATGGTGGTAGAGCGGACCCGGCCAACCATCGACCTCTACCTCCATGATCGAGTCGCGGAGCGTGTCCAGCGCCCGCCGGCATCTCGCCTTGGTGAACCCCGTCCACCAGGAGATGTCGCTGAGAGTGACCGGCCCATAACCCCTGAGGTAGCGCCATACCAATTCTGTGATAGCCGCCGCCTCAGTCCAACGATGAATGTCCACATCGGACAGGACCTGCTCCCACAGATGGAACCGACGCACACCCGAGCGCCAGCTCCCAGGAGGTGCTCCACCGACGACACGGCCCTGCTCGCACAGGCGGCTGACAACGCTCGGCAGATCCACCTCTTGCGGCACTCCCAAGAGCCGGCGCAGCTCCCGGGACGTGAGCGGTCCTTCCTCGAGAGCCTCCATGACGGCAGACGCATGGCGCTCGAACTGCCTCGGCGTCATCCCAGAGTCGCGGAGCCACTTGGCTCCAAGCGGCTCGACGATATGTTGCGTTGCCGCCGCGACAACCTCGATGAGCGGCCGGGGTAGGACGAACATCGTGAGACGCATCGCACGAAACCGCGCCAGTTCCCACCGCTCCCACATGAGTTCGTCGAGTTGACGCCGGGTGAATCTCTGGAACCGTGCGTTGACCGAGAGGTAGGGGCTCACCTGGCTGGTGTTGTGCAAGCCGACGAGCTGCTCAGCGACCGTTGTGATTGTTGAACTCGGTGCCTCGAGGAAGTGAGACCGCACGGCGTAGGAGCGGGCCTCGTCGGCGGTAAGCGTCGACATGGCATCATTCTTGCGCACACGACTGCGACAGGCGACGCATCGGGGACCGGCTCAGGCCTGCACGAAGTGCGGTTCGCATGCAGAATGCCGGACCTTGTGCCGTGAGGTCGCGGAGCAACCGGCGTGGAGTTGAGGGGATTTGAACCCCTGACTTCTTGCATGCCATGCAAGGTCGAGGCACTTTGGCGACCTCGAGAAACGGCGAGAATCCCCGCATTCATTGACGATTCGCCTCTCAACGCCTCGCGTCGTCTTGCGTCATTCTTCGACGTCCCGCGGACTCTCCGCGGACTCGCCAGCCACACCTAAACCACTCAGAACTGGCGATGCCGACGCGTCAAAGCGGTATGGACAGTCGCATAACATCAAGGTAAGTTGACGACATGGATCCTGTGATTGTGGCAAGCGCCCGCAAACACGGGATCAGTGACAAAGACATGCTCCACGCCTACCGCAACCCAACCCGCGTCTTCCAGCTAGAAGAACTAGTCATGTTGATCGGAGCTGACGAAGCTGGACGAACACTCGAGGTAGGGGTTGTGACAGGTGAAGGCGTGGACTTCATTGTCCACGCGATGGAGGCCCGACCGAGATTCTTGAGGAGGCGCTGATGCCAAGATCTATCCAAGAGATCCTCGATCACGCCGACGAACTGGCGAAACGATTCGAGGACTACGAACCCACAGAAAGCGAAGAACGCCCCGTCGAGGAATACCTCCTCGAACGTGCCGTATTGGAGCGGGCCCGTAGCGAACGCCAGATCCTCGATGCGGTCGTGGCGGCACGGGCCGCCGGCATCCCGTGGGTAAGGATCGGCGAGCTCCCAGGAACCTCCGCTCAGGCTGCACAGCAACGCTATGGGACGGTCGTCGAACAGGTGTGACCACCGATCCAGCACCGCCATCAATCGCCTGACAGCGGTGAGTGGTCGCGCCACCGAGCGCACACGTGCCGATCCAGCGCACTTCGCGGAATGCTCGTTCGTGATCCGTGTCTGGCGATCGGTGCGCCTCGTCCTCGCAGGCTCGAACTGGCGGGGGTCGAACTGCTCCACTAGGGTCGTTGGGCAAATGGCGTCGGGAGGATCGATCACGCGTGGCTCGTGGCGACCCACAGCTGCATTGGTCATTGCGGTCGTTGTGGTGGCCTTGGCTGGGTGCTCTGCCGCCGCGGATGTGACCGCAGAGGAGTTGTCGGCGGTGGTCGAACGCGACGGGGTGGCCTTCGACAGTTCGTCTGTTCCCGACGGAGTTCTCCGCCGGCTGTCCGAGTACAAGGTGATTCTCCTCGGCGAGACTCACCATCTGCGGGAGCATTGGGCGTTCGTGGCGACGCTCATGAGTGATCTCCACGATGACGGTTTTCGCCAGTTACTGATCGAAGCGCCACAGATGGCCGGATGGCTCCTGGATGACTACGTTCAGGGCGGGCCTCTCTTTCCGGAATGGGAGGCTCCCCCCTTCTACGAACGGCGACTTTCGGCGATCCGCGCCTTCAACGAGACGCTTGCTCCCAGTGAACGTCTCCACGTTCGAGGGATTGATGCGAATGAGGAGTGGTACGGAGGCGCCAACGATTTTCAGTTGCTGTTCGGTTGGCTCATAGACCGTCTGCCTCCTTCAGAAGAGGTTGATGTTTCGCTCGGAGAGGATTACGCCACCGCTACCCCTGCCGCCCAACTTGAGGCCATCGAGGCGTTGTTGATCTCGCTGGAGGCGGATCGCTCCGGCCTCGTCGAGTCGTGGGGTGGCGACCGGTACGACCAGGTGGTCGAGATGGCTGAAGTGGAGTTGGCCAGCATTGATGTGCGCGCCCATCGCAGAGAAGATGACAGCGACGGTGCCCGGGCACGAGAGGCGGTCATCAAACAGCTGGTAGACGATCGGGTGGCTGAGTGTTCTTGTAGCACTGTGATCAACATCGGCGGCCACCACGCCCAGAAGTCGCATCTAATGGGCACCGAACAGGAATGGATGGGCGACTATCTAACCCACAGGAGCGCTGTGGTTGGCGGGTCGATCATCGTGGTCGGTTTCAGTTCGGCCGAGACCGAGCTGGAAGACGGTGCCGGCGGTACTCCCTGGGACATCCTGGAGAGCGAGTCCCCCGACAACGAACTGTTGCGCGTCGTGGCGGAGACGTGGCCCGGCCGGACCGTGTTTCTTCCCCTCGACGACCTTCTCTTCAACGACCGAACCGTGGCCTACAACTCCTAAGACGTCATCTACGTGGCCTCACTCAAAGAGCAGTACGACGCCATCATCCAATACGGCCTCGCCCATCGCATGCCGGAGGACTGAGAACTCCAACTCCTGCTCGATACGATGAGCTACTCACAATTGGCGTTCCTCGCCGTCCCGGCCCGGTGTTGGCCCGTGAGGATCACCAACCCGAGGCGGGGCGCCCACACTAAATACGTCTGGAAGGGAGCGGACTCACCGACCGCTCAGATCGCTCACCACCTCGGGCGAAACCGCTCACCCTTTTCCGCGCAGACCCGGCATGTTGTTGCACCTCACTGGCTATAGAACGTGGCAATGGGTGAACACCACGCTCAGTGACGACCCGACGAGAGGCAGGCGCTCCGCGAGGTGCCGCTCGGCGTGGTTCGGGGGTGTGATCGTTATGGCGCATAGCGGGTGATCGGGCACATTCCGGTGACGCCCTCGTCCGGGCGACTCTCCGCAAGGCTCAGGTTTCAACCGCACCGTTCGGTGCTCATGACGAACCAGCCGCCTGACCCAGGGCGGGAGACGACCACCCGGCCCGAGCGATGGTCATCCGAATCTGAGAACAGGTACACGACTTCGTTGCCACCTTCGGTTTCGACAGTCGCCACACCTGGCGGCGGGCCGGGGTCCGGAGTCAGGAGATCCAGCGCAGCGTTTGCCGTCGCGGACCCGGCGGCGTTGACGTCGAGGTCAGCGGTCGAATACTGCACGAGATCCGAGGGGCAATCGAGAAAGCCCTTCGCGGCCTGGACCTCCGACACCACATCGGGCGATGGGTCGCCGCAGCCGGCAATCAGCGGGGCCACGGTTGGAAATGCGCTCACCAGTTTCATCGCTTCCTTCGAGCATGCGGACCCGTAGTGGGTCGATGCCAATCAGACGTCATTCGGGATCGCGTCGGTTCCCAAGAGGTCTCTGGGTCCTTAGAGGGATTGGCACGGATGCGTCGGTGTCGGCGCACACGCGGGCCGCGTTGCGTGGTCTCGTCGCCGCAATCGACGCGAGCGTTGCAGCGCACTCCGCGGACTGAGCGTTCGTACCCGAGACTGGAGTATCGGCGGCCTAGTCGTACTGATGACGTCGTGATAGCATGACGGCATGGAGAAGCGGACCACCACCGTCCGGATGCCTGAAGAGCTCGCAGAGAAGGCCGACGTGATCGCCCGCGGTCGCGGGATCAGCGTTAACGCCCTGATGCTCGAAGCCCTCGAAACCGAAATCGAGCGGGTCCGCCAAGACGAAGAGTTTATGACGCGCCTGCGCGAGTTGACTGAACGGGACAGAGAGATTCTGGATCGTCTCGCCGAGTGAGATACCTCACCCTCGCCGAGGTGCTCACGATCGCCGAAGCCGTCACTGGCACTCCTGCTGCGGTGTTGGCCCGGGCGTCTCGGTTGGATCTGCTCGACTCGGCACTGCACGCACCACAGGCCGGGTTCGGTGAGGTCGAATTCTATCCCGACTTCGTCGACCAGGCTGCGGTGTTGACGGTGCGGATCGCCAAGAACCATCCCCTGCCTGACGGGAACAAACGGCTGGCATGGCAGTCACTCACCATGTTCTGCATCCTCAACGGATACAGGCTCGAGGCCGCCACCGACGATGCCGTCGACCTCATGTTCGCCATCGCCGCCGGTGAGCTCACCGAAACCGAGGTGGCCGCCTGGCTCACCGAACGCCTCCAGCCGCTCGACAGCCCATAACACGGACCACCCCGGTCGATATCGCGCGCCCACAGGCGTTCGGGATCCGGCACTCTGCGCTATCGACCCGTTATCTGGGAACCATGTCGGGTGGCCGTCCAGGCAGGCCGTGACAGCGCTCGTACTTGGGCTCTCTTGAGGAGAGATCCTCTGACTGGAGTCTCATTCGCACGTGGATTCGTCGGCACGTGCCCGTGGCGGCTGCCCCGACGACGGCAATCCATGGGCAGCGCCGTCGTGGTCTGATCGGCTGGTGGCGTTGATCTCGGCTCTGGCGCGCAACTTGACGGAATACCAAGCGGGAGCGGAAGGGGAAACAAGCCATATCTGAGCCCGATCTCTCGCGGACTCTCCGCGGACTCTGAGAAGATCGGGACCAATGTCCCTCGAGCTCTAAACGAGAGGATCCCCCGCAAACACGGCCCCCGAGGCATGCAGAAAGCCCGGCGGATGCCGGGCTTTCTGCCAACGGACTCGCCTTCAGGCGAGTCCGCGTGGAGCTGAGGGGATTTGAACCCCTGAC
>JARFRN010000124.1 GCA_029287195.1 Acidimicrobiia bacterium | reverse complement strand
GAGCCCGTTCAACTCGTTCCTGTTCCTTCAGGGCCTGGAAACTCTGTCGCTGCGGGTACAGCGCCACGTCGACAACGCCCTCGAACTGGCGGAGTGGCTCGAGGCGCATCCGTCGGTGGAGTGGGTCAGCTATCCCGGTCTGGGGAGCCATCCGTATCACGAAACGGCAGCCCGAATTCTCAGCAACGGCTACGGAGCCGTGCTCTCGTTCGGTATTCGCGGCGGGCTCACTGCCGGTCAACGCTTCATCGACTCCGTTCAGCTCGCATCTCACCTGGCCAACCTCGGCGACGCCAAGACCCTGGTGATCCATCCGGCTTCGACAACGCATCAACAGCTGACCGCCGACGAGCAGCTCGCCGCCGGCGTCGGCCCCGATCTGATCAGGGTGTCGGTCGGTATCGAGCACATCGATGACATCAAGGAGGACTTCGAGACGGCGTTTGCCAGAGCTGGATTGAAGGGCGCCGCCGCATGAGTCTGAAGCGCTGGATTTCGGCCAAAACCCGATTCGTCGACATCGACGAACCTTTCGAGCTGGAGACGGGCGAGTCGCTCCCCCACGTGCGGATTGCATACCGAACGTGGGGAAGCCCCCAGCCGAACGCCACCCTCGTCTGCCATGCCTTGACCGGATCGGCCGATGCCGACGACTGGTGGGCCGATCTCTTCGGCCCCGGCCGGGCTCTTGACCCGGAGCGCGATTTCATCGTGTCCGCCAACGTCCTGGGAGGCTGCTACGGCACGACCGGCCCCACCAGCCGAGCAGACGGGGCGTTCGAACCGTATGGGGGGTCATTCCCAAAGGTCACGATCCGCGACATGGTGCGACTGCAGGCGCTACTGCTCGACCGTCTTGGCGTCGCGACATTGGATCTCGTGATCGGCGGTTCGATGGGCGGCATGCAGGCGTTGGAATGGCCGTTGCTATTCCCCGACCGGGTTCGCGCAATTGCCCCGATCGCGGTGGGTGCCGCCCAGTCGGCATGGGGTATCGCGCTCAGCGAGGCACAACGACAGGCGATCAAGGCAGACGCCAACTTCGCCGGCAGCCGTTACCCGCTCGGCGCAGGCCCCACCCAGGGCCTGGCTGCCGCCAGAAGTATGGCGATGATCAGCTACCGCAGCCCACACAACTTCGAGGATCGTTTCGGTCGTGGCGAGGACGAATCCGGCAGATACGAGGTACAGAGCTACTTGCGCTATCAGGGGGAGAAGCTGGTCAACCGCTTCGACGCCAACACTTATCTGACGCTCATCGATGCCATGGACAGCCACGACGTCAGCAAAGGGCGTGCCTCCATGGATGAGGCACTGCACTCGATCGGGCAACCGGCGCTCGTCGTCGGTGTCAGCTCCGACGGCCTGTATCCGGCATCCGAAGTTGCGGCAATGGCCGCGCAACTACCGCGGGCCGAGTTCGTCGAGATAGACGCCCCCCACGGACACGATGCGTTCCTGATCCGAGTCGACGAAGTGAACGATCTGCTGGTCGACTTCATCAATCGTCACAATCTGAAGCAGCGGTTGCGCCTTGCCGTCAACGAGTAACAAGAGGCAACCGGCGCCTGGTCTGGCCGGGAGAGTCCTCGAGGTGTCGCCGAGTTGTGGGGTAGGTCATCGGAGCCCTGAGGACGTTGCGGGGATGGTGCAGGGAGTTCATAGGAAATGCAGGTACCGACTACCCGAAGGATGGGCGTTACTGCGACGAATTGGTGATCGGAGCGGCTCTTTCCATCGCGGATCTGGGGGGTGGGGCACAGTTGTGCCCATGTCGGGTGGATCATTGCGCACAACTGAGGGTCGCTTCACAGAATTCATCAACCGGATCCGATCACACCACGAACGTCGTAGTCACCGTGAGCGCAATTCCGGCGGTACTCATCAGCGTCGAGAACCTCGAATCGCGGGAAGAGACGGCGGCGGTTCTTGGGGACTCCGATTCGGTACCGAACCCGGGTCACTCGCCGGCTGCAGCTTCCTCGTCGATCAAATTGGCAGCCCGGGCGATCAGCTCCTGCGCCTCAGCGACCTTGTCTCCGTAGGTACCTAGATCGCCGTTCAGCAGAGCCGCTTCGGCATCGGCCAGCGCTTGTTCGGCCGCAGCAATCAGGGCGGCTACTTCCTCCGGGACATCTCCCGCAGGAGTGGTCGGCTCATCAGCATCGGATCCCGCATCCTGATCTACGGCCGCCCCCGTCCCGGCACCGAAAACAGCGTCGAGGGCCTCCCCAAGCGTGTCCCGCATCTCGATCTGATCGTTAAACGAGATGACGACCCGTTTGAACTCCGGGATGCCCTCTGCGGCCTCGGGAGTGGTGGCGGCACCGAATGCTGCCTGCGGAGATGTCGAGTTGGCGGTCTCGGCTTGAATGTAGATCGGCTGCACGTACACGATTGACTCTTCGATCGGCAGCACGAGCATGCTCCCCTGGATCACCTTCGACCCACCCTGACCCAGCAGTGTGAACTCAGCCGAGATCTCGGTGTTCTGGTTGATCAGATCGCCGACCTGGCCGGGACCGTCCTGCTGACTGGCGGCCGGCAGGTTGTAGACGGTCATTTGCCCGTACTCGTCGGGATCGCTCTTGGCGACGAGGAACGACACCATGTTGGGCCGAGCCCGTGGGGTGAACGGCTGCATGATGATGAACGACAAGTCGTCCTCGCCCGGCAGGTTCAGCAGCAGGTAATACGGCAACATCGGACGGGGCGAGCCGTCGGAGGGTTCGTTGCGCAGCGCCGCCCGCTCAGCCGTGGAGGGATCGCGGGCTATCTCCCATGGATCGACCTCGGAGAAGAACTGGCGAGCATTGGTGATGTGATACAGGGTGTACAGGTCTGATTGCACTCGGAACAGGTCCTCCGGGTACCGCAGATGTGACTTGATGTCATCGGGCATCTGATCGGCATCGGTGAAGACACCGGGGAAGATCTTGCGTTGAGTTTGGATCAGCGGATCCTCGGGATCCCACACGTAGAGCGTGATCGTTCCGTCGTAGGCATCGACGGTAGCCTTCACTGAGTTGCGAATGTAGTTGAAGTCTCTGGGCAGCGTGGCATTACGGTTGAGGCGACCGGTCGGGGCGGCCTCCGAGTAGGGGT
>JARFRN010000303.1 GCA_029287195.1 Acidimicrobiia bacterium | reverse complement strand
GAGTCGCCAGCACCGTCGACAGGACACCCAACCGGCCGACAAGGCCCCCCACAAAGCCGCCTCGCCCCGTCGTCGACCCGGAACGCATTCGTCGCGGGGTGGTCGACCTCATCCAGCCGCGACGCCGCCCGATGGTCTTCTCGACCACCAGAAACAGAGGTGGCCCGGGACAAACCCGGGCCACCTCTAACTAGTCGTTGTCGTTTCTAGAGGATCTCGACCACGCCGGCGGTGCCGTCGACGCGCAACCGATCGCCGGTCTTGATCTCGCGGGTGGCGATAGCGGTCCCGGTGACACCGGGAATGCCGAACTCGCGAGCCATGACGGCCGGGTGGGCAACCATCCCGCCGGCATCGCAAACGATGCCACCGATGATGGCGAAAAGCGGCGTCCATGCCGGGTTGGTCATCTGGCAAACCAGGATGTCGCCCTGCTTCACCTCGTCGAACTCGGCAGGTGATGCCACAACCTTGGCAGTTGCCTCGATGACGCCCGGCGAAACGCCGAGACCCTCGATCTTGCCCTTGGTCTCCGTATCGAACTGAAGCTTCTCCGGGAAGCCCCACAGGTTGAGATACGGGAATTGGAGCTGATCTTCGGTGGCCGTCCCGATGAAATCAGGCGGACGGATCTTCTCTTGCTCCGCACGCGTCGCACGACGCTCAGCAACGATCGCCTTGGCATCGATCAGACTCGGGTCACCCATCAGATAGCGCAGCTCGTTGTACTTCATGTAGATGACATCGTCCGGCTCGTTGAGCAGACCCATGTTGACCAGATGACGGCCGATGCAAATCAGCACGACACGAGTGTGCTGATGGGTGCCCTGATCGATGTAGAAGTGGTGATCCGGGGTTAGCGGAGCCATCTTCAGATTGATCTCGTTGGCCGCCTTCAATGCCTCGAGTTCCGGGCCTTCAGGAATGCCTTCGAGCAGCTCAACAGAAGCCGCCTTGATGTCTTCCTTCAGGTGGGCAACGACGGGGCGGTGGTCATAATCCGAGTCCAGGTATCCCTTGATCACGTCGAGCACGGGCTCAGGGGTCTCGAACCGCGACGGATAAATGAACTCGTGGCTCCACACCGCATGCCAGCCGAATTCACGCTGGTAGGCCTTGACGCCCTCCTCGAAGAACCTGGTGCCTTCCTCGGTGCTCTTGAGCGCCGCGAGGATATCGGCACCGGCCTCGTTCTCGAAAGCCGCCATGAGGGTCTCGCTGCCCTTGACCTGGTCCTTGAGTCCCACGAGCATCTCGATGGCGTCCCAGTTGCGGTCCGAGGCCGAATTCTGCAGACGTCCCAGGATTTCTTCGTGCTTCTGCGTGATCTTGTCCTCACCACCGAGCGCTGCACCAAGGGCGCCACGCAGCGCGAGAGTCGATGACAACTGCGAGAAGTTGAGCATCCAGTGGATCTTCCAGTGCCGGTCGACGATGTCGATGGCATCCTCGAGGATCGTGGCCCACTCCATTAGTGGGATCTCCTCCCACATGTCGATCTTGTCTTCGAGGTACTTCAGGTTGGCAGCCATCTCCGGGACGAGGCGGTTGTGCCACCAGTCCGGGAAGTTGGCGCCGTACGTCGGCAGCACTGCGCCC
The DNA here is from genome assembly GCA_029287195.1 of Acidimicrobiia bacterium. Classification (GTDB taxonomy): domain Bacteria; phylum Actinomycetota; class Acidimicrobiia; order Spongiisociales; family UBA5794; genus JAAETI01. The sequence continues at coordinate 13,263 of JARFRN010000303.1, read as the reverse complement.
AGATAGGCGCCGATCTTGGCGGCGTACTCCGGGTCGTCCTTGGGGACTCGGGGGTAATAGACGTTGCCAAACTCTGTTGCAGGGACGGCCATGTCCGGATCACACGGGACGGCTGCGGTGTACAGGTACCCGTTGACAACCTTCTTGATCCAGTCCGACGCAAACGGAGTACCGAACCTGCGGAACATGTGATCGAAGGTGTTCACCCAGTTGGCGATGTCGTCGTACATCGGCGACACCGGGCGGGGACAATGCAGGTCGTCGTAGACCCAGAACAGATCCTTTTCCTTCTCGTTTTCCCACTCAATGGGGAAGTTCTCGTCACCCAGGAATTGGGCTACGACCTTGCTGGTATCTGCCATACGGCAAATCTCCTTCCTGTCCAACTACGTGTACCGATGGCCGCCGGCGGCCAGAGTTGTGCGCTACTCCCTTCGTGATCGCGGCGATCTCGGTGCGGCTCCCTTGGAAACGCGCCGCGACCGACAGCCGATGACGGACGTTCTCTGCAATGGTGCAAGGCGCATGTCGGCGCCGTGGGGATTGGGTGCAATTGGGGGTTTGTGGACACGTCGGGCCACCTGAGAGATGAGGACGGGATGACGACGTCCAGTGCAAGGAAACGAGACTGCTCTCATTAGGTCCCGACACTGATCCAAGACGATCCTCGATAATCGATCACCCATAGACTACGGACGCAAAGGTGGTCGCGTCAACTCCTGATCCTACGCAACGGCGGCGACCGTGACCGCCGGCTTCACGTAGCGAATTGCGCGACGCGCTCCGGGCTCCCGGTCTCCCCCGACTGCACCAGCGATTCGAGGATCGCCACGTTGCCGAGTCGCTCTTCATTGCTGAATCTGTATTCCACCCGACCCGCTACGGCGTCGGCCCAGTGCTCGTAGCCGGCCTTGACCGGACTGGCGGGCTCGAAGTCCGTGCGCGTCTGTTCAGCATCCCCTCTACGCCGGACATAGAAGTGCGTGGTCCCGCCCGGATCGACATGTTGCGTCTCCCGGGCTTCGGCCCAGGCGTGGCTGCCGAAGACGGCGAAGCGGGCATAATCTGGCGTCGCCGACAGAGCAGCAATGTGTGCGGTCGTACCATCGGCAAACTTGAAATGAGCCGAGACAACGTCCCCGGTCGGAATGGCCAGGATCCGCTTCTCGACATATGTATGCACCTCAGCGACCTCTCCGGCCAGGCTCAGCATCATGTCGCTGAGATGCACGCCCATCCCGGTCCAGCCGGCCGCCGGCGATTCCTCCTTACTTCCCCGCCAGTTGTCGGCGGCCATATTGAGCCAGCGGTCGTGGCTCCAATGAGCCTCCATATGAATGATGGTGCCGAATTCGCCGGCATCCGCCATGCGCTTGATCTCTTCCCAGGCCGGCTCGAAGCGGCGTTCGTGGCCGATGCCCATGACGACGCCGGCATCGTCGCAAGCTTGGATCATCCGTCGCGCCGAAGCGACATCGAGCGACAGAGGCTTCTCACAAAACACCTGCTTCCCGGCAGCAACGGCTTGGAGCAACATAGATTCGTGGAGGCGGTGCGGAATGGTGAGAATTACTCCTTCGACGGCCGGATCCTCGAGTGCCTCTGCATAGTCCGAGTAGACCGGCAAGCCGAATTCTGCGGTGTACTTGGCGGCGATTGGCTCTGCGGGATCTACGCCGCAGATGACCTCGATCTTCTCGCTCCCCTGCAGGACCTTGGTGACCTGGGCTCCCCACCAGCCGAGTCCAACCTGGGCGACCTTGAGCATGATGTCTCCTTCCCCATCGGCCTCACAGCCGGCTACAAGACACAACCAGTCTAGCCCGAGCACCGATAATCGATAATCCATGATGTTGGAGGCTCGATTGGACAGCTCCAGCAGTTCTTGCGGCTCCACACCCGAGACATCGGGGCGGACCCAGGCCCGCACGAACGACCAGGGCGGGCTGCCGAGGTCGCCCTTCCGGTGTTAGTCCCCCGGTTCCGCCTCTTTCTTCTCCGAGAGGGCGGCGAGAACCTTCTCCGGCGTGATGGGGAGATCCGTGATTCGAATCCCAACGGCGTCGAACAATGCGTTGGCGATGGCCGGTGGCGTCGCCGCTGCGGCCGGCTCACCGATCCCCTTGGCACCAAACGGCGCCTCGTTGTGAACGGATTCAACGAGGATCGGGACTATCTCGGGCATATCCTGAATCGTTGCCACCTTGTAGTCCGCCAGAGTTCCATTCTCGATGCGACCGTTACTGATCTTGAAGTCTTCGAGAATCCCGTTCGACAAACCCATGACGACGCCGCCCTCGATCTGCTGTTCGCAGGTCAGCGGGTTGATCGCCTTACCGACATCGGCCGACGCAGCCACCTTGATGACGCGGATCACTCCGGTCTCGGTATCGACCTCGATTTCGGCAGCTTGGGTACAGAGCATCCAAAAGATGCTGCTGATCCACTCCTCTCCCGGGTTGGCCTTGAGCAACTGGGATTGGGCGGACGTATAGCGCCCACCCGCAGTGAGCGATAGCCCCTCGCCGTGGTAGCGCGCCAGCAGGTTCTTCAAAGTGACGAGCAACTCGCCTTCGCCGTCGAAGATCTCACCATCGCGCATCTCTAGATAGTCCGGGTCGACGCCGAACGTCTTACCGGCGAGCTCGAGGATCTTCCCCTTGATCTCATTGCCCGCAGACACGATGGCGTTTCCCATGTGATAGGTAGTCCGGCTGGAGGCAACCGGGCCGTTGTAGGGCGTGAGCGCGGTGTCGGTTGCAGGGACGGAAACATCATCGAGCGGCACACCCACCGCGTCGGCCGCCATCTGCGCAAGGACCGTGTCCTGACCAGACCCGATCTCGGGGGCGGCACAGACGACCTGGACCCGAGCGTCCTCGCCGAGGTTTATGACTACGTTCGAGCTCGACGGCGTCATCGTCGGCTTGATCATCGTTGCGATTCCCTTACCTCGGCGCAGGTGAGGTGCGGGCGCCCGATCTACCGATCCCCACCCGATTTCATCCCGGGCGGTTTCGATAGTTTCCCGTAGGCCAACGCCGTGCATGATCTGCCCATTGAGATACGAATCTCCCTCTTCGTATCCGTTTTGCAGCCTGAACTCGACCGGATCGATTCCCAACTCGCGGGCAATCTCGTCCATCTGTGACTCGCAAGCCCAGGTGACCTGGGTGGTGCCGTAGCCGCGGTAGGAACCGGTGATGGCCTTGTTGGTGTAGACCTGGCGCGACAGGATTCTCAGGTTCGGAATGCGGTACGGCCCGACGATCGTCTGCGATCCGCGGATGGCAACACCGACGGTGTATGCCGTATAGGCCCCACTGTCCCACAACACATCGGCACTCCGGGCGATCATGAACCCGTCCTTGTTCACTCCGGTCTTGAGTTTCATGATTGCCGGCACTCGCAGCTGGCTGGCGATTAGGCACTCTTCCCGGGTTAGCTCCACCTTGACCGGGCGCCCGTCTGTGTTGCGGGCGAGCACGGCGGCAATCGCTTCGGCGATCGGGACGCCCTTGGCGCCAAAGGAACCTCCGACCTGAGCCACTTTGAGCCGAACTTTCGAACCGTCGACCCCGAGCCCGCCGGCAAGATCGTCCCGCAGGAAGAACGGCCGGTCGGTGGTCACCCAGAGTGTGTAGTCGCCGGAGAACTGGTCGTACTGGGCAACGGCAACATGGACCTCGAGGGCGACGTGGCTGACAGCATGGGCGCTGTATTCACCCTCGACGACCAGGTCGGCCTCGGCAAACGCGGCCTCGACATCGCCGCGCTGGTAGCGGTAGAGCGTATTGCAGTTGGTGTGAGGGATGATCTCGTGACCGCCGCGCTCGTAGGTGTGCATGTCGGGGTGAACCAAAGGGGCGTCGTCGGCCAACGCCAGCCGCATGTCGGTGATGGCCGGGAGTTGCTCGTACTCCACCCTGACCAGGTCTCGGGCATACTGCGCTTCACGCTCCGACGTGGCGGCAACGGCTACCACAGGGTCGCCCACGTAGCGCACCCGATCGATGGCCAGGAATGGCTGATCCTTGATGGCGGCGCCGAACAGATGCGGGAAGTCCTTGCCGGTCACAACTGCCTTGACACCCGGAGCCTTTTCGGCGGCGCTGGTGTCGATGGCGACAATCCGGGCGTGTGGGTAGGGGCTTCTCACGACGGCACCGTGCAGCATGCCGGGCAGGGCGACATCAACGCCATAGATTGCATGACCGGTGACTTTGTCCACCGAATCAACGCGCGGAACTCTGCTTCCGACGTACGTGGTCATGCTCCCTCCCCGGTGGCCGCAATGATCGCTTCGAGGATCTTAGGATACGCCCCGCAGCGGCACAGGATGCCGCCGAGCGCCTGCTTCATCTCTTCCTCGTTCGGGCTCGAGTTGCGGCGCAGCAGCGCTGTCGCCGACAAGACCATCGCCGGTGTGCAGAAACCACACTGAAAGGCGCCCGATTTCACAAAGGCCTGCTGGACCTCATTGAGCTCTCCGTCCGGTGCAAGGCCCTCGACGGTCTCGACGTCCCTGCCGTCGGCGTCGCCGGCAAGGACCAGGCATGACGTCACCGGTGTCCCATCCAGGAGCACGACACAAGTTCCGCACTCCCCCACCCCGCAGCCCTCCTTAGTACCGATGAGGAAGAGGTTCTCCCGCAGCACTTCCAGAAGCGTGAGGGTTGGATCGACATTGATGCCGACCGATCGACCGTTGATCGTGGACTCGAGATGGATGGTCATGACGCCCCACGTTCTTCGGCCGACTCCACTGCCGCTCGCAACGCACGCAGAGTGAGCACCCGGGCCAGCGTCATTCGATACGAGGCCGATGCTCGGATGTCCCCGATCGGAGTGGCTTGTTCGGCTGCGGCTACGGCAGCCTCGGCGAGCGCTTCCTCTGCCGCCTCGCGGCCGCGAAGCGACTCCTCGGCGATCGTCGCCCGGAGCGGAGTGGGCCCGAGTGACGCCAGTGCCACCTTGCAGTCCTCGATGACACCGTTGCGAATGATGATGCTCGCCGATGCCCCCGCCATCGCGATGTCGGTCCCACTGCCGCGCTTGCCCAGCTTGACGTGTGCCGACCCAAACCCGGGCGAGGGGTTCGGGACGACGAGGTCGGTGATGATGTCCGAACAGGCCAGCGACGTCTGCCCCGGCCCGATGTATAAGTCCTCGACCAAGATGTCACGCTGCCCTTCAACGCCCCGGATCCTCGCCCGGGCATCGGAAACGATCAGAGCCGGACCGAGATCGGATGCCGGCGAGGCTCGACCGACGTTGCCACCGATTGTCGCCAGAGCCCGCACCGGCGGTGATGCCAGAATCGATGCCGCCGCGGCGAGAGCAGGATGCCGCTCCTTCACCAGCGTCGACTCCTCGACGTCCGTCACTTTGGTGAGGGCTCCGATTCGGGTCGCATCACCAAGGTCCTCGATGCCGACAAGGCCGGGAATCCGCTTGATGTTGACAACGGCGGTGGTCGGGAGGCGGTCGATCTTCATATCGACGATGAGGTCTGTTCCTCCGGCGAGCACCCGCGCCGTTGGCCCCCCTGCGGCCAGAGCACCGATCGCATCGGCAAGCGTGGTCGGCTCGTGATAGGCGAATTGCTTCAGTCTCTTCATAAGAGCCCTCGTTCGGCTTTCAGTCTTGATGCAGGTATAGCAACTCCAAGACGACTCCGTCGGGTGCATCTACGAATGCGATTTCGAAATTGCCCGGGCCGGGGCGCCGAACATAGATCTTTCGACCTTGCTCCTCGAAACGAGCGAGTACCGCGTCCATATCCTCGACCTGTAGACCAATGTGTTCGAGCCCCCAGTATGGGATTCCCTGCGGCTCGGCCATTCCGACGGCTTCCTCGGGGGCGTGCCCGGTGATGTTGATGGTGACTCCGTCTAGTTCGACCGGTGTGAAGTGCATGGTGCCGAAACTGAACTCCGGCTTGGGAACGGCCCCGAACATGTCGACCCACCAAGCGACCGTGGCGTGAGGATCTTTGGACTTGATGTGAACATGGTGGAACGCGGTGGACATGGTCCTCCCCAATAATCGTTAATCGATGATATCGGGAAGAGGGCTCATCATGCAATAGGGAAAGCTGTCACCACCGCAAGAGATTGATTTCTAGTGTGCCTTACCCATGAGCAACTCGCGCATATCGGCCGCAAGCATTGCGGCCGTAACCAGGTACACCCCGGCCGCGAAGTTGCCGAGTACTGCGAGCGCCAGCCACCACAGGGCGATGCGGGCGCGGTTGGTCTCGCGCACTGCGATCCAGGCACCGAAGATGACGAGGCCGGCGTAGAGGTCGATGAGAGAGACCCTCCCCCATGGCAGCGCCCAAATAGCCGAGGCATCGTCACCGAAGCCACCGCTGGATACTCCGTAGATGATGGCGCCGGTCATCGCCAGCGCCGTGCCCCACCCAATAACGCGAACTGCAATCATGACTGCTGTTCGGATCTGTGGCACGCCTTGGACGCATATGCCGGCTCGTGACGGGCGCAGGAAACTCGGAACAGGTGAAATCCAACCACCACATCGACCCCAGGGACATGTTCGGCAGGTTTCGCCCCATATTCTGGCAGACACCCCGGCGGTATGGCGAGGTCGTCGAGGCCGCGTGGCGGCCTTTCCCGGCGTCATCGGGTGATTTTCCGTCGACGAATGGCTGCATCAGGGATCGGGGGAAAGCCACGATCGTTGCGGCGAAGGGTCCGCCCGACCACGTCGTGGCGGCTCCCCGCCACTAAGTGCGGATCACTGCTACAAAGGTGGGCATCTCTGGTTGCGCAGTCCGGGGATAGCGACCAGGCTTCTCGGTGCCGGAGGTTGCAAGCAATGTCCACCAAACTTCCATTCCTAGCGGTGACATCTTTGATCGTGCTGCTCGGTTCCGCATGCGCCGACGGCGCGTCAGACGATCTACCGCCGTTCGAGCAGGCCTCTCCAACCACAACGACTACGACGTCGACCTCCTCACCTTCTACCACTGCCGCCCCTGAAACGATCGACGACTTCCTCGACGGATACATCGGGGCGCTCAACACAGGCAACCCCGTCTTCCTGATTCAGAGAATCCACCCCCAATTGAGGGACTACTACGGCCGGGAAACGTGCCGCGCGACCTACAACGAGATCGTGGCCGACGACACGGCAAAGGTCTCGATCCGTTCCGTCAGTGGACCGGACACCTGGACCGATGTGTTTGACGGTACGGAGTTCACCTTCTCGGACGTCTACACGGTTGACACCGAGTTCATCGACTTCGGCTGGCCCCGCCGCCAGGACCTGCAACTGGCGCTCATCGACGACCGCTTCTACTTCTTCGAGGACTGCGGGGATCCGGCGCAGCAGACGCCGACCCCGATACCCGTCGAGCAACTCGATCCTGATGGCGACGGCTTCTACTACGTGCACCAGGGCCCTGGAGACTCTGAGGACTTCCAGGTGCCGACGATGTTCCGGATCACGTATACCGGCTCGGCGAGCGCCTGCGGTTTCCAGCTGCTCGACGCGGCTACCGGCGAGGAGGTCCGCTACGTTGCGGGTCTCGACGGAGGGGGCATCAAGCGAATCGTCCTCAGCGAACCTCTGTCGACGGTATACATATCGGATGTGCTGGGATGCCAGGGCGGCGTACTCCAAGTCGGGCCCAATCCGTAGTCGACAGAAAGCGCGCGATGACTATGTCCAACTTCCTGGAGGCCCAGCTCATGGCGGGGATCGAGCGATTCTGGGGCGGGGATCGGATCACTGTCCTGGCGTATCACCGTATCTCCCAACCGGAGAACTTCAGATTCTTCGAGCCGGTGATCAGCGCCACGCCGGAGGGCTTCGCGCGGCAAATGGACATCGTGGCGACGCGCTTCAATCCCATCTCCGTGCACGACCTAACGGCATGGCTAGATGGACGATTCGACTTGCCGAAGCGTCCGATCCTCATCACCTTCGATGATGGGTACAAAGACAATATGAGCAATGCGCTGCCGGTGCTTTGCGAGCGAGAGATCCCGGCGCTGCTGTTTCTCTCCACCGACTTCATCGGGACCGGCAAACCATTCTTCTGGGACGCCGCCGCCTTCTATTTCCGCCGGACCGAGCTGCGCCGGGCAGATCTGCCGATACTCGGCCCAGTCTCGTGGACCGAACCAGCAACGATCAGCGCCGAGTGGATCGAAGCCCTCAAGCGAACCACCTCGGTCGGCCGGGATGAGGCCACCGAACAACTGGCCGCGGCTCTAAACGTCCCTGTGCTACGAGACGCCTACGCTGGCGAAACGTTGAGCTGGGATGAAGTCCGCGAGATGGGCAAACAGGGATTCAGCTTCGGCTCACACACACTGAGCCATCCAATCCTGACGCAGCTCTCCGAAGCCGAGGCCGCAGCGGAATTGCAGAAGTCGCGGCAACGTCTCATGGATGAATTGGGGGAGCCGGTGCGCACTATCGCCTACCCAAACGGCACCCGAGCGGATTTCAATCCGACCGTCGAGAGGCTAACTAAGGCAGCCGGCTACTCGGCTGCCTTCACACTGGTCCCGGGACCGGCGCGACCCCGCGAGGTGCGCGCCAATCCGATGACGATCCGGCGCATCTCGCTGTATCTGGATGACGGGGAACGGCGCTTCCGCGCCAAGTTGGCGGGTGCCGGCCGGATCAAATCGAGCCTCTCCTAGCATGGCGACCGACTGCGCGTCCAACGCCCGCTGCGATTAGCGGACGGTGGGGCGACGGCGGGCCGGCCGTCAGGTCGGTACGACCCAACGGATGCGCCGACAGCGCGCCGGTCCACGTCATTGCCTGCGGGAGCCCGGTGTACCCGCTCTCGGGCGTGTCCGATTTCTCAGGAAAATCTTAGGTGACTCGGCGCTCCGGCCCAATACGATGGGCGAAGCTGCAGCAACACTCCGGGATCTCCGATGCGCCAATGCCGCAAAAGCAGAAGAGCCAACTCGGCCATCTCGATGACGTTGCTGCTGGCTGTGGTCACCACTGCGTGCACAACCATGACCGCCGGCCCCGACAGCGGCCAAGAGGAGACCGTGACTCACACCACAACTACGTCGAGCGCGGTCACGACCGGACCTGAGCCACAATCCACCACTACTACCTCCCCCGCGCCGTCAACGACTTCCCCTGAGCCATCAACAACTTCTGCTGCGCCGTCGACAACCTCCCCCGCGCCGTCAACAACGCTGCCACGGCCACAACCAGTGTTCTCGCCCACCAGCCCGTTCAACTCCCCGATTCCGGCGAATCCCGTCATCGATGCAAACAGCCAGGCTCAGGTGGCCTACCTGCAGCGCGAGGTCGTTGCCGATCTCTGGGAGTTCGGCATCGCCATCTACGAGGTCGACGAGTCCACTACACCGGTGGCAATCGAGTGCATCCAACGATGGGGACGCTGCCCCCTCGAAACCGGCTTGCATCGGGTGCCGGAGGACGCCATCCCGGCTCCGGGCAATGACGGGACCCTGGTAGTGATCGACTGGTCGGAGAATCGAACGGTTGAGATGTGGCAGGCGCGGCAGCGCCCCGATAGGTCGTGGGAGGCTTCCTGGGGTACAACCACACCCCTGGACGGTTCCGGTGTCCCCGAGGTCTTCGGTACGGGCTCCGGCATCTCCCATTTGGCGGGGGTGGTCAGGGTCTCAGAGATCGCGGCCGGGTTGATTCCTCACGCTCTCGTGTTCTCCACCAACAACACCTGCCCGGACGAGTTCCGTGAACCCGCAACGAAGACCGATGGGATATCCGACCGCCCCGACTGTATCCCCGAGGGCGCACGGATCCAGCTCGCGCCCTCGCTGGACGTTGCCGCGCTCCAACTCTCCCCCGCCGAAGCGGCGATTGCCCGCGCCCTGCAGGAGTACGGCGCCTATGTGGTCGACAGCGGAGGCGCTCCCATCGCCTTCTACTTCGAGATCGCAGAAGATGCCGACAAGGCCAATCCCGGCGCGGTTTACCGCGCAAACGGCCTCCGCAGAGACTACTTCGACTTGGGCGCCATCCCCTGGGAGTATCTGCGCGTTCTCGCCAATTGGGATGGCAGCTAGACCCGTTCCAGGCCGACTCGTTGCGAACGGTGCCGATCGGATCTAATCGTTTGGCTGTAGCGGGGGCAACCGCAGAGTTGCTCCTCTCGATGCGACGCTTTCGCCTCGTCCGTTCCAGACGGCGGAGCTGACCGCCGAAGGTCGACATGACGTATGTCAGGATGGATCGAGCGCCCGATATGTGTCGATTATCTGGGTCGCAATCGGTCCCCACCCGAATCTCTCGAAGGCAACCTGCCGTGCCGCCTCACCCATTCGGATTCGGATCTCGGAATCCCCCGCCAGGCGGACGATGGCCTGAGCCAACGCATCACCGTCGCCGGCGGGCACTACCAGGCCGGTAACCCCTTCATCTACCGAGTCGGGAAGATCACCGACGTCGGTAACCACTACAGGACGCGCAAACGCATAGGCCACCTGCAGCACGCCGCTGGCCGTTGCCGATTTGTAGGGGAGGACAAGCAGCGCTGCCGTGCGCAACAGTGGCCCGACCTCTTCGATGGCGAGGTAACGAGCGTCGATGGTGACGTCCATGTCGACACCAAGCCGCCGCGCTTGCTCGAGCAACCCGCCTATGTCGTAACCCCGGTCGGGGAAACCGGCGATTACGAGGTGAGCCTCGACTTCAGATCGCACCGTGGCAAAAGCGTCTACCAGCTCGGGAAGGCCCTTGGATGGCCGCAAGCCACCAAAGAAGAGCACTACCGGACGCTCGGGGGCTATGCCGTAGCGGGAGCGCAGGTCGCCACCGGGATCGGCCAATTCGGCGAGGAGCGCCTGGTTGCCGTGCGGGATGATGCGCACCTTCGCCTCGGGCTCGCCGAATAAGGCCCGGAACCTGTCGGCCGTTGCCTCCCCATGGAAAAACATGACGCGAAATGAGCCGTACACGGACCTGGCCAAGCCCGAATCGATCCGCTGCATCCAGGCGTATCTGTTCTCCCTGAGCTCGAATTCGTGGCAGATCTCTGTGAGAGTCAACCCCGCCCGCTTCATGCGCCACAGAAAGAACGCCTGAAAGGGAAATCGGATCAGCGAGAACTGGACCACGTCGGGTCTCATCCGAATGACATGTCTGGTGAGGCGCTCCCATTCCCACGCATAACGTACCGCTCGCCACAACCGGCGAAGCTTGCGCCAGAAACGGTGCAATACGGCGCCTCTCCCGGGAGATATCGGGGCCTCCACTGCGGGCCACAGCCGAATCACCTGCGCCGCGGTGAAAGGCCGGTCCAACCCGGCTAGCTCCCAATCGACGGCCGTGACCAGGGTCACGTCGGCTCCGGCATCCGCCATTGCCGTACACAGTTGGAACGCATAGTGAGCCAGGCCACCTGCTCCATCGGGTTCAACAACGGCAATCCTCATCGCCTGCCCACCCCCGCTACAACTTGGCGATACTCCGCAACGAGGCGAGCCGCCTGGCGGCGAATGTCGAAGCGCGCGGCGGCACGAGCAGCACCGCTTCGACCCAGCCGAACCGCTCGATCCCCATTAGACAGGATCGCGGTCACTGCCGTCGCCAAGCCGGTCCGATCTCCGGGTTCAACGAGCAATCCATTGCCGTCATCGACCATTTCGGGAATACCGCCGACACGAGTGGCAACTATCGGCAACCCGGCTGCCATTGCCTCGGCAAGCACGGTGGGAAGCGCCTCGGTGTAGCTGGGCAGCACAAAGGCGTCGGCGGCCGCCAGCATGCGGGGGACGTCCTCCCTATCTCCGGCGAAGGTGATCCTGTCGGTCATGGCCAGCTCGGCGGCTTGCCCCTCCAAGAAATCTCGGGCGGGTCCGTCACCGACGACCAGATAATGAGGGCTCGCTACCCGATCGCAGATCGCCGGCATGGCGGCCACCATGTCCTGGATCCCCTTCGGAGGTCGCAGCACCGCGACGGTTACCGCCACTGCGGCTTCCTGGGGGATGCCCAGCTCGGCTCGAGCGGAAGCCCGGGTGCCTTCGTCGAGCCGGAACCGGCTCAGGTCGATGCCGTTGTGAATGGTGATGACTCGCTCTGGAGCTAACCGGAGATGGCGAATGTGGTCTTTTCTGGCTCCGTCCGACACGGCGATCACCTTGGTGGCAAACCTACGCAGTGCCCATCCTTCCAAGCTGAATCGAAGGGAATCGCGAGTCCCGGCAGGCGGTCGCCCTATGGTGTGAAGCGTGCTTACTACGGGGATGCGGCGCCGGCTCGCCGCCAGGCCCCCGAGTATGTCGGCGAACTCCAACTGAGTGTGTACGAGATCTGGCCGCGCCCGATCGATGGCGGCTGCGACCCGCCTATAAGCTCCCGGATGCCTCAAACGTGTGACGTCGAGAGTGAATACGTCCACTCCAAGCCGGCGAATCAGCGCTGCGAGCGGATTCCCGTTGCGTTCTTGCAGCGCACAGACCGTCGCATCCACACCGATCGTCGGCAGGTACCCCAGGTACGCCGCCAGTAGCTGCTCGGCACCGCCGGGGCCGAGCGAATCGATCAAGTAGAGCACCCGCATCGGGGCCGCCGCCACTTCCTCCTGGCGGTGTAATGGGCTGTGCTGCGGCATCATCTCCTCGGGGGCACCACTTCGCCGGGCAACCGAAGAGGATAGAGGCGACCGCGACCGGTCGCAGGAGGTTTGGCAATCAATTGTCGCGTTTGGACATGGTTGGGATCGTCCGCAGCATGATCATCAAATCGGACCAGAGCGACCAATTCTCGATGTACCAGTTGTCGCGCCGCGCTCGTTCCTCGATAGAGCTATCGCCGACCAACCCGTTGACTTGTGACCAGCCGGTGATCCCCGACTTGACCCTATGCCGATCGCCGTAGCCGTGCACTTCATCAGCGAACTGCTCGACAAAGAAGGGACGCTCCGGACGGGGACCCACGAGGGACATTTCGCCGCGGATCACGTTGAAGAGCTGCGGCATTTCGTCCAGATGACTGGCTCGCAGAACGGAACCGACCGCGGTGATTCGATGATCCGTCTCTCCCGACCTGGTTGTATCCGCGTCGTCGTTCCCCGTCATGGTTCGGAACTACATGATCTCCAATTCCTGACCGTCACGCCCGACCCGGCGCTGGCGGAACAGAAGCGGGCCCGCACTACGGCGCCGCACCGCAAGGGCACAGAACGCCTTGAGCGGCGAAAGGATGATGACGCCGAGCGCGGCGGCAACGAAATCGAAGATCCGCTTCGCTTTCAGCATGGGATGACCG
>JARFRN010000285.1 GCA_029287195.1 Acidimicrobiia bacterium | reverse complement strand
GCAATACTCTGTAAGAAGAAAGCGGCCGTAACAGGCCCGAATCGGAGGTGCGACCGCACATGAAACCCGACATAGTCATCCACGACCCCACCGACTCGGTCGGTGTCGCGGTGGTTGAAGGGATCGAGGCGGGCCAGGAGTTGGCCGTCTGGATCATGGACACCAACGAGAACACTTCGATCGTCTCGAAGGATCCGATCCCGCTGGGGCACAAGATCGCAATGGTCGACCTCGCCGAGGGCGACGCGTTGATCAAGTACGGACATGACATCGGCAAGGTCGTCGAGGACATCCCGACCGGTCACCATGTCCATGTTCACAACGTCAAGACGAAGAAGTGGTAGGGAGAAGACGATGACACGGACTATCAAGGCCTATCGACGTGAGAACGGTCGCGTCGGTATTCGCAATCACGTCATCATTCTCCCGGTCGATGACATCTCCAACGCATGTGCCGAGAAAGTGGCCAACAACATCTGTGGCACCCTTGCGCTGCCGCACGCCTACGGCCGCCTCCAGTTCGGGGCCGACCTCGAGCTGACCATGCAGACGCTGATCGGGACCGGATCAAACCCGAATGTCGCTGCTGTAGTTGTCATTGGTATTGAGCCCAAGTGGACCAAGTGGGTTGTCGATGGGATCGCCGCCACCGGCAAGCCGGTCGCCGGGTTCTCCATCGAGGAGCACGGTGATCTCGAAATCGCCGCCGTTGCCGGGCGCAAGGCTCAGGAGTTCGTCCAATGGGCTACCGAGCTGCAGCGCGAAGAGGTTCCACTGAGTGAGTTGTGGATCGCCACCAAATGCGGGGAGTCCGACACGACGTCCGGCCTCGCCTCCAACCCGACCGTCGGCAACATGTTCGACAAGCTGGAGCCCGAGGGGAACTACCTCTGCTTCGGGGAGACTTCCGAGCTAACGGGCGCCGAAGTGGTCTGTGCGGACCGCGCCGCCACTCCCGAGGTGCGGCAGAAGTTCCTCGACACGTGGAATCGCTACAACGACATGATCAACCGTCACAAAACGAGCGACCTGTCTGAGAGCCAACCTACGGCGGGCAACATTGCAGGCGGCCTCACCACCATCGAGGAGAAGGCATTCGGCAACTTCCAGAAGATCGGCAAGAGCTGCCGGTACATCGACGTACTCGAGCCGGCGCAGCAACCGACCAAGGGCCCCGGGCTCTACTTCATGGACACGTCGTCGGCCGCTGCAGAGTGCAACACCCTCCAGGCTGCGGCCGGGTTCGCGCTGCACATCTTCACGACCGGGCAGGGCAACATCATCGGCCACCCGATCATGCCGGTGATCAAGGTGACTGCCAACCCGAAGACGGCACGAACCATGGCGGACCACGTCGATCTGGATGTGTCGGGCCTGCTCAGCGGTGAGATGGTCCTCGACGAGGCCGGCGACGCGCTGATCGACATGGTGGTACGGACCGCCAATGGTCGGAACACGGCTGCCGAGACCCTCGGCCACCGGGAGTTCATCATCACCAAGCTGTATCAGTCGGCCTAGCAGTCGGGCTCATGCGAGCGAAAACCTGATGAACGCCCGGGACCAGCTCCCGGGCGTTCTCGTGAGGAGCAAACAACATGATCCGGGCCGATGAGAAGCGGGGCTGATTAGATCGGCTCGAGGTTCGAGCCTGTCCGGAGCGATGGCCGGGCTTGCTGGAGTTTGGCTGCGCCAAACTCCGCGGTTGGTTCAGGAGCAAAAGGAGCAACAGCGTGATTGGCACTGCGGCGGAACTCGAACAACTGGCAACCAAGGTACTCGTCAAGGCCGGTACGTCCGAGCCTGTAGCCAACTCGGTGGCGAAGGCGTTGGTGCGCGCCAACCGAGATGGTCTCAACTCGCACGGTCTTGCACGGCTCGCCGCCTACTCGGCTCAGGTGAGGGCCGGCAAGGTCGACGGCTCTGCAACTCCGGCGGTCGAGCACCTGGGGTCGTCGGCGGCCCGCATCGACGCCAACGACGGCTTTGCGTATCCGGCGTTCGATATTGCGATAGAGACGATCGTTGCAATGACCAAACAATCGCCGGTTGCCGGTATCGCTATCACCAATTCGCACCACTTTGGGGTAGCCGGGCACCATGTTGAGCGGCTCGCCGAACGAGGAGTGGTCGGTCTGGTCTTTGGCAACTCGCCCGCCGGGATCGCACCTTGGGGTGGCTCCCGACCGCTGTTCGGCACCAATCCAATCGCATTTGGCTTTCCCCGGGGCGGCGAGCACCCGCCGGTTGTGGTTGATCTGTCGCTGTCCAAACAAGCGCGTGGCAAGATCAAGCTCGCTGCGGACGAGGGTCGGGCGATCCCCGAAGGCTGGGCGCTCGACGCCGAAGGAAACCCGACGACGGATGCGGCGGCGGCAATGGCCGGTTCGATGCTCCCGATGGGTGATGCCAAAGGGGCTGCCCTGGTACTGGCGGTCGAAATCATGGCGGCTGCGATGACAGGAGCTCACTTCGGCTACGAAGCCAGCTCGTTCTTCGACGACAAAGGTGGTCCCCCTCGAGTCGGCCAGTTCCTGGTTGGCTTTGGGCCCGGGCCTCTGAGCGGTGGCAGCTACGAGCAGCGCATCGAGCTGCTGCTCGCGGCCGTGCTCGATCAGCCGGGAACCCGCCTGCCGGGAGAGCGCCGGCTGAGCAACCGGAAGCGGTCCGACTCCGAAGGAATAGAGATTGCCGACGACCTCTACGATTGGATGCAGTCCGCCATTTCGTGAGCCGCCATGCCAAAGCCCAAGATCGTCGTCGCCCCGCACTTCAGGCATATGGTCGAGGTCTTCGATGCCGGAACCCACAAGCGACTGGAGAACCTGGGTGAGATCATCTGGGGGCGCGACGGACCCATGCCGCAGTCTGACATGGAGGCCGTCCTCGTCGATGCAACCGCCGTTGTGTTCGGTAGCTGGGAGTACGGCCCGCATGCCATTGCGGCCGCAGGCGAGAACCTCCGCTTCGTTCTTGAGGTGGCCGGATCCCATGCTCACCCCGAGCTGAATTACCGGGCTTGCCTGGCGCGTGGCATCAAGGTCGGCGGGTGCGCTCATGCATTTGGTCCTGCCGTTGCCGAGATGGGGCTGGCCCTGTCCCTTGCGGCAGGCCGCCTCGTAAGCGAGGGGGATGCTGCGTTTCGCTCAGGTGAAGAGAAGTGGCTCCACGACGGCACGGTCGGTGCCGTGACTACATGGGGCAAGACCGTTGGTTTTGTCGGGGCGGGGGGCCTTTCCGTCTCTCTACAACAGCTGCTCACCCCATTTGATGTGCGCTTCGTTGCCTTCGACCCGTGGCTCCAACCGTCCGCGCTGGCAGAACGTGGTGTCGAGCCGCTCGATCTGCCGGACCTGTTCCGAGTCAGCGACTTCATATATGTGCTCGCTGCGCCCACCCCGGACAACTACGAGATGATCGGTGTCGAGCTCCTGCAGCTGCTACGACCGCACCAGACCCTCGTGCTGTTGAGTCGCGCCCATCTCGTCGACTTCGAAGCAATGACCGACTTGGTGCTGGAGGGGAGGTTCCGGGTGGCCATCGACGTCTGGCCGACAGAGCCTTTCGATCCATCCCACCGCATCCGTGAAGCCCGCAACGCTGTGTTCAGCGCCCACCGCGCCGGCGCCATCCCGGAGGCTCTCCTCGAGATAGGACGCATGGTGGTGCACGATCTCGAGCACTTGTTGGGCGGAGACGACCAGGGTCTGCGCATGCAATATGCCACGCCGCAAATGGTCGACAGGCTCCACCCGCCGGGAGTCGATGGCGGAACCGGCGTCCTATAGGTGATCGCTCGAGGGGCGACCGCTCCATCCCCGTTGCTGCGCAACCACGGTTGATATCGGCGACGGCCGGTTGCGTAGAAATGGGAAGCCCACTCCGACATCGTGACTGGGAACCCCGAACCCGGGATCTCCGCTTGCGCCTAGCGGATTGCTGCGGCGGCCGTGTCTAGGTCGCTGGCTCCGATGACTACTCGGTTGTCGGACGCTAGATAGAGGATGTAGAGCTTGGCGCCTGCGTCGGAGATCCTTCTGGCAATCCTGCCGATTTCGCCAGGACGCACCACGAAGTCCGCAACTAACACTTCTCTGCGATCAAGGGGTATGAAATTCTCCGCTCGCAGCGCGTCGTAGGCACGTTCGGCATCCTCATCGGTTACGACGACATGGACGATACGCCCCTCGAGCCGCGGGAACATGCACGATGCCTGCATCGTGATCCCAACGCTGCCGAGCGTCTCCCATAACTCTGCTACGGCTCTGTCTTCTCCTACGACGAATGTGAGATCCTGCATTGTCTCCCTTCCTCTACTCAGTTGCGCTTGTAAGTGGCAATCTCGGATCGGGACCCCGCTCCTCGAGTGACGCCATCGCCGGCTCTTGACGGGGATCGTTGGTGATGCTCCAGCGCCGCTCCGGAGACGGCCCCGCCATCACGTTCAGGTAGTACATATGATGCCCGGGAAATGCTGCGGCCGGGCCGTGAAATCCTCTTGGGACCAGGAAGGTGTCGCCGTCTTGCACGGTAACGGTTTCTCCGATCTCCCCGTCCATCGTGTAGCACGTGAAGAAGCCCGCCCCGTGCTCTCCGGCAACCTTGAAGTAGTAGATCTCCTCCAGTTCGACCTCGGTGTCGGTCATCTCATCGTGTTTGTGGGCCGGGTACGAAGACCATCCTCCCTCGGGTGTGATGACTTCCACGGCGATCAGTTTGTCCGCCTCCCAGGAAACCGCATTGAGGAAGTTGTTGATCTGTCGCGACGCGGTGGCGGCGCCCCGCACCTCAACGGCGACCGCCTTAGCCGGTACCACGTAGGGGTCGATGCGGCGCGTTGCCTCAGCCATGCACACCGCAATCTCGCCACCTGTATTCGATGACACCCGAAGAGTCGTGTCGATCGGCGCGTACGCAAAGCCGGCAACGCCCGAGAACACGTCGTCGCGGCCGTCCACCTCGAATCGTTTGTTCTCGGTCTCGACAACACAGCTACCGGCAAGCGGGATGACTGCAGCCTCGGCGGTGCCCGTTACCAGTTCGGTGGCGGCGCCGGCG
Organism: Acidimicrobiia bacterium; assembly: GCA_029287195.1. Classification (GTDB taxonomy): domain Bacteria; phylum Actinomycetota; class Acidimicrobiia; order Spongiisociales; family UBA5794; genus JAAETI01. Next base: position 9,120 of record JARFRN010000285.1, on the reverse strand, counting down.
GGCAGTTCGAACACTTTGAGGCCGCAGTAGCGCCACCCGGCGCGTTTCGGGTCGACGTCCAGAGTGAAGCCCGGACTGGTCAGCGTTCCTGCGGGATAGAAGAGTTGTTCCATGGCGATGTCCTTCTGGAACGTTCCAACGGTGTGAACCTAATAGTCAGCAGCCAACACTGTCAACGAGTCCCGGGGATCGATCTCGTCATCAGTCTCGCAGTGTTGTCCGCTTGACAGGGGTCCTCGGGTAGGTATAGCGTTCTCGTAGTTGGAACGTTCCACATGACCTGGATGGTCTGGAGCAGTCCGTCTGGGAGACCGGAGAGGAGACGGATATGCGGGTTGGCCTGATCGGTGCCGGACGCATCGGGGCTTTCCACGGCCGCACCCTGGCCGCGCATGCCGAAGTCGACGAAGTCATTGTCACCGACCCGCTGCTGGAACGGGCTGAGGACGTTGCCGCCGATGTCGACGGCAAGGTTGTCCCAGACGCCGAGTCGATGATCGGTTCCGTCGACGCCATCGTCGTGGCTGCCGCAACCGATGTGCACGCCCCGATGATGCACCTCGCCGCAGACGCCGGAATTCCGGTCTTCTGCGAGAAGCCCATTGCCGTCGATCTGCCCACGACGGATGCTGCAGTTGCGCACATTCGGAAGAGCGGTATTCCCGCACAGATTGGATTCCAGCGCCGTTTCGACGCCGGCTACCGGGCCGCCAAGGCGTTGGTGAACGGCGGCGCAATCGGTCATCTCTACTCGGTGCGCACCACCACACACGACTATGAGCCCCCGCCTCCCGGCTACGTCGACATGGGGATCTTCGTTGATACCCAAATCCATGACTTCGACATAATTCGGTTTGTCACCGGGCAGGAGGCCGTAGAGGCCTACGCCACCGGGTTCACGACTACAGCGGAGTCGTTCGGCGATGACCGACCGATCGACACCGGTGTTGTGATCCTCTCCCTCAGCGATGGTACGCAGGCGCTGATGTCAGGGATACGCCACGATCCTGTCGGCCACGACGTCCGGATGGAACTGTTCGGCGTTGGCGATAGTGTGAGCGTTGGCCTGGCGCATGACCTGCCGCTTCGCAGCGTCGAACCCGGTGGCCCGGTGATCGAAGAACCCACCCCCAAGTCCTTCCTCGATAGGTTTGCCTCTGCGTACACGGCCGAAATCGAACAGTTCATCGACGTGGCGCAAGGGCGGGTGCCAAGCCCCTGTACTCCCGAAGATGCTCGTGAAGCGCTGCGGATTGCAATCGCCTGCAATATCTCACGCGCCGAGCATCGACCCGTGCGATTGGAGGAAGTCAAATGACCACCATGATGTCGCGAATCGCCGGAGCGCCGATCACCTGGGGTGTCGACGGCTCACCAGGCTGGGGGCATCTCATGGATGCGGACCGGGTGCTCGCCGAGATGGCGGACCTCGGTCTCAACGCCACCGAGCTGGGCCCTGACGGCTATCTGCCTACGGATCCGGCGGAGTTGCAGCAGAAGCTCGACCACTATGGGCTGGAGCTCGTCGGTGGATTCGTCCCTGCCGTGCTCCACCTGCCCGAGCGGGCCGAGCAAGAACTGGCCTATGTGAGACGAGCATCGCAGACGCTCGCAGGGTGTGGGGCCAATGTATTGGTGCTGGGCCCGGGATCGGGTCTCGACGGCTACGACACCTCGATCGAAATGTCGGCTGGCCAGTGGTCATCTTTTTTGGATAACCTAAAGCAGGTGATCGGCATTGCGGCGGACGAGGGGCTAACAGTTGCGCTCCACCAGCATTGGGGCATGGCTATTGAGAAGCCACACCACGTGGAGCGACTCATCACGGATAGCGAGGTGGAGTTCTGCCTCGACACCGGCCACCTATTCCTTGGCGGAGCCGACCCGGTTGCGATCGCCGAGGCCGCCAAGGGTCGCGTCGCCCACGTCCATCTGAAAGATGTCGACGGTGCGATGGCACAACGAGTCCGCAGCGGCGAGTTGCCCTTCCGGCAGGCCGTAATCGACGACATCTTCAAGCCGCTAGGTGAGGGAGCAGTCGACATCGCAGGCTTTGTATCGACGCTCGAGGCGGACGGTTTCGATGGCTGGTACGTGCTGGAGCAAGACAAGGTCCTCGATGCCGACCCGGACCCGGGGGCCGGCCCGATCGAGGATGCCCGGAAGAGCTTTGAGTATTTGGCTTCACTGAACTGAACAAGGATTGTCGGCGGAAGCCGACGGTATGCTGCGCATGCTGTCGGCAGGCGCCGGCACAAGACCCACCATTGGTGGGTAGAAGGAAAGAGGAGGAACAAGGTATGAGAAGAAGTGTGTGGCTGGTACTGCTGCTGGCCTTTGCGTTGGTCGTAGCCGCCTGCGGCGGCGACGACGATGCCGAGACCACCACGACTGCTGGTGGCGACGGTGGTACGGCAACGACGGCGGCCGATAGCGGCGATGGCGACGGCGACGGTGATGCGGTGACGCAGCGCGGTTTCCGGTTCGTGGTCGTTTCCCACGGCCAAGCCTCTGACCCGTTCTGGTCGGTAGCCGCCAACGGTGTGACCGCCGCAGCGGACGATATGGGTGTCCAGGTGGAATACCAGGCACCGGGCACATTCGATATGGTCGAGATGAGCGAGATCATCGAGGCGGCGGTTGCTTCGCAGCCGGACGGGTTGGTTGTGACCATCCCCGATGCTGATGCTCTCGCCGATGCAATCACTGCAGCTGTGGATGCCGGCATCCCGGTCATTTCAATGAACTCGGGTTCCGATGCCTTCGCCGATCTCGGCGTGCTGGTTCACGTTGGTCAGACCGAGTATGCGGCCGGCCTGATCGCCGGGCAGCGGTTTGCTGCTGAGGGTATCGGCAGCGCCATCTGTATCAACCAGGAGGTTGGAAACACCGCTCTGGACGACCGCTGTCAGGGCTTTGAAGACGGTCTTGGGGTCGAGGTTGACGTCATTCCTGTGGATCTGGCCGATCCGACCGGTACCCAGGAGACTGTCAACGGTGCCCTCCAGGCCAATCCGGTTGAGGGCATCCTCACCCTCGGTCCGACGGGTGCAATCCCGACCCTGGCCGCTCTGGAGGAGTCCGGGAATCTAGGCTCGGTCTCTTTGGCGACGTTCGACCTGGGACCTGAGGTATTGACCGCCATCGATGAAGGCACCATGTTGTTTGCCATCGACCAGGCGCAGTACTTGCAGGGCTACCTGCCGATCGTGCTACTGACCAAGTATCTGGAGACCGGTGCTCTGCCGCTCGGTAGCGTCGACCGTGTCATCCTGACCGGTCCGCAGATCGTGACCAGCGATGTGGCAGCTGACGTAATCAGCTTCTCGGAGCAAGGTCTCCGCTAGATGCACAAACCGGTTGGGGCCCGCAACCGCGGGCCCCAGCCACTACCTATGGAGGGAGGAGCGCGTGTCAACTGATACGGCGCCGGCGCCGGGAGCGGCACCACCGGCGAGCGACGAGAGACTCCGGGAGGTGAGTCGGGTCAGCAGACTGCTTTCGCGGCCCGAGCTTGGTGCCGTAGTTGGTGCAGTCCTGGTCTGGGTCTTTTTTGCCATCGTCGCCTACGACAACAACTTCGTGAGTTGGGCAACCACTGCGGCGATATTCAACCGGGCGGCTCCACTGGGGATCCTGGCTATTGCGGTCGCCCTGCTCATGATCGGTGGCGAGTTCGACCTTTCGATCGGCTCGATAGTCGGCTTCGCCGGCATGACGATCATGGTGCTGAGCTTCCCGAGCGACGGTGGAGGGTTTGGCTGGTCGCTGTGGCCGGCGATCCTGGCGGCGCTGATAGTTGCGCTGGCCATCGGGTGGTTCAACGGGTTCCTGGTGATTACGACCAAGCTGCCATCGTTCATCATCACCCTGGCCACCCTGTTCATATTCCGGGGTCTCACCATTGCGCTCACCCGGCTGCGCACCAATCGGACTCAGTTGGGGAATCTCGACGAGGTAGAGGGATTTGCCCTGGCGGATACGCTTTTCGCCAGTCAGTTCGAAATATTCGGGGCGAGATTTCGGGTTGCGATTCTGTGGTGGATCGGGTTGGCACTAGTGGCCACCTGGGTGCTGCTGAGGACTCGTCAAGGCAACTGGATCTTCGGCGCCGGCGGTGATGCCAACGCCGCGAGAAGCGTCGGCGTGCCCGTCAACAAGGTGAAGATCGCACTGTTTATGACCACGGCCTTTGCCGGGTTCCTGGTGGCCCTGATCCAGGCGGTGCAGTTCACAGGAGCCGACACGCTGCGTGGCTTCCAGCAGGAGTTCGAGGCGATCATCGCGGTGGTCGTCGGCGGAACGTTGCTGACCGGCGGCTACGGCTCGGCCATCGGCGCTCTATTCGGCGCTCTCATCTTTGCGATGGTGCAACAAGGCATCATCATCACCGGTGTCGACGGCGACTGGTTCCAGGTGTTCGTGGGAACAGTTCTGGTCGTTGCGGTGATCTTCAACAACTTCGTCCGGCAGAAGGCGGCCCAGCGATGAGTGGCAACGGTACCCCACTGCTTGAAATCCAGAATGTCTCCAAGTACTTCGGGAGCGTCATCGCCCTCGAGGACGTCTCGGCGTTTGTTCGCGCCGGTGAGGTGACCTGCCTGCTCGGTGACAACGGCGCCGGCAAGTCCACCTTGATCAAGGTGCTGTCCGGCGTCCACAAGCCGACAAAGGGCAAATACTTCTTCGATGGCAAGGAGTACAACTTCAGCTCGCCGCGCGACGCACTCGAACTGGGCATCGCCACCGTTTATCAGGATCTGGCGATGATCCCACTGATGTCGGTGTGGCGGAACTTTTTCCTCGGCTCCGAGCCGACGAAGGGCTGGGGCCCGTTCAGGAGCTACGACTCCGAGTTCGCCAAGAGGACCACCAAGGAGGAGATGGCCAAGATGGGGATCGATATCCGCGATCCCGATCAGACCGTCGGAACCCTGTCTGGTGGTGAGCGCCAGTCGGTGGCCATTGCGCGTGCGGTCTACTTCGGTGCCAAGGTGCTGATTCTCGACGAGCCCACGGCGGCTCTCGGTGTCAAGCAAGCCGGCGTGGTACTGAAGTACATCCTGCAGGCGCGCAATCGCGGCATCGGGGTGATCTTCATCACCCACAACCCGCACCACGCCTACCCGGTAGCCGATCACTTTGTGATCCTGCGCCGGGGCATGGTGTACGGGGACTACACCAAGGCCGAACTACCGCTCGAGCAGTTGGTGCAGATGATGGCCGGCGGCGCCGACCTGGAGGTGCTGCAACACGAGTTGGAGCAGGCCTCCCGCGAAGGCGGGGAAGAGGCCGAAGCGCTTGCAGAGACGGCCCAGGCCATCGAGTCGGAACTCGACGAACTCGAGGAAAAAGGCAACGACTAGGTGCATCAGGGGCTCGCTGGGACAGCCTCAGCGGGCCCCCGATCCCCAATCGGCAACGGCTGAGATGGCGGCATCGTTGATGATGACGCCGCCGGTATGGGTTCGCCGTCCCTCGATCAACTCGACAACCGCCTCGGCGTACTGCTCCGACGGTGTCGTCTCCCAAGCGTCTCCGTCGAACCAGGCGGTGTCCGGGTCGAAACCCTGGGCGGCAAGGAAGCCGGGGCGGAGATCAACATGTTCGTCACAGGCAAACTCGAGATGGTGCGCGAACTCATGAATCAACTCACTGCGCAACGTTGCCGGTGTCCCCGGCACTCTCACGGAGAGCGTTGTGGTCCCGGGTTCGTACTCGGCTCGGGTTTCCAGCTCCCAGGCGGCGTGCAGTGTGGGCGGCGGGATGCAGTCCCAACGTGCCGGGAAGGCTTCGAGAAAGTCGTTCCAGGTCTCGTCGGCCAGCTCCCGCAGATCGTCCGGCACCGTGCCGTCGTGGCGCAACTCCGGCACGGAGTCGCTGCATGCCGATACACCGATGGCGGCTGCAAGGAGGAACAAACAAATTCGATGAAACACGTGGCGAGAATACCTGGAGGCGAGTGGGATGACATCGGTCGAGTGTGTGTTGGATGCCGGCGCCGAGCTCGGCGAGAGCCCGGTATGGAGTTCAGAGGAGAGCGTTCTCTACTGGGTGGATATCGACGGGCGTGCGGTGCATGGCTTCGACCCGGCAGCAGGCACCGATCGTGTCTGGGGGCTCGATGTCCGTCCCTCGGCAATCGCTTTCACTGCCGACCCGGCAGTGCTGCTGGTCGCATTCGAGAACGCGCTGGCTCGGCTCGACCTCGCGACCGGTCGCCTTGCTCCCTGGGTCACATTGGAGCACCCCCAACCGGGGGTGCGTCTCAATGACGGGAGGTGTGACCCGGTGGGTCGCTTCTGGGTCGGCGGTATGTTCGTCCCGACTTCGGCAGGGCGCTTCGATGCCTTCTTGCACCGGGTAGAACCCGACGGCTCGTTCGTCACGGTCCGCAGTGAGGTCGGTTGCGCCAACGGGCTGGCCTTTTCCCCCGATGGCTCGGTCATGTATTGGGCCGACACGCTGCACGAGACGGTCTGGGCGTATCAATACGACATGGCCACCGGAGAGCCGAGCCAGGAACGGGTCTTTCTCGACTTCGCCCCGCTGCCGGGTCGACCGGACGGGGCGTGCGTCGATGAAACCGGCTGCTACTGGATTGCCTGTGTCGGTGGTTCTGCCATTCTGCGGGTCACCCCCGCGGGCGAAGTGGACCGCACGATCGAGCTACCTGTGAAGCGGCCCACGATGCCGGCCTTCGGCGGCTCCGATCTACGGACGATGTTTGTCACCTCCATCGGTGAGAGAGAACCCGGACAGGACGGTCCCGGTCCCCACGGGGCCATATACGCCATCGACCCGGGTGTGGCCGGACTCCGCGAACCACGCTTTGCCGGATGAACCCATGGGTTTTGGTGTCGCAAACCGGACCATATTCCGATATGGGACGCCAAAGCTGCCGGCAAGACGGTTGGAACGTTCCAATTGCCGGATGTAGTATCTGGTCAGACGGGACTTGGAGGACGCCGATGGGCGGATCGAAACCAGACGTATGGTTCGAAAGGGAGATCCTCCCCGATCTCGTCCCCCAAGTCGCGGCGGTCGCCACCATACGAGGTCCTGCCACCGCCGATCCTGATGATCCCTATCGGGAACTGCACTCCGCACGCGGCATCGTGGCGTCACAGCATGTGTACGACCCCGCCCTGATGGACCGGGCGCCCGATCTCCGGGTCATCTCTCGTACCGGTATCGGCTACGAAAAGGTCGACCTGGCTGCTGCCACCGAGCGCGGTATCGCCGTCTGCAATGCCCCGGACGGGCCCACCGTCTCCACCGCCGAGCATGCGGTCGCTTTGATGATGATGGTTGCCAAGAACGTCAAGCGCTCCGAGGCAGAGCTGCGCAGTGGTGGGTCCGACTTCTATGCCCGGCACACTGGAGTAGAGCTCGAAGGCTGCACGCTCGGCCTCGTCGGCTACGGACGAATCGCCCGCCATGTTGCTCGGGTGGCGACCGCGATCGGTATGAAGATTGTTGCCTACGACCCCTACCTCGACCCGGCTGTGTTTGCCGATACCGCCCCTGTCGAGTCTCTCGACGAGTTGGTGGAGACTGCCGATGTCGTGTCGATTCACGTGCCGCTCACGAATGAGAATCGAGGGTCATTCGATGGTGCCCTCCTGGCCAAGATGAAGCCGGGATCGATTCTCATCAACACGGCGCGGGGTGGATTGGTCGATCTGGCTGCGCTGGAGGTGGTCCTGGAGGAAGGGCACCTCTTTGGGGCCGGTCTCGACGTTACCGAACCCGAACCGCTTCCTCCGCAGCACCCGCTGCTGGCAAGGACGGATGTGGTTGTGACGCCACACGTCGCAGCCGGCACCGCAGGCGCCAAGAGGCGCATCTTCAGGAGCGCGTTTCAGCAGGTCATGCAAGTTCTGAATGGGACAAGGCCCCCGCATCTCGTCAACCCCGAGGTGTGGAGACAGGAGGCACAGTGAGCAAGACCATCGGCATCGGCGTTGTCGGCTTTGGGTGGATGGGACAGGCGCACAGCCGGGCCTACCGCAACATCCCTGTGTACTTCGCAGAGACCGGTCTGGAGCCACGGCTGGTTGCGGTTGCCGATACCGCCCCCGACCGAGTCGCGCTTGCCGTCGACAACTTCGGTTTTGAAGTCGGCACCGAGAACTGGCGCGAGTTGATGGAACGCGACGATATCGACGTCATCGACGTGACCGCACCCACCGGTATGCACGAAGAATTGGCGGTTGCTGCGGCCGCTGCCGGCAAGCACGTCACCTGCGAGAAGCCCGTCGGCATCGAGCCGCGGGCGACGGCTGCCATCGAGAAGGCTGCCCGCGACGCCGGCGTCATAACCGGCTGCGGCTACAACTACCGCTGGGCACCGATGGTGCAATACACCAGACGGCTCATCGAGGAGGGTCGTCTCGGCGAGCTCACTCACTATCGAGGTCGCTTCTTTTCGATGTACGGGCGGGACCGTCTCGGTTTGCTCTCCTGGCGGTTCAAGCAGGATGAAGCGGGGTTCGGTGCCCTCGCCGACATAATGTCCCACGCCATCGACATGGCTCAGTTCCTCTGCGGTCCCATCAAACGGGTCGTCTCAGTGAAGGAGATCTTCGTCAAGGAACGGCCGCTGCCGACTCCGGGATCGGGGACCCACTACGACCGCGGCAAGCCCGGTGACCCCACAGGTGAAGTCACCAACGAAGACTACGTCGGCGCCCTGGTCGAATTCGAGAACGGAGTACGGGGCACGCTCGAGGCCGACCGCTCCATATTTGGGCCACAGAGCCAAATGTCATTCGAGATGAACGGCTCCAAGGGTGCCGCTTACTGGGATCACGAGAAGCTCACTCAACTGTCGCTATATCGGCCCGCGGAGCAGCCAACCGACGGCTTCGTTGAGGTGCTCTCAGGCGACTCCTACAAGCACCACGGCAATTTTGTGCCGGGTGGGGGCAACTCCATCGGCTACGAAGACCTGAAGACCATCGAGGCACTCGAGTTCATCACCGCGGTTGCCGAAGGCCGTCCCAACAAGCCCGACTTCGGTGACGCCCTCGCCGCGGCATCCGTCGCCGCGGCAATGGTGCGGTCTTGGGAGTCGGAGATGTGGGAAGACGTCGTCAGCCTGCGCACCGACTGAGG